>CAADHA010000084.1 GCA_900696685.1 uncultured Planctomycetota bacterium
GTCCAAAGATGACACGGAGGTCACGAGATGATAATCGAGTTGCGGCCGCTGGCCGCGGTTAAACCGTATGAGAAGAACCCTCGCATCAATGATGCGGCGGTGGACGCCGTCGCCGAGTCGATTCGGCGCTTCGGGTTTCGCCAACCGATTGTCGTCGATGGCGACGGCGTCATCGTCTGCGGGCATACGCGCTACCGCGCGGCAATGAAGCTCGGCATGACCGAGGTGCCGGTCCACGTCGCCACAGACCTGACGCCGGAGCAGATTCGCGCGTACCGCATCGCGGACAACAAGACCGCCGAGCTGGCGGAATGGAACCTCGAGCTGCTGCCGATCGAGTTGGCCGAGCTAAAGGATGCCGGCATCGACTGGTCCCTGCTGGGGTTCGACGCCGACGAGCTGGCGATGCTGCTCGATCCCGGCGTGAAGCAGGGGCTAACCGACCCGGACGACGTGCCCGAGCCGCCGGACGAGGCGGTAACGCAGCCGGGCGACCTCTGGGTGCTGGGCGATCATCGGTTGCTGTGCGGAGACTCCAGCAGCGCCGCCGACGTGGACCTGTTACTCGACGGCGCGTCAATCCATCTGGTGAATACCGACCCGCCGTACAACGTGCGGGTCGAGCCGCGCAGCAACAACGCCATCGCCGCCGGGCTGAGTTCATTTGAGTCCGGCGCAGCGATGCGCGGCCATCACCAGGCGTTTGACCACGCTCGAAATCCCAGCGCCAAGCCCACGCACGCCAAGCTGCGTCCCAAGGACCGCCCGCTGGCCAACGACTTTGTGAGCGATGCCGAGTTCGACCGACTGCTACACGCCTGGTTCGGGAACATCGCCCGCGCGCTCGCGCCGGGACGAGGATTCTACATCTGGGGCGGCTACGCCAACTGCGGCAACTACCCGCCCGTACTCAAGGCCTGCGAACTGTACTTCTCGCAGGCGATCATCTGGGTCAAGGAGCATCCGGTCCTGACGCGCAAGGACTTCATGGGCAACCACGAGTGGTGCTTCTACGGATGGCGCGAGGGCGCGGCCCACGTCTTCCTTGGCCCGACCAACGCTGTGGACGTCTGGCCGATCAAGAAGATCAACCCGCAGTCGATGGTCCATTTGACCGAGAAGCCCGTCGAGCTCGCCGTGCGGGCGATGCAGTATTCGTCGCGGGCGGGCGAAAACGTGCTGGACCTCTTCGGCGGCAGCGGTTCGACGCTGATCGCGGCTGAGCAGACGGGGCGTCGGGCGTTTTTGATGGAACTCGACCCACTGTATTGCGATGTGATTGTGGAGAGGTGGTCGAAGTTCACGGGCCGAAAGGCGGAACGGTTGCCTGCGGTTCAATCGGCTGTGTGCTGATCAGGATTCATCGCCGGTCAGGGTCTGGAGGAATTTGTGATAGGCGAAGACACGATCCCGCGCCTTCCCGCTGATCTCGCGGAGGATGCCGACCTCGACGGCGACATCCACGGCCTTCCGCGCAGTGGGCGCGGTAATCTTCAGCAACTGGGCTACTCGCGCCGTGGTCACGACGGGATGGTCCGGAAGCACATCAAGAAGTTGGATCGCAGCGACCGTTGCGCGTTTGTTCGATGCCAATCGTCGCCGGTCCCTGCCGAGCAGTTCGAACAGACCGCCGGCGACATTGACGCCATCGTCAGCGGCTTCACGGACGCAGCGGAGGTAGAAAGCCGTCCATCCTTCCCAATCGCCATTGGATCGGACTGCGGCCAGGCGGGCGTAGTAATCACTTTGATGCCGCTTGAATGCCAGGCTGAGATACAGCAGCGGGCTGGGCATGAGTTCCCAATGTTCCAAAAGCAGCGCGATCAACAATCGCCCGATGCGCCCATTGCCGTCGAGGAACGGATGGATCGTCTCGAATTGGACGTGCGCCAGTCCAGCCTTGATGAGTGGAGGCAACGGATCGTCGCTGTGAAGCCAGCGTTCGAACTGCGACATCACCTTGCCTACCTGCTCGGGTGGAGGCGGAATGAACCTGGCATTTCCGGGGCGCGTGCCGCCAATCCAGTTCTGTGTGCGCCGAATCTCGCCGGGAGCCTTGTCCGCGCCGCGCACGCCCTTCATGAGGCGGCGATGGCTCTCGCACAAAAGGCGAGTACTCAACGGAAGTCCCTTTGGCTTTGCCACCTCGCCACGCGCGTAGTTGATCGCATCTACATAGTTGCAAACCGCTTCTACGTCGTGCGGCCTCTTGGCTTGCTTGGTCGCTTCGAACGTTACCACTTCCCGAAGCGTCGCTTGCGTCCCTTCGATCTGAGACGAGATCACCGCCTCCTTGCGCACGAATCCGTACAGAAACCAGTTAGTGCTGGGGACCATGCGACCGGCCACCTCCAAGCGCGCCAAGCCGGTCAGCGCCTGGGCATGAAGGCGCTCGATCTCTCCGGTCACGTGCAAGGCTGGGCTTCGGGGAGGCAGCGGATGCGGCACAAAGGCGTTAACTGCCTCGCCAGCGGTTGTGGTCGTGTGATAGGTGCCGGTTATGCGGCGCATTGCAATGAAACGCTCCTTTCTGAGAGGTCTAGTCTAAGAAAAGATCGTTTCTTAGTCCAGTCAACTGCGCAACGGTCGTTTCTTACCGGCCCGGCGGACTTCCTGCCGGAACAACGCCCCGGTCGGTGCCGAGGCGTTGGAGAACTGATCGAAATGTCGTCAGCCGACGAACTCAAACTGCCCACGGTCGACCTTGCGGAAGCGGGCGTCGCGTCCCTTGTCGCGGGCCTCGCGCATCATGGCGGCGTAGAGCGTGGCGTGCGGCGTCTTACCACCGGGGCTCTTCCAAAGGTTCTGGTCGGCCATCGCGGCGATCAGTTCCTGGGCATGCATGGGCTTGCCGGCCTTCTTCAAGACCGTTGCGGCGGCGTCGAGGGCGCTGACACGTTTGGGCTTCTGCTCGGCCGTCGCCTTCACCTTGAGCGTCGCGACCTTCTTGTCGCGCTTGGCCTTCGTCGCCACGGGATGGGCTTTGGACTGCTTCTTGTTGGACTTCTTCTTGGACATGACGTTCTCCTGTTCTGGGGTTTCCTGTTCCTCAGCCGGGCGACACGCGTCGCCCGCCGTTTCAATCACTTCGCTTGGCTGTTCTTCGCTGCAATGCCGCTCCCAGCATTTCTGGCACATGGGGCGCTCGAGGTAGGTCATGACGGGTGTGCCCCGACAGCGCGTCGTCGCGCAGCGGTCTGGGTCGAGCTCCGGCTCGGCCACCTCGGCCTGCTCGACGGGCGGCCGAGCAGCAGCTTTCACCTCACGCCGCAGGCGCTGGGCGCTCTTGATCCGCACCTTGCGATGGGTGATGACGTTGGTTGCCTCCCACCCGCCGTACGGGCTCTCGGCCACGATCCGCACCTGCGCGAGCTGGCCGCTGACCTTGGCGGTGTAGATGCCGCCGATCTTCACGTCGCTCTTCTTCATGCTCGTTGTCTCCTTTCGTCAGGTGGTCACGTTTCAGATGCCGATCTCGCTAGCCAGGCGAGCCTGCGCATCCCATCCGCCGATTGCGTCGGCCAGCAGTTCGCCGAACCACTGCGCCCCCTGTTTGGCCTCCCATCCTTCGTCGCTCTCGTACTTCTCGCGGCCGGCCTCGCGCACGCAGGCCGCCACCAGCGCCGTGGTATGCGGCGACAGGCATTCCTGAATGGCCTCGAGCAGCTGCATCCCCTCGGCCGAGTAGTTGGGCTGATTCGTATTCATGGCTGCTCTCCTCTCGATAAAGGGTCCTGCCGCATCCTCGCGACGCGGCGCTATCGCTCAGTTCACCGGCACGGTCATGATCCGATGGCTGCCGTCCGGCATCTCGTGGTCATGCAGGTACGCGAACTCGACGCCGGCCTCTTCCAGACGGGCGACATCCTCCTGCGCTGCGACCTTGGGGCCGTCGAGCAGAATCGCGATGTCCTTGCCGCTGGCCTCGGTCCACTGAATGGCCTCGTGGGCCGTCTCGAATTCGATTGCGTGGTATTCAATGGTCATGGTCGTTGCTCTCTTGGCGGCGGCCTAACGGCCGACCGCGATGGTTCGAATCCCGCCGCGCTGCCGTCGGCCGATGAACCGCGCGGTTTCCGGTCCGCCGGCTCGGTCGATGCGCTGGCAATCGCGGGCGCTGATCGCCAGATACCGCCCGCCGGGCATGCTCAACGCGGCACCACCCCGCTGGCTGGCGTAGGCCTCCGCCTCTTCGTAGGTCTTGAACTCCCTGGCTCTGCATTTGATGGTCATGGTCGCTGCTCCTCTCGTTCAGTCGTTGTTGGGCAGAACGATGTCCGCGACATCCCAGATCTCGCGGCCGTCGCTGGTCAGGACGACGTAGGACATCGCCTTCGTGCGGCTGCGGTTCTGCGTGCAGATTTCGACAACCCGCCCCGGTTCACCGTCGAGCGTGGATACGACCAGCGTCCCCGCCGCCAGGTTTCGCAGGTCGTTGGTTACGTCGTTCGTTCGCGTCATTTCGTTCTCCTTCGCATTCGGTACGCCCATCGCGTACACCCACATGAGGGCAAGTTCCGCGAACGGGATCAAGCGAATCTGGCCGCAATTCCGGTCGGAATTCGCAGATTCTTTTCCATGTACCGACGCGAGATTTGGCCATGTCAGGCACACGGACTGCCTGTGTGGGCGGCCCGGCTGCCCGCAGGCGTAGGGAGGGCAGCATGATGGCAGGAGATGTCCTTACCCAACCTAACAAGCCATTGACATGCGACGGACGCTCTGCGTTCCAGCCGCAGGCTGGCGGGCATGGCCCGCAGTCGCATGTCAATGGCAAGCCGACCCTGAATCCCACGGCGCTGCCCGTGGCCGACGCGGCCCGATTGCTCAACGCCGCGGGCGGGACGCGCGTGACGGCCGAGATGATCCAGGCGGACGTCGACGCCGGCGCGCCGACGAATGCGGACGGCAGCATCAACCTTGTCGCATACGCAGCGTGGCTTGTGAAGGAGAAGTCTTGCCGTGATGGCTAATTCACACCGATCGAGAGCGATAGGTTACGTAACTTCTCCAGCAGAAGTCCGACGCATAGCGCATCCGAAACACGTGCTGGAGCTTTTGAACACGATTGAGTTACTGTTGGGCAGTAGTTCCGTGCGGTCAGCCACGAGCATCGGCCTCGGCTACTTCCTCTTCGATGGCGTGAAGCTGAGTGTCTCGCTGATCTCTCCACAGGAACATGACGACTTCTCCAGCGATGATCGCCGAAGCGCACCAGACGTAGCCAGCAACGAGCAGCATCGGTTGGTTGAGCCACCGGCCCATCACGAAGGCGACAATGGCAATCGCGAAACTGATCACCAGCAAGATCTGGCGCTGTTGGCATCGGTTCATAAACCGATGGTCACCAACTTGACAGGCCCAATACCACCTGATGACTGCCAGCGCGTCGCGCAGCCGCTTATGACGGGGATCGGATGCGCAAATCTGCTCGGTCTCAGTGACGGCACGCATCACGTTTCTTCGGATTTGATCAAAGCCAACGATACTAATAAGAAACAGCGCGGCTCCCAAACAAGCGAACTCGACCGGCCGGAACGAACTCGCGGGCAGAAGTGTCAGGACAACGGCCACGCCGAAGACCTGGATAGCTTGGCGTGCGCCAGTTGGGAAGATGGCGCGCCTACTTCGAACCCATTTATTCAGGACATGCAGGTCCTGCTCGACAAAATGTACCCAGGCTCCTACGAGCAAAACCGATGCTGTCAACGCTGCATACGCTGCGTAATCGACTGTACTCTTCACAGGCGGCAATTCGAACAGTCCCAGGTATTCCTTGGCCACGACGACTGTGGCGACTGCCCCCATCGTCGCATACCCCCAGCGAATCAGTTTTCCAACGGGTTTACTTGGGGATTTACCGGACAAATGAAAATAGTCGTCATTGTCAGGGTTGTCCCTCATCGCGCGTCACCGCAAACCGTTAAGGGCAGATCACTCGCGTCGAAAGCTATGTGCAGTATACGCTGTGTGCGCCGAGTGTTCAAGCCTCGATGGTTCTACTGGGCCAACCTATTTGATGGCGAGGGGTCCGGCCATGGCGATTGATCCCCGTCGTCTGCGGCCGACGCAGCTCGTGCAGTTGCTCAACAGCACGCCGATGGGCGAGGTCATCGGCGAGCGGCAACTGCATCGCCATCGCACGCGTGCTGGTCTGCGCATCACGTCGACCGCTGACCCCCGAAACATTGATCTGCTGCGCTACGTGGCCTGGCTCGTCGCCGAGCGCCACAAGCCCAAGCCGGAGCCTGAGGGCCTGACCGGCTACGACGCTCACAAGGAGCGGGCCCGGCAGCGGAACATCGAGCTGTCGCTGTCCGGGCGCGACATCGGCGAAATGCCGGCCGTCGTGAATGCCGAGCGGAAGACGCGCGCGGCGCGGGACTTTCGCTTCTTCTGCGAACAGTACTTCCCCCAGGTCTTCCACCTGCCGTGGTCGCCGGACCATCTGAAGGTCGTCGCCAAGATCGAGCAGGCCGTGCTCGAGGGCGGACTCTTTGCGATGGCCATGCCGCGTGGCAGCGGCAAGACGTCGCTGTGCGAGACGGCCTGCCTATGGGCGCTGCTGTACGGGCACCGCGAGTTCGTGGCGTTGATCGGCAGCGACGAGGAGCACGCTGCGAACATGCTGGAGTCAATCAAAGCGGAACTGGAGAACAACGAGCTGCTGCTGGAGGACTTCCCCGAGGTCGTGTTCCCGATCCGGGCGCTCGAGGGGATTCACCAGCGCGCCGGTGGGCAGCTCTACCAGGGCAAGCAGACGCACATCGGCTGGACGGCGCGGGAGATCGTGCTGCCGACAATGCCGGACAGCAGGGCCAGCGGCGCGATCATTCGGGTCGCCGGCATCACGGGACGCATTCGCGGCATGAAGCACAAACGCGTCGATGGTTCCAGCATCCGCCCGTCGCTCGTCCTGATCGACGACCCGCAAACCGATGAATCAGCGAGGTCGCCTTCGCAGTGCGTCACGCGCGAGCGCATCCTCGCCGGCGCGATCCTCGGCCTGGCCGGGCCCGGGCGCAAGATCGCCGGGTTGATGACGCTGACCGTGGTGCGCCCGGATGACCTGGCTGACCGCATCCTCGACCGCGATATGCACCCGCAGTGGCAAGGCGAGCGGACGAAGATGGTCTATGCGTTCCCGACCAACGAGGCGCTGTGGGCGCGGTACGCCGAGCTGTGGCGCGAGGGCATGCGCGCCGACCGCGGGATCGCGGATGCGACGGAGTTCTACCGCGTCAACCGCGAGGCGATGGACGAAGGCGCGAACGTCGCCTGGCCCCAGCGCCACCATCCCGACGAGCTATCGGCGATTCAGCACGCCGTAAACCTGAAACTGGATCGCGGAGAGGCGGCGTTCTGGGCGGAATACCAGAACGAGCCTCTGCCGGAGGAGCAGGTCGATGACGACTTGCTGACCGCCGACCAGATCGCCGCGAAGGTCAATGGGCTGAAACGAGGCGAAGTTCCGCTCGGCGCGACAGCGCTGACCATGTTCATCGACGTACAGGGCAAGGCCCTTTTCTGGCTCGTGGCCGCGTGGGAGGACGACTTCACCGGATACGTCATCGACTACGGCACGGAGCCGGAGCAGAAGGAGCAGTACTTCACGCTGCGCGACATCCGCCGCACGCTGGCCAGCACCACGTCACGCGCCGGGCTGGAGGGCGCGATCTACGCTGGCCTCGAACGGCTGACCGACGCGACGCTCGGCCGCGAGTGGCGGCGAGATGATGGCGCAATGGTGCGGATCGACCGCTGCCTGATCGACGCCAACTGGGGCAGTTCGTCGGACGTCGTGTACCAGTTCTCGCGGCAGTCGAAATACGCCAGCATCGTGATGCCGAGCCACGGGAGATATGTCGGCGCATCGTCGATTCCGTTCTCGGAATACCGGCGCAAGCGCGGCGACCGCGTCGGCCTGAACTGGCGCATCCCAGTCGCCACCGGCAAGCGCGCCACGCGGCATGTCGTCTTCGACACGAACTACTGGAAGTCGTTCGCGCATGCGCGCATGGCCGTCCCGATGGGTGACCCCGGCTGTCTGTCGCTGTACGGCCGCAAACCCGAATCGCATCGCCTCATTGCCGAGCACCTGACCAGCGAATACCGGGTGAAGACGGAAGGGCGCGGGCGCACCGTTGACGAGTGGAAGTTGCGCGTCGAGGGTTTGGACAACCACTGGCTCGACTGCGTCGTCGGAAGCGCGGTCGCGGCATCGATCCAAGGCGCGGTCCTGTTCGGCACCGACGCGCGGCCTGCGACGCGGCCGCGAATCAAATTGTCTTCCTTGCAGGGGGTGCGGAGATGAATAAGCCGTTGCAACCGCCACAAAAAGAGTCCGCCGAGCAGCGCGGGCTGCACTGCCCAAAATGCGGCTGTGGCCATTTTCGGGTGATTTACACGCGCCAAGCCTGGGGCAACACGCTTCGCCGGCGGCGAGAGTGCCGGCACTGCGGTTATCGGATCACTACTACCGAACGGGCGCAGTAAGTCGAGTTTCGACGGTTGTGTAAATGTCTTGACTTTTGTTCATAATAGTCGATACTATTACACATGGCTCCTAGGAATCCTACGACCGAAAAAATCCTTCGCCTAGCCCGCCAGAAGGGCATCCTGCGGGTACGCGACCTGATCGAAGTGGATATCCATCCCGAATACCTCCGCCGCCTTTGCGCCGCGGGAGTCCTCCAACGGTCCGGACGGGGGGTCTACCTCCTCGTCGAGGGTGACTATTCCGAAAACGTAAGTCTCGTCGAAGCCGCTAGACGGGTTCCTCATGGCGTTATCTGTCTGCTATCCGCGCTGCGCATCCACGAGATCGGCACGCAGAATCCTCACGAGGTCTGGATGATGATCGACCAACGAGCGGCGCTTCCAAGGATCGACTATCCCCCCATGCGATTCTTCCGCGCCTCCGGCAAAGCGTTTACGTCTGGCGTCGAAATCCGCCGAATGGATCGGGCCAACGTGGCCCTCTATGGCGTCGCGAAAACGATTGCCGATTGTTTCCGATATCGCAACAAGATTGGCTTCGACGTGGCGCTGGAGGCACTCCGAGATTGCCTGCGGTACAAACGCGCAACCATCGACGACATTTGGAAGTACGCCCGCATCTGTCGTGTCGAACAAGTCATGCGGCCGTATCTGGAGGCGATGGTGTGAGCCGCCCCAACGAAAGACCCTCTCGCCCAGTCGGTCAAGCAACGATTGATGAATCGCTGTCGGCAGCGCGGCGAGGACTTCAATGTGCTCCTGACGCGCTACGCCATCGAGAGACTTCTGTATCGACTCACACGAACTCCGCACGCGTCGCAATTCACGCTGAAGGGAGCCATGTTGTTCGCCATGTGGATGGACAAGCCGCATCGGCCGACACTCGACGTCGACCTGCTCAGCTCAGGCGAGCCGAGCATGAGCGAATTGCGGAAGATCTTCCAGGAGGTTTGCGAGGTCGTTGTTGAACCCGATGGGATGCGTTTCGATGACGGGTCGTTGCGGGTCGACGCGATCCGTGAAGACAATATCCACCAGGGCCTGCGCGTCCATGTCACGGGCTACCTCGGATCGGCAAGGATTCCGGTGCAGGTTGATGTCGGGTTCGGGGACGTCATCACGCCGGGGCCGGCCGAAGCGACGTTTGGGCCCGTGCTGGACCTTCCCCCACCGGTGATGGCTACCTATCCGCCAGAGACGGTGATTGCCGAGAAGCTCGAAGCAATGGTGGTGCTGGGCCTGGCGAACAGCAGGATGAAGGACTTTTTCGACATCTATTCCCTCAGTCGAACGATGAGCTTTGAAGGCGAGATCCTTTCCCAAGCCGTGCAGGCGACGTTTCGCAGAAGACGCACAGCAATCCCAGAGACGCACCCGCCGGGGCTGTCGCGCGATCTTACTTCAGATCCCGCCAAGCGGGCTCAGTGGTCAGCGTTCGTCAAACGAATCGATGCGAATCAACGTCCGGCCGACTTCGTCGAAGTCGTGGACGCCATAACTCGTTTCGTCGGTCCCATCCTCATGGCCGCGACTAGCGACGCGCATTTCTCCAAGGTGTGGCGACCCCAAGGGCCTTGGCGGGACCGGTCATCCGAAGCGCACTAATCATACCACGACACAACGCGAGCGCTCCCGGTCTATATGCGTAACGATTATTGCAAAGTGAGCTATTAGGCCATCCAGTCACAAGCGCTCCTGTCGGTACAGGGTGGATGAACGGCGTCTCTCGACACGCCCAGGACAGCGTGCCTGCCTGTGCGTCGCACGCAGACAGGCTTCCGCCGCTGCGGGACCACCGCAAGCTCGCGCTCGAGCTGCGCCTAGTGGTCTGGATGGATCGGGACGACGCGGTTCAAGAGGCCTGGCTGGCGCACCTGGAGGGCCGCAATGCGGCGCGGGCGGTGAACACGTTTGCCCGGCGCGAGCGACGTCACCGCCAACGAATGGTGCCCATCCTGAACTGATTCGAGTGTTTTGATGCCCGACGACCCAATCATCGTCGACGCCATCCGGGAAAACGCCGCCGGGCCAAAGCGCGCCCAAGGCGATTCGGGCAGCGTGGAGCAGCACTCGCTGACCGAGCAGATCGAGGCGGATCGGTATCTGTCCTCGAAGGAGGCGGCGAAGAAGGGGCTGGGCGTGCGGATGACGAAGGTGGTACCGCCCGGGGCGGCTTAAACGTGCTGAACTGGCTGCGACAACTCGGATCGCGGAAGGCCGGCGGAGCCCATGCGCCGCGCGGCCGCGTCCTCATGGTCAGTGGAAAGTACGACGCCGCGCAGACGACGCACGAGAACCGCCGGCATTGGGCCAACGCCGATCACTTGTCGGCCAATGCGGCGGTCGGCGCGGACGTCCGCCGCATCCTGCGCAGCCGGGCCCGCTACGAAGTCGCCAACAACAGCTACGCCAAAGGCATCGTCCTGACGCTGGCGAATTACGTCGTCGGCACCGGCCCGCGGCTACAGATGCTGACCAGCGATCCCGAGGCCAACCGAGTCATCGAGAAGGAATTCTCCCGCTGGGCCAAGGCCGTCGGCCTACCGCACAAGCTGCGGACCCTGCGGATCGCGCAGTGCGAGACCGGCGAGGTCTTCGCCCTGCTGGCGACGAACCCGCTCGTCGATGCGCCAGTGCAGCTCGATATTCGGCCGATCGAGGCTGATCAGGTCTGCACGCCGTGGCCGGTGCCGCGCGACGACATGAAGGTCGTCGACGGCATCATCTTTGACGAGTTCGGCAACCCCGTCGCGTACTACGTGCTGCGGCAGCATCCCGGCGACAATGCCGCGTGGAAGGCCGGCGGCGTCGAGTTCGACATCATGCCGGCCGAGTCGGTCATTCATCTGTTCCGCGCCGAGCGCCCGGGCCAGAGTCGCGGCATCCCGGAGATCACGCCGGCGCTGCCGCTCTTCGCCATGCTGCGGCGTTACACGCTGGCGGTGGTGGGTGCAGCAGAAATGGCGGCGCTGCCATCGGGCGTCATCTACACCGACGCCGCGGCGGATGCCGAGGCCTCGCAGGTCGAGCCGATGGACCAGGTGGAGATGGATCGGGGCACTTGGATGACCATGCCCTTCGGTTGGAAGATCGGCCAGATCAAGGCCGAGCAGCCGACGACGGTCTACGGCGACTTCAAGCACGAGGTGATCAACGAGATCGCCCGGTGTTTGAACATGCCTTTCAACATCGCGGCCGGGAATTCCTCGGGCTACAACTACGCCTCGGGCCGCCTGGATCATCAGGCCTTCTTCAAGGCCATCCGCATCGATCAGGCCTATCTCGCCGACGTGGTTCTCGACCGCATTCTGAAGGCGTGGCTCAACGAGGCCGTGCTGATCGAGGGCTATCTACCGCAGTCGGTCCGCATACTCGACGCCGAGTTTCCACACCAGTGGTTCTGGGATGGGCTGGAGCACGTCGACCCGCAGAAGGAAGCCAATGCCCAGGCCACGCGGCTTTCAAACAACACCACGACGCTGGCCGCCGAGTTCGCCAAGGCCGGTCTCGATTGGGAATCGGAATTGCGCCAGCGGGCCCGTGAAATCGCGCTGATGCGCGAGTTGGGATTGACGGCGCAGCAGGCAGCGCCGGCCGCACCGACGGATGACAAGAACGACACGGAGGATGACGACGATGTCACGGAAGACGCAGTCGCCCAGGCGACCTGAGGATGAGCACGTGCCGGACCGCATCGTGCTGCGCTGCACGCCGGGCAACATCTCGCTGGTGGCGCTGGCCGCCGAGGGCGACGACCAGGCCATTCCGCGTTTCAGCATGATTGCCTATACCGGCGAGCCCATGCGGGTGGAGGGCTGGCGCTTCCCGGTGGTGGTTGATCTGGAAGGCCTGTCGATCCCGTCGCAGCGCCGGCCGGTCCGCTTCGGCCACAGCTTGTATCAAGGCGTCGGGCACACCGAGCGCATCGCCGTCGAGGCGGGACGGCTGATCGCCGAAGGGTTTGTCAGCCGCGACACCGCCGCGGCCCGCGAGGTCGTCGCCAGCGGCAGGCGCGGGTTCCCCTGGCAGGCCTCGATCGGAGCCCAGGTCACGCAGGTCGAGTTCGTGCGGAACGGCAAGAGCGTCACCGTCAACGGCAAGACGTTCGAAGGCCCGCTCTACGTCGCCCGGCGGACGGTGCTGGGCGAGATCAGCTTCGTCGACCTCGGCGCAGACACGAACACCGCCGCGACCATCGCGGCGGCGGAACAGGCTGGAGGCTGCAGGCTGGAGTCTGGAGGCTGTAGCGAAGTCATGGAGGAGAGCGTCATGGAAGACGATCACAAGAACGCAGAGACTACGAACACCGAACCGGAGGCAGTGGAAACGGAAGTCCCAGTGACCGGCACGGAGGCCGGCGCCTCCAGCCCGCAGTCTCCGGTCTCCAGCCTCCGGGCGCAGGCGCTCGCCGAGACGAAGCGGATCACCGCCATCCGGCGCATCTGCGCCGGCAAGTTCCCGGACATTGAAGAGAAGGCCATCGCCGAGGGCTGGACGGAGGAAAAGACAGAACTCGAGAAGCTCCGCGCCTCGCGCCCGAAGGCCCCGGCCATCCATGCGGTGGAGAATGCGATGGGCGGCCAGGTCCTCGAGGCGGCCTGCATGCTCACCGCGAAGCTGGCCCAGGTCGACGAGCTGTACGACGAGAAGACGCTCGAAGCGGCGTCGAAACGCTTCCGCGGCGGCATCGGGTTGCAGGAACTCCTGCTGGAGGCCGCGTGGGCCAATGGGTTCACCGGCCGCAACTTCCGCGACAGCCGCGAGGTGCTGCGCTTCGCCTTCGGCCAGAACCTTCAGGCCGGCTTCTCGACCATCGACATCGGCGGCATCCTGTCCAACGTCGCCAACAAGTTCCTGCTGGAGGGCTTCTTCAGCGTCGAGCGGACATGGCGGAACATCACCGCCGTCCGCAACGTTTCGGACTTCAAGACCGTTACTAGCTACCGCCTGATCGGCAAGGACCAGTACGAGAAGGTCGCCCCGGGCGGAGAGCTGAAGCATGGGACACTGGGCGAGCAGAGCTATACCAACAAAGCCGACACCTATGGCCTGCTCCTGTCCATTGATCGCCGCGACATCATCAACGACGACCTCGGGGCGATCACCACGGTGCCCCGTAAGCTCGGCCGCGGATCGGGCCTGAAGATCAACGACGTCTTCTGGTCGGTCTTCATGAACAACGCCGCCTTCTTCACGGTCGGCAATAAGAACTACATCGAGGGCGTGGATACGGCCTTGGGCATCGACGCCCTGACCCTGGGCGAGAAGACCTTCATGGAACAGGTCGATGCCGACGGCAAGCCCATCGGCATCATGCCGCAGGTCTTGCTCGTGCCGACGTCGCTGTCGGCAATGGCGACGATGCTCTTCAAGTCGCTGGAGATCCGCGACAACACGGCGAACGCCAAATACCCGACTACTAACCCCCACGCCGGCAAGTTCCGCGCCGAGGTCAGCCGTTACCTGAGCAATGCGCAGTACACCGGCTTCTCGGACAAGGCGTGGTATCTGCTGGCGGATCCTGCCGACCTGCCGGTGATCGAGGTCGCGTTCCTGAACGGCCAGGAGTCACCCACCATCGAGACCGCCGAGGCGGACTTCCACGTGCTCGGCATCCAGATGCGCGGCTACCACGATTTCGGCGTCGCGCTTCAGGAGCCGCGCGGCGGTGTCAAGAGCAAGGGAGCCGCATAGGCGGTAGGCGGTAGGCCATAGGCTGTAGGTGGTCAGGTTCACTCGCGAAGCGAGCGTATCAATGCTCCGAGCACCTTCGATGTTTCGACGCACTGGGCATGGAGCGGGTCATACTCCCGCTTCGACACGTAGTTCAGTCTGTGAGCCACCGAAATCTGATACTCGACCTCGCGGGCTGAACCGAAGGCCATGTCGAGGAACCTTACATAGTCCGACTTCGAGTGGCGAGCGCAGCCCTCGACGATGTTGGACGCCGTTGAGAGGACTGCGCGGCGGAGTTGAGCGGTAAGCCCGAAGAGTTCTTCCTTCGGAAAGCCTCGGGTAACGCGATACACGGAGAGAACCAAGGCATCGGCCAGTTCGAACGCGCGTAACTTCGTGTGATCTCGCATGGCTGCTACAGCCTACGGGCTATGGCCTACAGCCTCAAGGAGTAACGAACGATGGCACAGGCAACTTTTGTGCAGGAAGGCAACGCGATTGACTACACACCCGGTGCGGCCGTGGCGGCGGGTGACGTCATCGTGATCGGCGAACTCGTGGGCGTGGTCAAGACCCCCATCGCGGCCAACGCCCTCGGCGCGCTGGCGGTCCGGGGTGTCTTCGACTTCGCCAAGGCGACAGGCGTCGGCACGGCGATCACTGCCGGGGCTAACTGCTACTGGGATGACACCAACAACGTGGCCACGACCACGGCCGCCGGCAACAAGCTAATTGGCAAATGCATCCAGGCCGCGGTCGACGCGGATGCGACCGTCCGCGTGCGGATGTTGCAGTGAGCGAAGTCCGCTACGGCGGATCTGCGACTTGAGGCGTGAGACCTGAGGCTTGAGGCGTTATGACGGACGTGCTCGAACGAGGATCGGCGTGGCTGGAGGACCAGCGGAATCGCCGCATGACGCGGATGGTAACCTACCAGCGCGGCGGCGAATCCGTGGAACTGGCGGCCACGATCGGACGCACGGAGTTCGAGCAGGCGGACGACTTCGGCGCGATCCACAAGATCGAGTCGCGGGACTACCTGGTGCTCACGTCCGACCTGGTGCTCGCCGGCTTGCAGACGCTGCCCAAGGCGGGAGACCAAATCCGCGAGACCGACGGCGCGAGGACCTTCGTGTACGAGGTCATGGCCCCGGGCAATGAACCCCCGTATCGCTACAGCGACCCCTTTCGCCGGACACTGCGGATACACACGAAGCACGTAGCAACGGAAGGATGAGATGGCGACGGACATCTTCAACACGCCGGGAACCACGCCGTGGGTATCGCCCATCACCGGCACGGTCCGCGTCCGCTGCTGGGGGGCCGGCGCCGGCGGCGGCGTGCATTCCTCCGGCGAAGGGGGCGGCGGAGGCGGGTCCTACGCGGAGGGCGATTTTCCGGTCGTTGAGAAGCAGACCTATGACGTCGTCATCGGCGCTGGAGGCACGCCTGGCATCGCTGGCGGCGACAGCTACATCGACGATGGTGCCATCATCTACGCGCCAGGCGGTCAGCCGGGTCAGACCGGCGGTAGCGCAGGAGGTTTTGGCGGGTTCGAAGGGTTAGGCGAATTGATCTTCTCCGGGGGCTTCGGCGGCAACGGCGCCGCTGGGTTTGGCTTTCGCGCCGGCGGCGGCGGTGGAGCGGGGGCCGGCCCAACAGGCAGTGGTTCGAACGGCGGCAACGCGGCCTTTGATGCTCCCGGCGCAGGCGGAATAGGTCCTAGCGGAAATGGCGGCAACGGAGGCGGGGCCGCGAACAACGGACAGAACGGCACAGCGCCCGGCGGCGGTGGTGGAGGCGGCGGGAACTCCGGCGGCAACGCCGGCGCGGGGGCAAGTGGACGAGTGGAGATCGAGTATTCGCTCAGCACCATCCGCGCGGGCACGCGGGCGGCGCTCACACGGGCAGGAGCATAGGTGATGTGGCGACGACCGGCTAACACGAGACGATGGCAGGCGACGGTCGGTCCAATCACCGACGGTAATCCGATATCGCTGGCGCCCAAGGACAGTGAGGGGAACGCGTTTAATGCCGCGGGGCGCACGTTCGAGATCACGTCACTCGTCCTTCAGAACGGGAACCAGGACACGAATGTCGAAGTCGACATCCTCTCCCGCGGCGCTGCCGACACGGTGATCGGAAAGTGTTACGCCCAGTCCGGGGGTAGCGGGATTGCTCCGATGATCGAACCCGGACTGTGCACACGGATCGGCGAGTTGCCCGGCCTCGTCGTGGTCGGTGGGAATGCGAGCGTTGTTGGCTTTGCAACAGGGTTCACATGGTGACCAACGAAAACGACAACGGATGGCCGGAGTACAAGAAGGCTGTGCTCTGGCGACTGGACGACATGGAGAAGCGCATCAGCGCCATCGACCGCAAGCTCTGGGGCGTCATGGCCGGCGTGGTCTTTGTGGGTCTTAAGGCGGTCTTTGATCTCATCGTGAAGTGACGCATGAGCACGATTCTCGACATCGCCGATGCCGTGACCGCCAGCCTGAATGGCGGGCCGTTCGACCCGATTCTGGGCGCAGAGCGACGCTATCAGCCGACCTTCGAACTGCCGGACCTGGCGGACTTGAAGGTCAGCGTCGTGCCCAAGTCGGTGGAGGTCACCAACGCCACGCGGGAAAGCGGCTACTTTGACTGCGCCATCGACATCGGCGTGCAGAAGAAGATCGCGGATGAGGCGGAGATCGACGCACTGGTGAACCTGGTCGAGCAGATCGCCGACCACCTGCGGCAGAAGCGGTTGGACAGTTTTCCGGATGCAGCGTTCGTCTCCATCGCCAACGAGCCGGTCTTCGCCCCGGAGCACCTGGACCAGCAGCGGGTCTTCACCAGCGTGCTGACGGTCACGTACCGGGTGCGGAGATGAGCGGAGATGGTGTTCCGGTCGGCGGATTGAAGGAAGATCAATTGAAGGAGTGGTAAGCAATGGCATTCAAGCTCGGCATGGAGGCCCGGCTCAACTACAAGGTCGGCGGGCAAGGGGGCGCCGGCGGCTGGCTCGCGCTGAACAACACCAAGGATGTGACGCTGTCGCTGGAGACCGGCGAAGCGGACGTGACCACGCGAGCCAACAACGGCTGGCGGGCGACGGTCGCCACGCTGAAGGAAGCGACCGTCGAATTCGAGATGGTCTGGGATACCGGCGATGCCGGATTTACCGCCATCAAGGACGCCTTTCTGGGCAACGACATCATCGGACTCCAGGTCCTGGATGCCCCGTCGGGCGAGGGGCTCCAGGCCGACTTCATGATCACCGGCTTCTCGCGGAACGAGGCGCTAGAAGAGGCGCTGACGGTGAGTGTGACGGCCAAAGTGACCTATTCGGCCACGCCGCCGAGCTGGGTCCCGGCAACGTGATGAGAGAGGGACAGAGTCGTGAAGTGCTTTACTGATAACGCGGGTCGTTCGTGGACCATTGCCATTAACGTCGACGCGATCAAGCGCGTCCGCGGGCTGCTCGACGTGGACCTGCTGGAGATCGTCGAGGGCAAGCTGATCGAAAAGCTGATCCGCGACCCCGTGCTGCTGTGCGACGTGGTCTACGCGGTCTGCAAACCGGAGGCGGATGCCAAGGGCGTCAGCGACGAGGACTTCGGCCGGGCGATGGCCGGCGATGCTATCGAGCACGCAACCAAGACCCTGCTGGAGGAACTCGTGGATTTTTCCCCGAACCCGAGGGAGCGGGCGATCCTCGGGAAGGTGCTGGAAAAGGCCCAGGCGGTGATGGAGAAGGCCCGCGATGTCGTGGAGGCCAGACTGGCCAACGGCGAGATCGAGAAGGCCGTCGAGCGGTCGCTCGCGAGTGTTGGGGCCTGATCTGGCGATGCGCCGGCATCGTCGGCGTCGATCCCGGCCGGTTCACACTCGCGGAACTGATCCGCATGGCCGAGGGCCGGTCGCGAGATGAATGGTCGCGGATGTCGTCGCTGCTGGCGTTGATCGCCACCGCCCACCGCGACCCGAAGAAGACGCGGGCCTTCAAGCCCGGCGACTTCGACCCGTTCGCCAAACCCACGCGGCCGATCAAGGTCGGTGTGGAAGTGCTGAAGGAAGTGTTCATAGACCAGAGGCTGGAGGCTGGAGCCTGGAGGGCTCAAAGCTGAGAACAACGGCGCGACGTCAGCGCCTACAGCCTCCAGCCTACAGCCTGAGGCCTGCACACGGAGGTGTTGCAATGTTGTCACGGAAGACCATCGTCTGTCACAGTCTGCTCGCCATGATCGGCGCGTGCGTCGCCGGCTGCGCGAGCCTGAATGCCAAGCCGCCCATCGAGGAGTTCGCCAACAAGCTGGCCGACCAGGCGATCATCCCCGCGGTCAAACAAGGCCTGTCGCAGGGCGTCGAGCAGCTCACCATTCAGGCCGGGGCCCAGGGGATCAACCCGACTTATGTGGTGAACTTCGCCGGCAAGTGGGTGGTGGGCATCGAGGGCCGGACGTCGGTCGGTGTCGAGGGCATTGCCGGACAGCTTCAGGTGTCCAGCGCTGGCGGAGAAGGTGAGCCGCGAGCTGGCGCAGCGGCGAATGAGCAGAGCCCCTACGCGCGGGACGCCGCTCCGCCGCCGCAACCGGCGAACCGCGAGGAACAACCGACAGCGACGGCACCCGGCGGGGCGCAGCCTTGACCCGCGCGCGTCATGTCATCATCGCCGGATGCTGCGCGCTTGCCGTCACCGGCTGCGCCGCCACGACCGCCCGGCAGTCGATGTCCGGGCCGGGTCCGCCCGCGCCCGCGCGAGCCTCACAGCCCGCGCTGACGCCGAGCGCCGGCGAAGCGCATACGACGGCGCAGGGCAGTCAGCAGTCCGGTCAGGGGAATCTCACCGGACAGGTCGATGCCAGCGGCTGGAAGGGCATCGAGTACTCCAGCGCCGTGCCGGTCGGCCAGGTGATCCTGATGGGCCTGATATTGTGGCTCAGCCACCGCCGCGAGATGGCCCGGATCAAGCAGAACGGAAGACATGGCTGTTGGGCTGTTGGACTGTTGGGCTGTTCGGAAAGCGCCAAGGCCGCAGTCCCTAATAGTCCAACAGCCCAAAAGTCCAACAGTCTTCGATGATCGACATGCGCATCAAGAGCCTGTTCTTCGACCGCAAGGCCGTTCTCGACGCCGTTGACAAGGCCAAGCGGGCCGTGCTGTCGAAGGCCGGGGCGTTCATCCGCACGGTCGCCCGGACCAGCATCCGCAAGCGCAAGGGCCCCGCGCCACCGGGATCGCTGCCGCACTCGCACGTCGGGCTGCTGCGCAACTTCATCCTTTTCGGATACGACCGGGCCAGCGACTCGGTCGTGTTCGGTCCGGTCAAGCTGAACAAGCCGACCGAGGCACCTCGCGTGTTGGAGCATGGCGGCACGACCACCGTCACGAAGTTCTCGCGCGGCCGGCTCCGCAAGCGCCGCGTTCGAATCAAGGCAAGGCCCTTCATGGGGCCGGCCCTCGAGAAGGAGCGCCCGAAGCTGCCGAAGCTGTGGGCCGGAAGCGTGCGGGGAGGGTAGGTGAGTGGCCAACACGCAGGGCATCCGCGCCGGTCGGGCGTTCATCGAACTCGGCGTGAGCGACAAGCTCACCAAGGGCCTGCGCGCTGCGCAGAAGCGGCTCGAAGCCTTCGGCGCGGGCCTGCGTTCCATCGGCACGCGCATGACCGCCCTCGGCGTGGGCATCCTCGCGCCTCTGGCCGCCAGCGCGAAGACGTTCGCCAGCATGGGTGACAGTCTGGACGAGATGTCCGCGCGCACAGGCGTCAGCGTCGAGGCCCTGTCGGAACTGGCATTGGCGGCCGAACTCTCCGGTGCGGACCTGGAGACGCTGGAGGTCGGCATCCGCAAGATGCAGAAGGCCATCACCGAGGCCGCCGGCGGATCGAAGAGCGCCATCGACGCCTTGGCGCAGCTCGGCCTGAACGTGCAGGACTTGGTCAAACTCTCGCCCGAGCAGCAATTCAAACTGATCGCCGACCGGATCAGCAAGATCGAAGACCCCACTCGCAAGGCGGCATTGGCGATGGAGATCTTCGGTAAGTCGGGCACGCGCCTACTGCCCATGATCCAGGATGGCGCGAAGGGACTGGAGGCATTCCAGGAGCAGGCCCGACGCCTGGGCCTGACCATCTCGACGCAGACCGCCAAGGATGCGGCGCTTCTGGCCGACAGCTTGGACATCCTCTGGCGCGTCCTGAAGCAAGGCGTCTTCATCATCGGCTCGGCGCTGGCCGGGACCGTGCGCGATCTGGCCAATGCCGTCACGCGGACGGTCGTCACGATTACAGACTGGATCAAGAAGAACCGCGAGCTGGTGGTCTGGGTCGCCAAGATCGCTGCCGTCGTCGCCGTCGCCGGCGTGACGCTGCTCGCGCTGGGCTACCTCGTCTCCGGCATAGCGGCGGCTTTCGGCACGCTGGCGACCATCGCGGCGGGCGTCGGTACTGCGCTGGGCGTCGTCGCCTCTGTGCTCGGCGCGATGCTCTCGCCCATCGGACTGGTCATTTCGGCGGCCGTTGCCTTGGGCGGCACGCTGCTGGTGGCCAGCGGCGCCGGGGCGGAGGCCTTGGCCTGGCTGGGCGAGCAATTCAAGTGGCTGCGGGACACAGTATACAAGGTAACTGGCGGGATCGCCGACGCCCTGGCCGCCGGCGACATCGGACTGGCCGCTCAAATCCTGTGGCTCTCACTGAAGGCCGCCTGGGAAAAGGGCACGCTCCAGCTGCGCAAGATCTGGGAGCGGACGACGCAGTTCTTCGTCGGCCTGTTCTACGACACCCTCGCCGGCACGCTCACCATCGCCGAGTCCATCTGGCATGAGCTCCAGGTCGCCTGGATTGAGACCACCAGTTTCATGTCCAGGGGTTGGGAGCGCTTCACGTCATTCCTCTCCGAGACCTAGCTGACCATCGCCAACCTCCTGACCAAGACCTGGAACCGGCTGCGCGGCCTCTTCGACAGCAGCTTCGACGCGGCGGCCGCCAATCTGGCGGCTGATCAAGCTCTAATCGACAAGCTCGGCGAGAACGACCGTGCGACAGCGAAGGCACTCGCCGACCTTGAAGCCAAGCGCGTCGCCTCGCGCGAGCGCGAAGCGCAGATTCATGCCCAGACTGAAGAGGAGATCGCCAAAGCCCACGCCGAATCACTGGACGAGAGCGGAGCGGCCAGCCAGCAGCGGATCGATGCGGCCCAGGCGGAATTGGATCAGGCGAGCGCCGAATTGGCCAAATCCATCGAGCAGGCCAAGAAGCGCCGCGAGGAGGCAGACAAGGCCGGCGGGCCGCCGCGCAGCAAGTCCCGCGATCCGCTCGCCGATCTGGAGGATCTCCTGTCGAACATCGGCGCTGGCATCGCGCGGACCAGTGTCACCGGCACGTTCAACGTGGCGACCCTCGGCGGCCTGGCCGACGCCGACGCATCGAAGCGCACTGCCACGGGCGTCGAGAAAATCGCCACGCACATGGTCACGCTGATCAAGGAGACGCGGAAGGGCCGCGTGATATTCGGTTAATCATGGCCACGGTCAGTGAAGCCTATCGCGCCGAGACGGGTTCCGACGGCGCCTCGCCAACGGTCGACGTGAGCTACTTCATCTTCGACGCGGCCACGCTCCAGGCGGCGATGAATGCTCTCTATTTTGCTACGCCTGCGGCCTTCGACGTCTACGGCGACCTCAGCCTGGTCCTGCCCAAGGCCGGTATCAGCGTGGAACGGGCGGAGAACGACCTGTGGAACGGCGTGGTCAACTACGCAATCCAGGCGTCGCAGCCCATCGCCCCGCCGGAGGGCGCACCCGAGTACGCCGGCGACGCCAACGGCGGCACGCACCGGGTCCTGCGCGGCATCGCCACGATCAATCGTTATCCCAATGCGGTTTCGCAGCCGGGATTGGTGGAGGCCCCCGATCAGCACGGATTCATCGGCGTTACCAAGGATGGCATCGAGGGGGTCGATCTGATCATCCCCGGCTTCAATTGGACCGAGACGCACTACCTGTCCAAGGCCGTGGCCACATGGACGTATCTGCGAACGGTCTCCGAGATGCGCGGCACGGTGAATAGCGCGGTCTTCCGGGGATTCGCCGCCGGCGAGGTCCTGCTGGCCGACGTCTCCTGGACCATCCGGGGCTCGGGCGACGTACAGGTGAACTTCGCGTTCGTGCGGATTCCGAACAAGACCAACTTTGCCCTCGACTACATCACAGGGATTAACAAGAAGGGCCATGAATACCTGTGGACTTTCTGGCAGGACAAGGTGGAGACGGGCACCGTGCAGGGCGAACCCAGCCCGGTGGAGATCGGCGTAGTCCGCGAGCCGCGCGGGGTCTATGTCGAGAAGGTCTACGAGGAGGCGGACTTCTCCCTGCTATCGATTGGAACAGGAGCGCCGACATTCTGATGGCCAAGAAGGTGCGGACTGTCATGCGCGGGCAGGCCTTCACGCCGACGGCGGGCGAGTGGAACGCCATCGCCGAGGCGACGAACGCCTATCATGCCCGGCGGCGCGGGGATGGCTCGCAGGAGACGCTCCCGCCCGGCGTCGTCCTGGTCCGCAACGACAGCGGACAGCACCTGCCGCGCTACGCCGTCGTCGGCATCTCCGACGCCTTGGTCCAGCCGCATCACTCCTATGAGCAGTTTACCGAGCGCGTCGCGTTCAAAGTCGTCGAGCCGACCGAGGAGCATATCGGCGGGCGGTTCGTCGTCTTGGCCGAGCCACTAGCACCGGACGCGGTCGGCCGCGCGGTCCTCGCTGGCCAGACGCCGGTGCTCGTACAGATGATCGACGAAGCCCACACCTTTGCCGAGGTCGAACCCGGCACCACGAGCAATCTGGTCAGCGCGCAATCCGGATCCGTCATGCTCCTGACCATCCAGCCCGCCGACAAGCGCGACACGCCCGACATGGCCTGGTGCATCATGCGACTGGGCGGCGGCGGTGGGGGCGCGGCCATTCTCGCCGTTTGCGTCAGCATCACCATCGACCCGCTCAGTTTCAGCACAACGTGTGTTTGCAAACGAATGACCGGCCTACCGGAGGCCTACGAGACCGGCGAGGAGTTGATCGCCTGGGCAGGGACGCGCGCACTCGTCCGCCCCGGCTGGAAGATACTGCTCATGCCCATCGAGTCCATCGCGGATGACCCCGACGTGAAATACGTCGCCCTCCCGTTGATCCCGGCGCTGGTCCGTCCGCTCTCGGCGGAGGAGTGCAACGTCGAAATCGCCCAACCCTGCGAGGGCTTGTAGAGATGGCCTGGGCCCCGTACCAGAACTTCGACATCCGCATGCCGCTGGGGGCGCACGCCGTCGCGCCCTACTCCGTCGTGCCCTTGGCGATGGCCATCGCCGCCGGGGCCGTCGATGGAAGCGGCACGCCGGTCCTCGCCGGACGATTCCGGCGCTATTTTCCGGGTAACTACACCGGCGCAGTCTGCGGCTTCATCAACGAACCCGATTTCGGCAACCAGATCGGTCAATGGGTGGAGAAGGAAGGCATCCTGCGCCCGGGCCTCTTTGTCCGCGCGCCGCGTTGCAACCAGTCGGGCTGCGATGGCTGTCAGGGTAACGAGGGGCTACTGCACGACGTGGCCCATGTGATCGAGACCATCCAGCAGCCGGAGAATCATCGACCGGAACACTGCGCAATTCCGGAGCAATATGGAGGATTCCTGCTTGGCCTATTCGGTGAGAGCGGGCAGTTGCCGTCGGGGATTGTCGATGCCGCCTACCGCACGATGGCTGCGGCCGATGATGCTCATTGCTGGGTGGTCATCGAGGGCGCACCCGGGGACATCACACAAATCAATTCAGTTCCTGCCGGGTATATGCAAATCGGATTTGATGAAATCGCTTCACCGACGTTGCGTCTTTATCACCATGATTCGTACTGCCGCTTCCGCCTGGACATTCCGTCGGGCTCGACCATCCTCGACGCTCGGCTGGTTCTGACCATGTGGTTTCAGCAGATTTCCGACGTGAAGGTCAACGTCAAGCTGCTCGACCGTGACAGCATGAATCCTTTCAGCGCGACGGTTGATCACCCCGACAATCCGATTATCAGCAATCCCAACGGTGCGGGGCGCGTCACAGGGATCGGTCCGTTTGAGTTTGTGCTGCCCGCGCATTCACCTCCGCATGGTGATGGATATCGAATCGTGCTCGACCGCCTCGCAGCGCTCGTTCAGGCCTTCATCGACCGCCCCGGCTATGACCCGGTCGACGGAGGATACATGGGAATCGAGCTGGAGTCCGACCGTGCGTTCAATATCGTGGACTTCCCGGCCATCGGCATAATCCAACGCATCGGTGTCTATGAATATGCTGGCATTAGCTATCCCAGCTTCCTGATTCGACCCGCGCTCTTCGTCCGCTACGCCGAGCCGGGGGTCGCAGTGGAGTATGACGAGGATGGTGCGCCAATCATGCCCAAAATCGACATTGAAGTGACGCCGCAGATTGTCGTTAATACGAACACACGAGTATTCTGCGCCTCCCCCGGGGACTTCACCGTCAATCCTGATTGGGACGTCTTCAGCGCCTCCGACGACCCCGCCGCCGCCGGGAGCTTCAAGTACTTCGTGCTGACGCCCGTGCCGCCGATCGAATCCTGGTGGTCGCAGGAGACGCATGGCGATCCGCCGTATGACGACACCGCCGACGACCAATTCCCCTTGAACGATTGCGAGACCTACGGCATCCCCGCCGCGGCGGTTGATCCGCTGGGCGAACCCATTACGACCATCGCCTCCGGGCCGTGGCATATCGAGCCAGGCCTGCGGGCCATTGTCGGCGTGTCCGAACAACCTGCGCGAGCTGGAATTGTGAAGGCCTACATCGGCGGCAATGGCGACTCGCTGCCGATGGTGGAGAACGTCTGGCGGGTCTATCACGGCCGCTCGCGGGCGACGCGGCACAAGTATCCCGGCTCACTGGCGGATGCTATCCACACGGGAACGAGCCAGGGCGGCGGACCCAATACCATCGTGCTCGATGCCGCCGCGTCGATGGAGGATGGCTATTACGACGACATGCTGGTCCGCACAACGGGCGGCACCGGCGCGAATCAATGGTCGAAGATCGTCGACTACGACGGTGCTACGCGGACGGCGACGATCGAGGGGACCTGGGCAGTGACGCCCGACGCCACGACCACCTTCACCGTCATCCCCGACAAGGGCTGGTACGTCGAATACACCGGCTATGTTAAGGCGTGGTTCGCTGTCGATTCGCACTGGCTTCAGATCGCCTCGGGCCGGCCCTGGTGCTTCCAGGATGGCGCGCCCGGCGATCCCTACCAGTGCATCTATCACTGGAACTGCTGGTACCAGGGCCGCATCGACGCCAAGTGGCGCGGAGACACCGACGACCCGGAGTTCGCCGCCTGGATCGCGGCGCACGACGCCGGGTTTGGTGCGACGTTCGAGCCGGGAACGGCGCATTGCCACGACCCGCTGGCGGGCCTCTGCCTGCCGGAAGATTCTCCACCGGACGGCAAGGCGATGGGCGATCAACTCTGGCCGCCGGCGGCAAACCAGGACGGCGACAGCTTCGGCGCGCCGCCCGGCATCGTCGAAACGCCGCCTTGTCGGACGCTGCATGGCGAGTATTCGTGGGCCTACCTGCCTGAGCTGGGCAGCAACCACCCGACCACGCCGATCGCGGGCCCGGTCGTGCCGCAGTTGCCGGAGTCGGGCCTTTGGCACGAGGCCAAGACAGTTAAGAAAACGTCGCCCGACGGGGCGACGACGGAGACGGTGTACGGATGGGCGGACCTGAGATTCGTGAGCAACCTGCCGACGCTGAGCGGCGCATGAGGCAAATGAAAACAGAGGATTTGGGTGATTCGTCGGTGAACGACGACGGTGTTCGGATGAGCGAAACAGAAATCGGTAAACAACTTGCAGACGCCGAGAAACGCCTGACTCGCCGCGACGTCTGCCTCGCGTGCGATCAATGCATCAAGCGCCCGGCGATGCCGCTGGCCTGCGCCCTGATCGTGAATCCAGATCGCGACTTCCAGCCCTGCGCCGCCAAGCTGGCCCGGATGCAGGCCTATGCCCAAGCCCGATGCCCGCATCCTGACCCCGCCCAACAGACCAAATGGTCCGCCGCGGATTTGAATTTCCTCGGCCAACCCGTCCACGCGAGTACGTCGGTGCCCGCACAATCACACGTGCAACCACCCGCTCGTCAGCGAATTCTTCGCGGAACCCAGCCCATCGGAACGACACCTATCTACACTGATCGCGCCAAAAGAAAGTGATAGTGAACTTCCCCTCGATATGTGGAAACGTATTCGATCGTCTCAGTACGCAGCAATGCCGTTCCCCACACCGCAGATGTATTCCTGGATCATCTCCAACCCGAAGTATACGTGCCGCTTCCTGCGCGACGGCAAGTTGCCGTTCTGTCCGTCCCGAACGCACCCCAGTCCGGCCGCCCCTCCTCGTCGATGGCCGCTCGCACGCCTCGCGGCTCATGCCGCCGTGGCAACGCCAGGATCGGCCCCCATTCCGCAAGGAACACCTGCCGCTCAAGCTCCGCCGGGTCGGCCAGTTCGTCGTCGTCGAGTCCCGGCACGCTGCCGTAACGGTTCCGCCGCTCCTCGTGCAACAGTGCCGACACCGGCACCCCTTCGACATCCTCTTCATCGATTTCGTATTCGCTTCTCATGGTCTGTGCCTCCGGTGCAACCGCTTGTGACGGTTCGCCCGGTATGGAGCGAACCGATAGCGACATTCACGGCGAAGGCCCTTCAAGCGGACCCTTCGATAAACCTTGAGGCGCAGCCGACCCGCCGAAGCGAAAGAGCGCCGCGTCACAAACCTGACACCGGCGGACGGCGAGCATGATTGCCGGCGACGCCACCAGCACGAACATCGCAACGATCACCGTGATCGCCGTTCCGGTCAGGTACTCCTCGCGGATGCGCTGAGCCTTTGCAATGACGCCGGACCGTTCAAGCCAGCCGGCGAGTGCCACCAGGTTGGCCACAAGCAACACGAAACCGATCACCGAGGCGACGCGGGCGGACCGGTCCGGCCCCACACGCTTCAATGGGACCGCGGCTCGCGAGCCGCGGATGCGAGGCCGAGGCCGCGCTGTGCCTCCAGGCATAAGCGGCTTCAATGGGACCGCGGCTCGCGAGCCGCGGATGCTTTTGAGGGCGAATCGCTCCGCGTCACGATCCAGGAACTTCAATGGGACCGCGGCTCGCGAGCCGCGGATGCATGGATTCAATGTCATCGCCCGCCGTGCTGATCGTACTTCAATGGGACCGCGGCTCGCGAGCCGCGGATGCTTTCCGGCCGCGGGGCTTGCGTCGCGCGCATAGAACTTCAATGGGACCGCGGCTCGCGAGCCGCGGATGCAAAAAATTGACGCGAAGCCCCCCCGCCGTACCATGACTTCAATGGGACCGCGGCTCGCGAGCCGCGGATGCAACGCGGGCGATGTTATATCCTGCGCGCCGCAGACACTTCAATGGGACCGCGGCTCGCGAGCCGCGGATGCGCGGCGCTTCGGGCGCCGCCGGAGTGTGAAATCAAACTTCAATGGGACCGCGGCTCGCGAGCCGCGGATGCGCGGGCCGCGGAGTCGCGGGTCGGCGGCGGGGCTGATACTTCAATGGGACCGCGGCTCGCGAGCCGCGGATGCATGATCGTCGGCTGGGTCCTCGCGCCGCATGCCGAACTTCAATGGGACCGCGGCTCGCGAGCCGCGGATGCGGCGCGCGCGCTGTCACCGCCGCCGCCGCCAAAACACTTCAATGGGACCGCGGCTCGCGAGCCGCGGATGCTTCGCCGCGGGAGGCAATAAAAAACGAATTATTTAACTTCAATGGGACCGCGGCTCGCGAGCCGCGGATGCGCGAGCTGCGGGTCCTCGCCAATCGGGCGCTTGACACTTCAATGGGACCGCGGCTCGCGAGCCGCGGATGCGGCTCGCTCATGGTCTTCCAACCCTGCCGCATCTACTTCAATGGGACCGCGGCTCGCGAGCCGCGGATGCGTAGATTTTGAGCGCGGGCCCATCAGCGGAAAAATCACTTCAATGGGACCGCGGCTCGCGAGCCGCGGATGCGAGATGGAACCAGCGGCGAACCGGCGCCGTCAAGAACTTCAATGGGACCGCGGCTCGCGAGCCGCGGATGCGTTGCCGCAAACCACAAACCGCACGCCGTACTGTGACTTCAATGGGACCGCGGCTCGCGAGCCGCGGATGCGCGGACTGTGGGGTAGATTGATGGGTTTTATTGAACTTCAATGGGACCGCGGCTCGCGAGCCGCGGATGCTGGGGGACGATGGGGACGATAAAAAGGCAAAACACTTCAATGGGACCGCGGCTCGCGAGCCGCGGATGCGGTCCTCGATGACTGCGTATTCGGAGACCCTCTCAACTTCAATGGGACCGCGGCTCGCGAGCCGCGGATGCTACGATGCCGTACATCTCCCCGTACTCTGTTTTATACTTCAATGGGACCGCGGCTCGCGAGCCGCGGATGCTCGCACCGCCGGGAACAACAACCGCCGGAAACTACACTTCAATGGGACCGCGGCTCGCGAGCCGCGGATGCGACAAGCTCCGCGTGCGATACGACCCGGAGCGCTGGACTTCAATGGGACCGCGGCTCGCGAGCCGCGGATGCGAAGGCGCTCATCGCCTCGATCGGCGTCTTGCCGAAACTTCAATGGGACCGCGGCTCGCGAGCCGCGGATGCCTCGTCGCACGAACCACCAGCTCGTCGGCCTTGATCCACTTCAATGGGACCGCGGCTCGCGAGCCGCGGATGCTCCTCAGCCCCCTCGAGCGAGACCGCGCGAACCAACTTCAATGGGACCGCGGCTCGCGAGCCGCGGATGCTCAGCAATGAAGAACTCCGCGAGGCCCATCGCGAACTTCAATGGGACCGCGGCTCGCGAGCCGCGGATGCACCGATCGGCTGGAGCGCGTCGAGCAGCAGGTGATACTTCAATGGGACCGCGGCTCGCGAGCCGCGGATGCCGCGCAGGATGGATGGGCGATCGATCGTCCTTGAAACTTCAATGGGACC
Organism: uncultured Planctomycetota bacterium; assembly: GCA_900696685.1. Taxonomy (GTDB): domain Bacteria; phylum Planctomycetota; class Phycisphaerae; order Phycisphaerales; family UBA5793; genus UBA5793. Next base: position 29,224 of record CAADHA010000084.1, read on the forward strand.
GCGGCTCGCGAGCCGCGGATGCGCATCGAAGCCCAGGCGATCAGTGTGGCCCACTGCACTTCAATGGGACCGCGGCTCGCGAGCCGCGGATGCCGCAGTTGCAGCCCCACTCGCGGTTGGCGCGATTACTTCAATGGGACCGCGGCTCGCGAGCCGCGGATGCATCATGATTACACTCCGTTGCAATCCACAATTAAACTTCAATGGGACCGCGGCTCGCGAGCCGCGGATGCGCGTAGAGCCGAACCCAGTCCGGCCGCTCGCAGATGACTTCAATGGGACCGCGGCTCGCGAGCCGCGGATGCGGTGGAACGCGACGGCCACGTCCGTAGCGAATGGCACTTCAATGGGACCGCGGCTCGCGAGCCGCGGATGCTGCCGCTACCGTAAACCGTGCTGGATAAGCTGGTTGCGATAGTGATTGCGAGCGAGAGGGAGTTACATGGTCGGGCGAGCGTGGTTTACACCGCGAGTGTGGCACAAGTCTTGAATTGCCAAAGAGCTGCGACACGCGAGCGTGCCCGGCACCCCCCTGCACCACCGTCGCACTCGCTGCGATATTAGCAGGTAATGCCGTTGACATGGAAATCCTCTATTCCTCTGTATCACGATGGAATGGCCAGAAAAGCCCCATACCAAAGTGACTCGACGAGCCTAACAGAAGCGGCCCTTGAACTTCAAGGTCAAATTTGATGTGAAAGGATCCTGCAAGGCGATGACCACCGTCGTCGCCAGGCTTGCGACGGAAGCGCTTAAACTGGATCGGACGCAAAGCCAATGCGGACCCCGGAAGGTTGATGCGGAATGCGCCGTGTTGATCTGTTTGCGGCGATATATCCACCTGATCTGCCGAGAGTTTACCGCGAAGGTCTTCGCGTTGATCGATCAATCGCTCGATCTCGCCGCGGAGATTCTCGACGAGCCAGCCTTGAGAATTGGAAAACACGCGGCGACGAAGCGGGTGCCCAGACTCGCGCGCGGTGGCCAGTTCCTCATCGGTACGAATGCTCCAGAAACGCGCGTCGTCGCGGCGCCCGCCGCGCTCCCGTGGATGTCGCGTGGCAAGATAAGGCGTGATGGATATCCACTCGCGTGACGGCCGCAAAGGACCAGGATGATAGTCACGGAGCGTGCCCATGCCGAGTAGCAACATTCGCAGCGGATGTCTCGCTTCGGCATCCCGGCCCGAGTTCAACTTGGACAGTCTGTCGAGCGCGCGACACTCATCGGGTCCGAACCCGTCACGGGCGAAGACCGTGAGGTGATCGAGACGGCCGTCGCCATCTTCGTCGGTGGGCAGATAGTAGGCGTGGGTGTGGCCGGAGAGCGGGTTACCATGCCCGTCTTTGCCGGAGAGGATGGCAGAGCGGCCGCGAACGCCGTTCCGCTGGGTTAAGCGGCCGTGAATGCTCATCAGCGCGCGGCGGGCGGCTTCGGCGACTGGGAGAGTCTCCGTCACCAGCGGCAGGACGGTTGAGTCGAGAGCGTAGCGGGCAACCTGAATGCACCGGGGTGTGCTGCGTCCGCGCGGGCTGAAGCCCGCGGCTCGCTCACGCTTAGGTTCAATCTTGAAGCAGTCGCGCGGGCGGGCGTATTGGACCCAGCGCGAGCCGGGCGGGTCGGACCAGTGCTCCTTGTGCAGTTGAAGCGTCTCCATGCAGAGGTTCCAGGCGGGGTCGTAGAGTGTGGTTCGCTGGTTGCTCGTCTGTCTCTTCCGGCCACGGCCGGTCGTTTCAGTGACGGTGGCAACATGGTCCTCGGCGAACGCGGACTTTGCGTCGGCGCAGAGCAGGCGGACGATCTCGTGGTCGTCTGGGACGTCGCGGCTGTTGAGCGGTGTGACGTGGCACCCCTCGGTCGTCGAGCCCGGCAAGATATCGGAGAAACCGCTCCCTGACGGTCGCAGCTCTGATTCGAGCAGCTCCGCCGCGCACCAGGACTCCGATCGACCGAGCGTGTTGAGGTTTGCCAGGATGCGGCTAAGCGTTTGGCGCTGCGTGTCGTCAAGCGAAGCGTTCGGCCAGCGGACCAGCAGCGCCGCCTCGCGCGAGACGGCGACAAAAGTGTCAAACACCAACGTGCGATCATCCGGGCCTTTTTTGAACCACGGCATGTAGTGGCGCGTGTGGCCGGTGGAGGCCGGGGGCAGTACGAACTCGGGCGCCTCGGCCGCGAGAGTTTCGAGGATTGGCTTCACATCCGACTCCGGCACGTCCGGCTGCGTGCGTTTCCAGGTCGCGATCAGCGCGCGCAGAATCCGCCACGGCGAAGGCGGCCACTCGACCGCGCCCTCGTTGACGTGCCGACCCCACGGCGTGGCGTGGTAGCGGCCGGCGAGGAATCGGAGCGAAATGGCGATCATTGATCGTCGCCTTCCTCATCACCGTCGGCGCTGTCGTCGGCGTTCTCGTCCGCGTCTCCCTTACCCTTCCCGCCTTTGCCGCCCTTCTTCTTGCTCGGCTTCCACTCGACCTCGGTGATGGGCGGATCGGCGAAATGCGACTTGCACGCGCCGATCAGGTGCTTGCACTCGTTGAGCAGCACGTCCTCGGCGGGGACCGTCCACCCGTCTAGCCGCATGACGTCCAGATCGCCGTCGAGTTCCAGGTCGCACGCGGTGCGCAGGCGCAGACCGGTGGAAAGGAACCGGCGAATCTTGAACAGCGACAGCGCGATCAGGAGCTTCGTGGCATCGTCGCCCAGACCGTAACCGCGGAGCAGTGCGAGATCGATATTAAAGTATGCCTTGATCGACTTGGCGACGAACTCGGTGCGATGGAAGGGGACGTTGCCTTCGCCACTCTTAAGGTCGGGCTGAACAATGTTGTTCTTGACGCCGCCGCTCTCCACTACGTCGACGTCGCAGGCCTCGATGAAGCCAGACAGAGCCCGCGTCACACGCAATCGTCCTCCGATCTCTTCGAGAAAACACCCGTGAATGAGACTGTTGGGATCGTACTTGAGCAACCCCGCGCGGAACTTCTTCCAATCGACGCGACCATCGTTCTGATAGCCGATCTCTGCGGCAAACTCCTTGTTGAATGCATTCTTGGTGAGTTCCCGCTTGCCGTCAGTCTTTGAGACGCGCCGCGCTTCCTTCATCACGTACTCGGAGTTAATCCGATGCGCCTCCAGAATCGAATTGCTCAGGTGTCCGTTGTTCGCGTCCGTGATTTTGATATATGGTAGGCCGCGCAGTTCAGCGATCAGATCCTCTGCTGCGGCGTCCCAGCACGCCAGTTCCATGCGGTTGGCCACGGATTGGGCGGATTCGACCAGCAGCATTTCGGTGCCGTCCGGAAGCGTGTAGCGGGCCGGGCCGAGGTCGGCGAAGCCGGTGGACTGGAAGCGGCAGCCCTGGAGCGGCTTGAGCTTGGCTTCCATCAGCAACCGCGGGGTGTCCTTGAGCTTCTCGTAGTCGATGCCTGATGTTTTCGTTTCGCTCATTCGGATTCTCCTTCCGCCGAGACGGCGAGTGCTCCGACTGCCGCGGACTCGCCGCGACAGACGAGTTGGACCAGATGGTTCACGGATTTCGATGAGATGGGGATGAGCAACGCGGCCGCGAGGCGCTGGGCGCGGCGCGAGTCCATTGCCCCCTCGGACCAATTGTCGTCTCGCATCACGCCGGTGGGCAATGGGCCCGGCATCGGCGCCAATCCGGACACCCGGAGTCGCTGGGCGGCAATGCGGCACGCCTCGCCGACGCGCCCGGCGCGGAGCAAAGGCAGGATGCGCGGCTCGGGACGGATGGTCAGCCCGTTTTCCATGCGGCCGCCCTCAAGCCGGCGGGCAAGTCGCCACTTGACAGCTTCTCTCTCCCGCTCGGGTACGAGCGGTCGTGGCAGGAACACGAGTTTCAGGAGGGCGTATTCGCGCGGTAGCGGGTTGGGATCGGCTCGCTGATTGTCGCGGCTCTGCTTCATGCCGGCATGGGCGGGATGCCGGCGCCGGGGGTCGATCAGCATCAGGCCCCAGATCAATTGCTCGATGCGTTCGTCGTCGAGAACGGCGTTGATGAACGCGGCGATCGCATCGAGCGGTGCGGCATCGCGGGAGGCGAGCGGCAGACGTTCGCAGCCGGCGCGGGCGCCGTCCATCACGCGTCGCGCGAGGACGCTGACCAGATTGGTGGCCAAATCCGCAGCTTGCCAGACGACCGAACGGTCCTTCTCCGCCCACGCCCGATAGCGCTTCCTCCAATCCGCGGTTTCGAGATTGGTCCTTAGTGGACCGATCCGGCCCTCGGCATCCTGGACGTCGGCGATCCCCCGCGCGACGGTGAACTCATCCGTGCCGTCGCTGGCGGCGTCGAACCAGGCCGACGACAAGCCAACGAGCGGATTGAGTCTCTTTTCCTCGCGGAACCGCTCGGCGCTGGCCAGCTCACGCTCGGCTGCCCCCAGCGCGATGATGATCCGCTGGAAGAAGGTCTGGCCGCCGTACTTGCAGAAATCGAAGATCGCTGAGTCGATGCGGCGAAGGGCTGAACCAAACCGCGGCGGCGAGTTCTTGTCGCCGGCGGCCCGACGAAATCGCTCAAGCCACGGATCGACCTCCCGGAGAAGATCGACGCCGCTGCGCTCGACGACCTCAAACCGTCCCAGAGGCGCGGCCAGGAATGCTTTACCGCTGCGCTTAAGGAACCCGAGCCGGTTGAATCCTGTGATGCCGCGGTCAACGCCGAGCCCCGCCACAGCGCGGGCAAAGTCGGCGCCGTCCCGTGCCGCACGGCCGGAGATGTCTGCCCGACCCTCGCCGAACAATTGCCGGAGTTCGCTAGCGTTTGTCGGGCGGGTCCAGAGCGGCAACCACAGCTCGCCTCGTGACTCCGCTTCATCCTTGGAAGCAGGCGAATCGAATCCGGCGGCGACAGTGCGGACCATGAACGGGAACGTGGCTCGCGACGAGTCCGGGAGGCCGAACCGTCGCACGGCGGCTCCTGCAAGCATCAGCGCGCCTTCAAGCATAAACACGAAGTCCCACGGATTGTCGCTCGAATCGCCTTCCATGCCCTGCGTGGCGTTTGGTCCGCCTGCGCGACCGGGCGCAAACTGGCCAACGCTGGCCGAGTTGAGCTTTGTTGGTGATGCAAATAATGCTTGGGCGAGCCATGCCCGCGATTGGTCGCTCGGCTGCTCATCCTTGTGCAAGCCGAGGGAGACGATCCGCTGCATGAAGTTCTGTGTGAAATCGAGACGCCCGTCGTTGCCGCCTGTGCCGAGCAGAGGGGCAAACCGCTGGCCGTCCTGCTGAACAACCATCGCGGCGTCAATCCACGCGATCACGTCATCGGGCAGTTCGCGGCGGTAGCGACGGATCAGACGATCCTTGTCGTCGTCCTTCGGCTTATCGCCGACATTCTCCTCCCTGAGGGTTGCTTGCACGCTCGGGATCACCGTCTTGTAGAGGTCGGCGCGAGTCGATGTGCTCCCGGCCAACTCTTCTACCGCTTTCTTGTTGTCCTTCTCGAAGAATCCAGACCCCCCGGCCCATGGTGCCACGATCGGTGTCGGCTTGTATTTCTCCAGGAAGAACCTCACCAGCGCGTCGCGCTTCGCTTGGTCTGTCCCCGCGTCCCGAAACAGCTTCGGCGACCACAGCCAAAATACATCGTTTCTCCACCACCCCCGGGCCTCGGCATCCACTTGTTCGCTCACTAGGCGCAGGATGCCCAGGGCCTTCAGGTACGCCATCAGCGGTTCGGGGGTGCAGCCCGGCAGTTCAAGGTCGAAGCGCGGCGTTTCAGCCATTGGCTCCCTCCTTCCCGGACGCACCCGCGGACGACGAGATCGGCCCGGCGGCAGCCTGCTCCGCTGTCGCCGGCCGATCGGCCGCGATGCTGGCACGCATGTCCGCCGCGCGGAGGATCGCCTCCAGGTACGCCAGGCGGAATGGGCCCAGCGTATCGCGCAGGCGGATCATGCGCTCGGCCCACGACGGCTGACCCGCGAACGGCGGCTGCTCGCACAGGCCCATTTCCATCGGTTCCAGCGAAAAGGTCACGGCCGGTGCAGTGACGCCGTCGCCCAGGTCGGTCACGGGGAGCATGTCGCCGTCCCACACGCCGCGGGCGAAGCGCTTCTGCGGCGCTCGATTGCCGTTACCGTCGCGCGGACGAAGCTCATTCGGGAGCGAGCGGATCGACAAGCGCACTTTGCCATGATGGGCGGCTACGAGATATGCCACGAGGTTCAAATCTTCATCGGTCAGCAGCTTGAGGTGATCGTGTGGTCGCTGAAGCACCGCCAGCGCTGAGGCCAACTCATGCCGGAAGTGCCGGCGTTTGTAGCGCTTCCACTGACCTACTGCCTTGGCCCAGGCCATTTCTGCATCAGGGACATCGTCGGGTAATGCGGCCCGAAACACCTCATGGGCCTTGCCCCAGTCGTGCCAGCGTGCAGAGAGCCGTAACATCTCTGTCTCGGCGAGTTCCAGCACTGCAAGTATGGACTCAAGCTCCGTGCATACTTCGTTCGTGTGCTGAGCGATGGTTTGCCACACACCGACGCGAGAGAGAATATCAGCATCTGCTCCATCGAGAGTTTTCCGTTCTGAAGTGGGAAGCTCTATAGGTGTGACATGCCCCCCATTCGCTGGAGTCCATCCGATCTTCGCGGAGTATCCACCGGCGTCAGCATGAACCAAGTACACCTGGCCCGGCACAATCTTCGCCGCGTCAGCTTTCTCCCACGATTCGTCGAGGAAGTTCCATCGCCAGACTTGGCCTCTGTGCTGCTTCGTGAATTCGCGGAAGTCGGCGACCGGTGACGGGCAGAGTTCTTGTCGGCACGGCGCCGGTTCACTCACCGGAGGTGCTTCGTGGCCCTTGGGTCGATTCCATGCGCGCCAGAACACGCGCACATCTGAATCTTCAATCTCGCGGACGAAGCGGTCGATGTCGATGTCGTTGCCGGCTAGGTCCGGCGTTGTGTCGAACAGGTCGATCAGGTCTCGCTGGCGAATGACGTGCGTATGCTCGTACGGAAACAGCGCCGCCTGGTCTTCATCGCTTAACTTCTCTCTATGCGCTGCCAGAGAGCCGAGGCCGACGTCGTTCAGCTTCGCCAACTGTGCCGCGGCGCCGCGAAGATCGTTGAGCCCGTACGGAAGGCGCAGCTTCTCCGCGTCCTGATCCTTCACAGGCAGATCGATCCACTTCACGCAGGCATGCTCGTTCTGCTCGCCGCGCCGATTGCACCGCCCGAATCGCTGTACCAGCGACGCCCACGGCGCCAGTTCAGTGAACAACGTGGTCGCATCGACATCGACGCCCGCCTCAATCACCTGCGTGCTGACAACAATTGTTCCCTTCCCTGAAGGTTCGGCGAGCGCAGCCTCGACCGCCGTGGCGCGGTCTGTCGGCCTGAATCGGGAGTGCAGCAAGACGTACTCGGGCTGGTCATCGGATGACGCGCCCGCCGATTCCTGCGGCGCAGCTTTCTTCCGGCTCGTGCCTCTGGTCTTGCCAGCATTCGCCAGGTTCATCAACGCGTCGAACAGCTCACATGCCCGCCGCACGGAGTTCACAACCACGATCGTCCGCGTGCCGGGCCGATGTGCGTCCACAATCTCCTTCGCCAGGCCCTCAGCGTAACCTATTGCCGACTCGGCTTTCTTGAGCGGCTTCGACGCGTTCCAGCGCTGCTTAACTTGCTCGTCCTTGTGATCCTCAGCGATCAACGAGAGTTGCGCCAGACCGTCCACGCGATCCTTGAAGTCTACGGTCTCGAGCCAGTTCGGGTGCATCGTCGCGGACATCCACACGCTGTGGCATCCGTGGCCGTTCATCGCTTGGGGTGATTCAATGGTAGGTAGACACCGACGAAACGCCTCCAACTGCGCCGTCGTTGCCAAGCCGCTGCCCATGAGCTGGATTTCATCGAATACCCACAGGCAGTCAGTGTGCAGCAGACCGAACTGCATCGGCCAGCGCGAGCGACTCGCCGCGTAGCCACGATTGAGCGCCCGCGACAAGAGCATGTCCTGCGTGCCGATGATGATCGCTTCGCGCTCCGGGTGGGTGTCCCAATCGTCCTCCTCCTCGCCGCCCATAAGCACGTACACCGCGACTTTGTCGGGTTCGAAAGCGCTCGACGCGTACGTCGCAACGCGGTGGTTCAGCGTCGCTGACTCGCCAGCGCTCGGCGGCAGATCGAACGTCACATCACCGCCCAAGCGGCCCAGGTTGTGCAGCCATCGAATGGCGTTGTCCCGCGTCTGCTCCACGAGAACCCGCATGGGTAGGCAGTACACCAGCCGGCGCGGCGTCTGGCGGCGAACCTCATCGCCCGCCCCGAACCGGCGCCACAGCCAGCCGAGTATGGCCATTGCTGTCTTGCCCAATCCGGTGGGCACGGTCACGAGTGACTGTAGCTTGTCTTTGAACTCGCATTGAAACGGAAACGGCGCAGCCCCACTTGTCGCGCTCTTGAAGAAATCTCTGAATGACTGTTCGGCGCGGCCCACGCTTCTCTCCCGGAAGTCTCCGGAACGTGATGAATCGCTCGGAAGCGATAGTCTAACGTGGCCTAACGATCCGCAAAAGAGTTTCGAGAAACCTGTGAAATCAGGAATAGAGCGGTCAAATGACCACGACTCCGCACTCTTGTTCCGGCAGCGACGAGCCTAGAACCGTTGCCGACTCGCGGGCGGTCTCCTCATTGGCGCCTAAGTCCACGATTAACACCTGATCCACCTTGAGGTTGACGACCTCACGGAGTGCATTCTCCAATCGGACGCGATCGATGGGCTTGAGCGTGCAGTAGAAAACCGAGTATTGCCACGCTTCGCCGTAGGCCTTCATCAGCTTGTGCGTTCGGCGGAGGCGCTTAGGGTCGCGGATGTCGTAGCAGACGAGATAGCAGCGGCGCATCTTGAAGGCTCCTTGCCGGCGAAACGCCGGCACCACCTGACCTTCATCGAGTCGTTAGGAAGGCCAGGGTCGGCACCTCGCCGAGCAGCCAGGCGGCGATCAGCCGCGCGTGCAGCATGATCATCCGGCGGTAGCTCAGGCGGTACTCGAAGACCGGATGCGTCACCTCCGTGTCCATCCGCCGGCCGTAGGCTGAGAAGAACGCTTTGCGGCCGGCATCGGTCAGTGCACAGCCCGCGTCGGTGTTGAGGAAGTGCCCCTCGACGAGTTCCGCACGATTGAACCCCGATACGGCGACCGAATCTGCGATCAGCGGTCGGAACGGTTCCATCAAGTCCAATGCCATCGCCGGGCGGCCGGGGCGCGTGGCGTGAAGCGCCGCAAGCGTTGGTTCCAGACTCGCCAATCGGCAGGCCGCGGTGCACTCGTGCGTGAGCATCGAGTATGCGAACGACAGGACGGCGTTGATCGGATCGGGCGGCGGCCGCCGCTGACGACCGTTTGCGTCGAACCGGGCGGCGATCTCCTTCACGCCCTCCTTGAACATCCCCGCGAAATGTCGGAAGTAGATGGCAGCCGCGTTGCCTTCATGGCCGCGAAGCTCGTCCAACGTGGCGGCGCGTTCGGCGGAAGCGACGCAATCCTGAAGGTCGGCCGCTGCCCGTGACGGCAGGCCGGAGTGGTTTCGCATCAGGAGCGTGCGCTGATTGGCGATCTTCGCTACGGTGACGGCGCGGGCGAGTTCCAGCGATTTTTCTGGTCGATCCAGCACCCGGACCTGCGCAGCGCGGACGGCGGCGCTGGTTGGGCCCAACGGGTCCATTATGGCGGTCAGTCTGCCAGCGGCCGTGAGGAAGGCGACTGGCACCTCCTGCTCCGCGAAGATAGCCAGCGCCTGCGTGGAGATCTGCACGCCGCCCACGACCGCAAGCGACTCAACGTTTGCGAGCGGTAGTTCCTTGACCACGTCGCCGTCCTTGTCGGTGATCCGCACGGACTGGCCACGCACACCGACGCGGACGCCCTGGCGTTGGAGCACGACGTGGATGCCGTCATCACGCGGGGGCCAGAGTTTGCGGGGCGTGAGCTGTTCATCGACCGGCTGGCCGGCCACGGTCATCGCTGTGAATCGCTGGTGGTTGACCTCGTCGGGCAGGCAGATCGGTTGAAGCGAGCAACGCGGGCAGCGCGGATCGTTGACCAGCGGCGGCGGCCGCGGCCCGACTGCGTCGCGCTTAGCGGCTTCGAGTTCGGCCAGCGCATCGCTTCGCAGAACGTCATCGACCGACACGCGCAGCCGAAGTCGCTCCGCCGAATAATACAAGTACGCTTCAGGTACGATGTACCCGGCCTCCTCCAGGAGCAGCACCTGGAGGCCGAGTTGCACCCGATCCGTCGGCCAGGGCTCAGGGCCAAGGAGCAGAGGCAGTTGTTCCATTAACTCGTCGACAGCCCCGGCGACTTGGCTGCCGCCGCTTCGGCACGGCCGCCCCTTGCGGTATTCGACCGGAACCGCGACGTTACCATTGATCTCGGCGAGGTCGAGCGTCGCGGTCAGTCCCAGCCGCCGGCTCGTGAGCGCCAAACTCCGAACAGAGCGTGGACGGTTGGAGTCGCTGTCGCTTTCTTCCAGTTTCTCGATTGTCTCGCGCTCCCTTGGGCGTTCCCGTGCGGCTGGTTCTGCGGACGCGGCGCTTGGCCGGTCGACGCGCCGATGGATCCCCTTGCCTTGTTCGGTATCGGCACTGGGCGCAAAGATACCTTCCACCGTCATGTAATAGAAGAGCCGAGGACAATAGGCGTGCTCGGCGACCCCGCGAGCTGGCCAAAGTTCCTGATCCACTAAGGGTTCATCGGTCCAGGCCGTCGAGTTGGTAACCTCCATGCTGGAATCTGCGATTGCCAGCGAACATCATCGGTCTGACGTTGTTAACGCCATCGATTTGGGACTACGAATGTGACCGAGCATCCGTTTCAACACTGGTACGACAAAACGCTTCGGCAAGTCAGGCACCATCAGCGGATGGTTAACGGGTTCGAGTGTTCCGACCATAATTACCGGAGTTTTTCATGTAAATTAGGCGTCAATAGAGGAACCCGTTTCGGACGGATTCGGCAGGCAATTATCGGACATCGCTTCACCGATGTGGGGGGGCTTGACTTGAACCGAACATTAACCTAATCTCGTCCCTGATCCGCCCGTCGGCGGATGCCAGCCGTAAGGTCGCCGAGCCTGGTCAAGGAATTGCGCGTCAGCGGACGACGCGGCTCGGTGTCTGTTTTGTCTCGGAGGAGACGAAGATGGCGCGGCAATATTCTGCAAAGACTTTTCTGCGAAACGTACCCAACACTCTGCTCGAAGAATACTTCAAGCGGCGAGGAATCGACCTCGGATTCCGTTGGAGCCACCTGCACGAGACCGATGTTGATCCCGTCTTCCTGGCCCTCGAAAAACTGCCTGACCAAACTCGCGGCGAGATCGACACCGACTTCCGGATGATCAACGATCTGTGCAGCGCCGCCGGCGTACTCAGCATTCTCGATCATGCGACGCTTTGGCAGCAGGACCTTGGGGATCGCTTCGCTTCGATGAAGAACGCCTACGAGCGGGCATTCTGGACATTTCTGAACGAGCCGCATCATTTCCGAGTCGCGGGCAACTTTCACGAGATGGATCGTCGAGGCGGGTGGCACCGACGCGCAGTCGGTCAAGCGATTGAACCGCTAACCGACGCGGACACCCGAAATGCCCTACAGGACCGCCTGCGCCTGATCTATCGTCGTCAAGGTCGGGGCAAGTACTGCCACGTGGATTATTACTTTCGTCACTTTCCCGACCGCCATTGTTTCTTCGCGTACCCCGAGGATCACGCAGACACCGACCTTGGATTTGACGAGAAGGGACGGCTGCAGCAACGCGCCCGACGATCGGCCTTTGAAATCATCTTTGTGTATCGCCCGGACGAGGGCATGCTGGAACTTCATGCGCGCGGTAAGAGGAAAGAGATCATGCAGCTCGAGACGGCGTTTTGCGAGGTCGTTCTTGGCTTGGATGAGTTGCCCAGCGATGGCTACATCCCATTCGACATGCGAATCCTGAAGGACCCCACCTTCTCATTCCCAACGGAGGCGGAGGATCGAGTTGCCACGGTTGATATTCGGCAGCTGCGTTTTGACGTGGTTGGGGTTTCTAACGAGCGGATTACGTTCTCGGTTTCTCCTCGCGGAAGTGAGCCAGGGGCCCTTCATCAACTCATCGATCGGTCAATTCACAAGAGCAAATTGCCACTAGACGAATTGACGGTCTCTCAGGCCAGGATTCGATTCACCTTCGAGCCGGTGAACGGAGAACGCCCAAAAACGCTGACATTCGAAGTGTCTCATCCGGACCGTTGCTCGCTGCGAGATGACCCACATGACCAGATCGCCAAGAAGTACCTAAGGCGGTGGGGGATTGCACATGGATGAGATTCTTCGGGACGTGATCTGTCGGCTGGAGCTCAAGACCGGCCCAATCTTCAGGGCGGATGAGGTCGCCCGTTGGCCGAAAGGCACGTTGGAGCGGCTTGTCCAAGCGGGGCTTCTCCGTGAAGGACCGCGCGCCCGCTGCATCGCCTACGACGGTTGCGATGAGGGCTGCATCGTCGAGCCGGAGATGATCGAAGGACCGGGTGGAATATCTCGCTTCGCTTTCTGGTGCTCGAGGGAAGAATGCGGCGGGATGATCCTTCTCGAACCAGCGTGCCTGCGGACGTGGGAAGTATGCATCGATTGGATCATGCAGGCGCTCGTAACCGATCTGCATCTATCGGGTGCCACCACCGTAGTGACCCCCGGCAGAATCTGGTTTCTCGGGGCCTGGCCCACAGGTGGAGGTCTTCTCGACGTGTTCCTGGTTCGCGGCCTCACGTGGACCGATGCCGCGACGGTATTGAATGATGCGGAAAGGCTGAAAACGTCCACCGCGCCGGTCATTCTCGCTCCCCGGCGACCGGCCCCCGACGCCGAGACAAGAGAAGCTCGCTCGCCACCGCTTTCGCTGATGGAGATGGTCAATTGGGATGCGGGCGAGGAGAAACTGGACCTCTCTCACCTCGTCCGGCCGCTGACGGCGCTTCGACCACCAGTTCCACAAACAGCGTGGCTTACCGTCAGTCATGCAGCGAGCTTGCTCCTAAATGACCTGCCGTTTCTGGATGTGAAGAAGGCGATGGCCCGCGTCTCCAAGGCGGCCGATGCCAGCAAGTTCGTGACCAACGGCAAGCAGAGGGCTGCGCGCCGAATCGATCGCGTCAGCTTCGACGCTTGGCGCCTCAAGCAGCGAGACAAAGACCTCGATGCGGAGGACAAGCAGGTGCTACAAAAATAGCGCCGGAGGCCCAAAACAGCGCGGTCTTGCGCGGTCACGACCGCGCAAAGGCCAGAAAACGCGCGCAAAAGGCCGCAATCCACAAAGGACTTGCAAATTGCAGACGGCGTTTGTATCGTCGTTTACGAGTTTCAGGTGGACCTTTGGTCGGAATGGCATGCAAGAGGTCGAGGGTTCGACTCCCTTCGGCTCCAGTTTGCGTCAGAAACTCTTTTCACTCACGTCTTGCACAGCCAAGACGAACGGGCGGCTTCATGTCGACTCGACGTGCGACCTCTCTGAGGGTTACGCCAAGCAGAACGCGGGCCAGGGCAATTAATTACGGCAGTTCTGGTCTATACAGTCTAGCGGGTGGATGATCGATTCCATTGCATCGCATCGGTGAGTGGTTTCTTTACCAGGTCCGGCACGCGGCAATTTTCGGCGGGATAACCGACGGGGATGAGCAGGTAGGGCTTTTCATTCTCCGGGCGACGGCAGATGTCGCGCAGGAAATTCATCGGGCTGGGCGTGTGTGTAAGCGTGGCGAGACCGAGCTGGTGACACGCCATGAGAAAAAAGCCGGCGGCCAGGCCGGCGCTCTCGATCGGGTAGTAGTTCTTCACGCGGCGGCTGTCGATTTCCTCCCAGTCAATACGAAAAATGACAACGAGCCAAGGGGCGACTTCGAGGAAGGGCTTTTTCCATGTGGTGCCGATGGGTTCAAGGGCGTCGAGCCATTCGCGGGGCATGCGATGGTCGTAGCTCTCCTTTTCTTCATGCTCGGCGGCGATACGGATTTCGCGCTTGATCGTGAGATCGTCGATGGCGACGAAGCGCCACGGCTTGCGATTCGCGCCGGATGGCGCACTGTGAGCGATGGCGATGGCCTGTTCGATGAGATCGCGCGGAACGGGCTTCGGCGAAAAGTCGCGGCAGCTTCGCCGCTGCTCCATCTCGACCAGCAACTCACGGGCGCGGTGCACCTGCCACGTGGGATCGCGCGGTGTGAGGGTGTATGGAACGAGCTTGGGCGGCAAGAGTAACCCTTGAATGACGAATCACGAACTACAGAAGGGCAACGACCACAGGACCTGTGACCGTTGTACGGGCCCTCCCTCTTTCGTCATTAGTAATTCGACTTTCGACGTTTCTTACGCTTTCGGCTTGATCTGGTTGATCACCTCGTAGGGTTCGGGAAAGCGGCCTTCCTTGTGCTTGCTGAAGATCATTTTGCCGTCCACGACGACATCGAAGATACCGCCGCGGCCCTCGATCATCTGGGGCTTGACGCCGATCTCCTCCTCGATGAGCTCCGCCAAACTGGCGGCCTTGGGGAGGTAGTTTCACTGTACGCAGTAGGTGATGGAAATCTTCATCGTAACAGTCCTCCGACTCAGTTGGTTTCTCTTATTCTATCTCACAGCGCACGAATCGCCAAGTTTCACACCATCCGAGCCCGGAGCGCGAGCAACGGGTGGGACGCAGGGACCAGAGTAGGGAAATTGAGTTGCGGATTGGGGAACACTTCGAATGCGGAACGGGGTAGGCCGAATGAGCTTGGCGGTACTGGGCACCCGATTTAGAGAAGCGACGCGTCAGATTTCAACCGCGATGTCTGCCACTTGTGCGGGCTTTCTGCGTGCGACAGCCGCCTTGACGAGGCCAAGGAAGAAGGGATCGGGCCGCAGGGGGCGGCTGGTAAGCTCGGGGTGGGCCTGGGTGGCGATGAAGCAGGGGTGAACATCCTGCGGAAGTTCGAGAACCTGCATGATGGGGAAGTCGGGGGCCTTGCCTGAAAAGACGAGTCCGCCGGCTTCGAGCTTGTCGATGTAGCGAGGATCTACCTCGTAACGATGGCGGAATCGCAGGCGAACTTCCGGTGCGCCGTTGAAGAGGCGCGAGGCGAGGGTGCCGCTTTTGAGCACCACGTCGTGGCCACCGAGGCGCATGTTGCCGCCGAGGCCTTCGATCTGCTTCTGCTCCGGGAGGATGTCGATGACCGGGTGCTTGCACTCGGCGCTGAATTCCGTCGAGCCGGCGCCGTCGAGGCCACAGACGTTGCGGGCGAACTCGATGACGGCAAGCTGGAAGCCGTAGCAGAGGCCGAGGTAGGGCAGGCCGGTGGTGCGGGCATGGCGGATGCAGGATATTTTTCCTTCGACGCCGCGTGCACCGAAGCCGCCGGGGACGATGAGGCCGTCGAGATGGGCCAGACGATCGGCGACGTCTTCGAGGGGGATGTCGCTGACTTCGATCCAGTTGATTTCGACGGCCGCGCCGCAGCGTGCGCCGGAATGTTCGAGGGCTTTGATAACGGAGGCGTAGCTGTCGCGCACGCTCGTGTACTTGCCGGCGATGCCGATCGTGACGCGGGCGTCCACCTTTCGCAGCCGAGTGAGGTAGTCGTTCCACAGGGCGCGGGCTTTATCCTCGGCTTCGACGTGGACACGCTCCTGTATGCCGAGTATGTCCACCACGGCCTTGTCGAGGCCGGCCTCGCGGATCATCTCGGGGATGACATAGATGGATTCGCGGTCGTGCATGGAGAAGACGCGGTTGAAGGGAACGCTGGAATAAAGGGCGATCTTCTCGCGGACCTTGTTTGAGACGGGCTGGATGGCGCGGCAGGCGATGATGTTCGGTTGAATGCCGCTCTGGAGAAGCTGCTTGATGCCGAGCTGGGCGGCTTTGGATTTCTGTTCGCCGAGGGCCGGTGGCTGGAGGACGTAGGTGAGAGCGACGAAACAGGTGCTGCCTTGGCCTTCCTCGAAGGCGAGCTGTCGCAGGGCCTCGATGTAGTAGGCGTTTTCCACGTCACCGACGGTGCCGCCGATCTCGATGAAAACCACGTCGGCATCGCTGGAGACTGCGAGCTGGCGGAGCTTGCTTTTTACTTCGCCGGTGACGTGGGGAATCATCTGCACATCGCGGCCGAGGTAGTTGCCGCGGCGTTCCTTCTCCAGCACGGCGGAGAATATCTGTCCGCTGGTGGAGAAGTTCATGCGGGTCATGTTCTGGTCGAGCATGCGCTCGTAGGTGCCGAGGTCCATGTCGCATTCCATTCCGTCGTCGAGGACGAATACTTCGCCATGGCGGAATGGGTTAAGCGTGCCCGAATCGAGATTCAGATAGCCCTCGAGCTTGATGGGTGCGACGGTGAGGCCCTTGTCCTTGAGGACGCGTGCGAGACTGCTGGCGAAGATGCCTTTGCCGAGGCCGGACATGACCGTGCCGAAGACGCCGACGTATTTTGTTTTTCCCGGCTTGTAACCGGGCGGCATCGGCGTATAGAACTCGGTCTCATCGGAAACGGCTGCCAGGGACGTGAGGGCATCTTGCGGGTTCATGATCTGCTCCGATCCAGACGGCGACGTGAGGCGGGAGATCGAGCCGGATGAGCGATGGCGAACCGGCAACATCCCGACGCAGGCATTTGTAGATTGTAATCGGGCTGTCAAGCTCCGGCGAATCGCTGCGAAGTTATGTCGGCGGGGTTTATGGGGCGAGGGTGTGAAATCGGAGTTGCGGGACCGTTTTGCACGGGAGGGCCGCTGCGAGCCCGTCATTCGCAGCGGTCTTTTCCGACGACTGAAAGCAAGTGAGGGCGCCATGTCGCAGGATCGACGAATTCTAACTCGCGCATGTCTCGCATCCGTCGTGCTGGTCATCCTGGCGGCGATGCCGGGGATTGGATCGGACGAGACGCCCCGTAAAAAGCTCATCGAGAAGGCACGACGTTTCGTGAAGCAGCTTGCATCGGGGGACGTGGATCAGGCCGTATCGCAGTTCGACGCGAAGATGTCGGAGGTGCTGCCGCCGGACAACCTGCGGGCGCTCTGGCGGAATCTGGAGTCTCAGGCGGGCTCGTTCAAGTCCATGGGAGAGGCGCGGGTCAGTCGTGCAGGCGGATTCGACACCGTGTATCTGGACATGGCTTTTGAGCAGCACGCGTTGCGGTTCAAGATCGTCTTCGACAAGTCCGAACGGATCAGCGGCTTCTGGGTGGAGCCGGCGGCTTCGACCACGGGCCCATCTGCGGCGCCAGCCGCGTACAAGCCGCCTTCATATGACAAGCCGGATCGATACAGCGAGGAACGCGTGAGCTTCGGGGAGGATCCGTGGATTGCCAAAGGCATCCTTACGCTGCCAAATGGAGTGGAGCGCGCGCCGGCCGTGGTACTGGTGCATGGATCGGGACCGCACGATGAGGATGAGACGATTGGCGTGAACAAGCCGTTTCGAGACCTGGCGACAGGGCTGTCATCGAACGGCATTGCGGTGCTTCGTTATCAGAAGCGCACGCACGCCTATCAACTTCGATTGGCGGCGGAAGGGCGGATCAGTGTTCGTGAGGAGGTCGTTGATGATGCGCTGGCGGCCCTGAAGTTTGTGCGGGCGCATCCGCGCGTTGATCCAGCGCGGGTCTTTGTGGTTGGGCACAGTCTGGGCGCCACGCTTGGGCCGCAGATTGCCCATGAGGACGGCAAGGTGGCCGGGGCCGTGCTCCTGGCGGGTACGGCGCGGGACCTGACGGATGTGCTGCTCGATCAGCTTGGTTACATCGCCTCGCTGCCGCTGCCGAACCAGGCGCAGAATCAGAAGATGTACGATGAGACGCTGGCGACGTTGATGAAGGTGCGCAACGGAGAGCTGGGGGACGACGCGACGGTGCTGAATGTGCCGGTGACGTACTGGAAGGAACTGAGTACGGCTGCGGAGCGCTCGCTGGAAATCGCGCGGGGCCTGTCGTGCCGGCTGCTGATTGTGAATGGCGGGCGGGACTACCAGGTGACGAAGAAGGATTACGATCTTTATCGTCGCGAGCTTGCAGCGCGGTCGAATGTCAGCTTCAAGTGGTTCAAGAACTGTAACCATCTTTTCTTTGCGGGCGAATCCATGAGCACGCCGCAGGAGTATGAGAAAGCAGGGCACGTGGATGAGGCGGTCATCAAGTATCTGGTGAAATGGATCACCAGGTCGAAATGATGGGGGCGGGCATCAGCTGCTGATCAGCGGGATCACCTTGAATTGTTCCACGTCGATCAGGCCCTGATTGGTCAGCTTCAGTTTGCCGATCACGGACAGACTCAGGAACGAGAGGGCCATGAAGGGCTGCTCCAGCGGACAGCCGAGATTGCGTGCGGCCTGACACAGGGCGCGAAGTTTATCGGCGACGGCCTCGGCAGGTTCGTCGCTGACGAGACCGGCGATCGGAAGGGGAACCTCTGCCACGATTTGACCATCACTTGCCACGACGAGGCCGCCCCGAAGCTTCACCAGCCGGACCGCGGCGGCGTGCATGTCCGCGTCGGACATACCAACCACGATGATGTTGTGAGCGTCATGCGCCACGGATGAGGCGATCGCGCCGCAGCGCAGCTTGAAGCCGTGGACGAAGCCGTGGCTGATTTCTCCGCTGGCGCGATGTCGCTCGATCACGACCATCTTGGCCAGATCGCGAAGGCGGTCGGCCACGAGGCGTCCGCGGCTGACCGTCGCTGCTTCGATGCTCCGTTCGGTGTCGATGCGGTTTTCCAGCACATGAATGACATGGATGTTCGGCGGGTTTGCCTCGTCGGCGCCGGCCGGCGCTGGGATTTCAAAGTCGGACGGTTCGATCCAGTGGACATCCACGCTGCTGCGAAGCGGGGCGCGGCGCTCGGCCTCGTGGATCGGGGCGATGCAGCGGCCGCCTTCGGCGACGAGCTGCCCTCGATGGAATGTGTGCGTGACGCGGAAGTCCTTGAGGTTGTCGACGATGGCGAGATCGGCACGATAGCCCGGCAGCACGGCGCCGAGATGGCGGAGTCCGAAGTAGCGGGCGGTGTTGTAAGTGCCGAGCCGAATTGCAAGGATCGGATTTACACCAAGACGGATGGCTTTGCGGATGGCGAAGTCGATCTGGCCTTCCTCGAGCAAATCGCGGACGTCTTTGTCATCCGTGCAGAACATGAAGTGTTCGGCGGTGGCGGGAGTCACGAGCGGCAGCAGCGCTTCGAGGTTACGCGTCTGAGAGCCCTCGCGGATCATGATGAAGAGCCCGCGGCGCAATTTCTCCCGGGCTTCGTCAGCGCCGACGCATTCGTGATCGCTCATGATGCCGGCGGCGGCGTAGGCCGTGAGATCGCGGCCTGCGACGGCGGGGGCATGGCCGTCGACGACGCCGTGAGCGACCATGGCGATTTTGTCGAGCACGTCCGGCTTCGCGGCGATCACGCCGGGGTAGTTCATCATCTCGGCAAGGCCGAGGACCCAGGGGTTGGTGAGGAAGGGTTCGAGGTCTTCGGCGCCGAGTTCCGCGCCGGCGGATTCGAGCGGGCTGGCCGGCACACAGGAACTGAGCATGACGTAGACATCAATCGGAGCGTATTTCGCACTTCGCAGAACGAAGGAGATGCCTTCGGTGCCCATGACGTTTGCGAATTCGTGCGGGTCGGCGACGACGGCGGTCGTGCCGTGAGCCGCGACGACGCGGGCGAACTCCGGTACGGCGAGCATGGATGACTCGATGTGCACGTGAGCGTCAATCAGACCGGGGCAGACGTATTGACCCTTGAGGTCGATCGAATGTGCCGCGGAATAGTCGCCGATTCCGACGATCCGGTCGCCGTAGATTGCGAGGTGGCCCTCCTGGATTTCGTGGGAAACGACGTTGACGATGCGGGCATTGGTGAGGAGCAGATCGGCTGTTCGTCGGCCGGCAGCGACGTCGAGGAGGTCTTTGAGTGGTTTTATCGGCGGGTGCGGCACGATGCCAACTCCAAGTGATATCTGTAGTTATAGCATAACCTTCACTGCGGGGCCAGGGATCAGGGGCCTAAGTCCCGGGATACAGGTCGGGTGTTGAAGGAAGCTGCTTTTCTGTTATGATTTGTGATTCTCCGTCGCTTTCCGAGACGGGTTCGCCATCCGGTGATGCAGGGGCATCGGCGGGGATGGCTTCGTCGTCGGTACTATTAGGCAATACTGGAAGTTGAGGCATACATGGCGGTTACGTTGAGACTGGTGCGGCTGGGTCGTCGCAATCGGCCGTTCTATCGGTTGAGGGCTTCGGATTCGCGTTCAGCGGCGACAGGTCGGTTCATCGAGGAACTGGGCTTCGTCGATCCGTTGGAGAAGGATCCATCCAAGCAGGTCGTGCTGAAGCGCGAGCGCGTGGAGTACTGGCTCGGTCAGGGCGCGCAGACTTCCGACACGGTTCGGACTCTCCTGAAGAAGCAGGGCGTCGCGAAGAAGTAGTTGCAGAATCGCTCGTTGGATGGCACCCGCCGCGACGGGTGACGAAGCGTCATGCGGATCGACGTGCTCACGCTGTTTCCCGAGGCGTGCGAACCGTTTTTTGGCGCGAGCATGCTGGGTCGTGCCCGACAGGCGGGTCTGGTGGCGATCGCCTGTCACAACATTCGGGACTACTCGAAGGATCCGCATCGCAAAGTCGATGATCGACCCTTCGGCGGCGGCGCCGGCATGGTGATGATGTGCCAGCCGGTGATCGACGCGGTGGAAGCAGTGGAACAGATGGCGCCGATGGCGGCGGAGCGTGTGCTCCTATCGCCGCAGGGCGAGCGCCTGACGCAGCGGATCGTGGAGCAACTGGCGGCATGTCCCCGGTTGCTCATGATTGCCGGGCATTACGAAGGATTCGACGAACGGATTCGTCAGCTCTTGTCGCCGCGTGAGCTTTCCGTCGGCGACTATGTGCTTTCCGGAGGAGAAGCAGCGGCCATGGTGGTCGTGGATGCCGTCGTCCGGCTTTTGCCGGGCGTTCTGGGGCACGACGAGGCCACCGTGGAAGAATCCTTCAACGTGCGGCCCGACGGCGCCCTGGAGGGCGAGGCGCCTGTGTTCCTGGAGTATCCGCATTACACGCGGCCCCGGGAATATCGAGGGTTGGGCGTGCCGGAGGTCCTGCTTTGCGGTGACCATGCAAAGATTCGGGCGTGGCGGCTGGCCCAGGCCCGGGAACGAACAGAAAAGCGCCGGCCGGACCTTCTGCGACGCGCTGCGGAGGGGTTCGGCGAATAGGAACGAAGAACCGACTTGAGAATCGCCGACATTGAAGTTTTGGAGATCGTACGATGCGTAACAAATTCATCGAAGCAGTGGATCAGGGGCAGCTCAAGAAGGAGCCCCCGAAATTCGAGATCGGCGACACGGTATCGGTGGGCGTTCGCATCGTCGAAGGCAACAAGGAACGCGTCCAACCGTTTGTCGGCGTGGTCATCGGTCGTAAGGGACGCGGCCTGAATGAGACTTTTACCGTTCGGCGCATCGTGAACAACGAAGGTGTCGAGCGAATCTTTCCGGTCCAGTCGCCGCGGATCGCCGGGGTCGAGGTCATTCGCCACGGCAAGGTTCGGCGCAGCAAGCTCTACTACCTGCGCGATCGGGTCGGCAAGGCCCGCAAGCTTCGCGAGCGCGTTTCCGGCGGTTCCTCCAGTGAGGAATCCGCACCGTCGGAGGGCGCCCCACGTGCCACCCGTTCAGCATCGAAGCGGGATGCCGAAGTCGCGGTTCCGGTGTAACGTCGGCGCAGGCGTCGCGGACTTTCAAGCATGAGCAACGACGGCAAGCTGCTCGGCGCCGCGGGGGAAGAGGCGGCCGAGAGGTTTCTGCGCGCACGGGGGTATCGCATTCTTGCTCGCAATTTCTCCACGCCGCTGGGAGAGCTTGATCTTGTCTGCTTCCACGAGGGCACGGTTGTCTTTGTTGAAGTCAAGGCCCGCGCGACGGATGCCGCGGCAGATCCCGAAGCGAACATCAATTCCGCGAAGCAGCGACGATTGTATCGCGCCGCCCGTGCCTGGCTGGCGGCAAACCGGTACCCGGAGTGTGCCTACCGGTTTGATGCCGTGAGCATTGTGCTGCCCGAATCCGGCGAGCCACGGATCCGGCATATCATTGAGGCCTTCGTCCCGGAAGGGGCGATCTAGTCTGTTTCATCGCGCGGGTCTGCCATGCTGATTGATTCACATTGCCATCTGACATCCGGCGAACTGATCCCGCGGATCGACGACGTACTGGCCCGGGCACACTCGGCCGGTGTGACCGAGTTCGTCACGATCGCTACCGATCTGGAGGATGCCCGCCGCGCGCTGGAGCTGGCTGCGCGCTGCGAGGGTATTCATGTTGTCTGCGGCATTCATCCGCACGAGTCCGGCAAGGCGTGCGATGGCTGGGACGCCGCGCTGGACGAGTTGGTGCGACGGGAGGACGTTTATGCCGTGGGCGAAATGGGGCTGGACTATCACTACGACTTCTCGGATCACGCGACACAACAGCGGGTCTTTCGGCGGCAGGTCGAGCTGGCGGCAGAAGTCGGGAAGCCGATCGTCATCCATTGCCGCGAGGCCCATGAACAGGTGCTCAAATTGCTGGCGGATTGTCCCCGACCACCGAATGTGGTATTCCATTGCTTTACGGGGAGTGAAGCGGAAGCCCGTCAGATTCTGGACCGGGGGTACTGGATATCGCTGACCGGCGTGGTGACCTTCAAGCGCGCCGACGAACTCCGCGAGGTGGCCCGACAAGTCACGGAGGATCGGCTGATGCTCGAGACGGATTCGCCCTACCTTTCTCCGGAGCCGGTGCGGAATGTGCGGCCGAACGAGCCCTCGCATCTGGTGCACACGGCAGCGTGCGTGGCTCGGGCGCGCGGCATATCGCTTGCCGAGCTGTCGGCACGCACGACGGAAAACACACGGCGGTTCTTTAATCTTCCTCGGCGGTAGTTCATGAGTGACCAGACTCAGAAGGTGGCGATCGGTCTGGACATCGGCGGTACCGCGCTGAAAGCCGGTCTGGTGACGTCGGACGGAGTCGTGATCACGACGTCATCTCTTGAGACGCAGGCCACCGCCGGTGTCGAACACGTTCTGCAACGGATCATCGGGCTGATACAGGAATTGGCAGCGCAGGCACAGGGTGACGGCCGATCGGTCGAGGCCGTTGGCGTCGGCGTACCGGGCACGCTGAGCCGTTCCTGCGGCATGGTCATCGCGCCGCCGAACCTGCCGGGCTGGAGAAACGTGCCAATCGTCAAGCGTTTGTCGGAAGCGACGGGTTTTCGCATCACGCTGGACAACGACGCCAACAACGCAGCGCTCGGGGAGTTTCGCTGCGGAGCCGGCCGCGGCGTCAAGAATCTGGTGATGCTGACACTGGGCACGGGCATCGGCGGCGGCATGATCTTCAACGGCCGCTTGTGGCGCGGAGCTTATGAAAACGCGGGCGAGATCGGTCACACGATCATCTACGTCGGCGGGCGCACGTGTGGATGCGGACAACAGGGTTGCCTGGAGGCCTACGCGTCGGCCACGGCAACGGTGGCTCGTGCGGCGGAGCGTATCGAGTCCGGCGAGGCATCCACGCTGCGAGAGTTGCTGGAACGCGGCGACGCGCTGACGACCAAGCGGATCGTGGAACACGCCGCTGCGGGTGACATCCTGGCACAGGAAGTCTGGGAAGAAACCTGTCGATATCTTGCGGTCGGGTGCATCAACATACAGCACATCGTCAATGCGGAGCGGATCGTGCTGGCCGGTGGGATGAGTGCCGCCGGCGAGGCGCTGCGCCGCCCCGTGGTGGAGGCGATCGAGCGGTTGGGTTCCCGAATGCTCGGCGACCCGCCGGAGATTCGCATCGCGGAACTGGGCAACGATGCCGGTTTCATCGGTTCGGGCCTGAGCGTGTTCGAGCCGGTTTGATTGGAGTATGATCGTGGCGGGAGCACGGCCTCGGCAGAAGTGCCGCAGTCGTTATCCTGCGACCTGCTGGCGGCGTGAAGACCCGTCGTTACCCGCAAAAACCGGGAGGCCAGATCGTGACTGATACCGCACCGCTTCCGCCGAGCAAAGTCCTGGTGGTGGACGATAACCTGCAAAACCTGGAACTTCTCGAAGCGTATCTGGAGGAGTTACCGGGAGTCACGACGTTGCGCGCGACCAACGGCATGCAGGCCCTGGAGCGGGTGGCCGTCGACAAGCCGGACCTGATTCTTCTGGACATCATGATGCCGAAGATGAGCGGCTTTGAAGTATGCAAGAAGATCAAATCCGACCCGGCGACGAAAGACATCCCGATCATCATGGTCACGGCGCTGCACGAAGTCGGGGATGTGGAGCGCGGCGTCGAAGTCGGTACGAATGACTTTCTGACAAAGCCCGTGAACCGGATGGATCTGCTGTCGCGTGTGCGGAGCTTGTTGCGCGTACGACATGCGGGGGCGTCGCCGGACGCACTGGATGACCCCGCCATGCCCGGCGGCGCGCTTTCCTGATTGATTCGTCTTGTCCGTAGCGGATGGGTCAGGCCATGAGTCGAAAGCCGGGCCGGAAAAGGGCGGTCGGTGAGGCCTATCGCCTGTCGGATACGCATGCACGCCTTGTCAGCGTGCTGGACAGCGGGCTGACGATCCTGGTGCAGCGCAGTGAGCTGATTCCGATCGTCGCGGTTCGGCTGTATGTCCGCGCCGGCAGCGCGCTGGAGGGGCGCTGGGCGGGCAGCGGCATTACGCACCTGCTGGAACACGTCGTCACCGGCGGCGATACCCGGGCCCGTGGCGCCGAGGAGATCATGGCCTTCGGCGACTCGATCGGCGGGTTAAACAACGCCTACACATCGGTCGATCACATGTGTTACCACGCGACGGTCGAAGCCGGCCGACTGAGGGCGGCGCTGGACCTGATCGCGGACTGGGTGGTGCGACCGGCGCTGTCGGAATCAGTCTTTGATCGCGAGCTGGGGGTCGTGCAGCGCGAATGGGAGAGCGACCGGGACGATCCGGAGACACAGCTCGACGAGATGCTCTGCGACATCATCTACCGGCAGCATCCGATGAGTCATCCGGTGATCGGTCGTGCCGATGCGCTGGCGCGACTCACCTATCCGGACCTGCTCGAATATCATCGCGTGACGCATACGCCCTCGAACTGCGTGCTGGTGTTGGCCGGTCATCTGGACCCGGACGCCGCGTTGCGTGAGGCGCTCCGGGCCTTTGAGGGTTTCGAAGGGCCGACGGCGCCGCCTGCCGCACTGCTGGATCCTTCGCCGATCCGTTCTCCGCTACGTGCCGTTCGGATCATGGGAGTGGAGTCCGCATCGCTGGCCCTTGCATGGCCGACGCTCCGCGAAGGTTCCGCCGATGACGCGCCGCTCGATCTGCTCAACTCCGTCATGACCGAAGGCGACGTCGCCCGGCTGGTGAAACGGCTGCGCTGGGATCGCGGGATGGTCTACGATCTTTCCGGTGCGCACGAGAGCTTCTGGCACAGCCCCGGCATCTGGCGCGTGTCCGCACAGCTCGATTCACGGCGCATCGATGAGGTCGAACGGGCGATCGTCGAGTCTCTGACCGCGACGGAGAAGCTGGCGATCACGGAGGGGGAACTCGAACGTGCTCGCCGGCAGAATGTCGTCGGGATTCTTTCGGCGCGACAGACGGCGGACGGTCTGGCATCGCAACTGGGTCTGGACTTTCTGGCATTCGGCACGGCGGACTACAGTGACCATTACCTTCGGGCGATCGAGGCCGTCACCGCGACAGACTTGCAGCGCGTGGCATCGCATTACTTATCGCCGGAAGGTTATGCCATCGCGACGGTCCTGCCGCGTCGCAGACCGAGACATCGGCCGGGACCTGCCGCGCAACCGGCAGAAGCGGCGACCGGCCGATTCGAACTGGAGAACGGGCTGCGCTGTGTCTGGCGGCAGATGACAGGCAGCGGTTTCGCGGCCGTGGGGGCATCTTTCTGCGGCGGGCTCAGCGCAGAAGATGAGTCAACGAATGGCATTTACCATCTTCTCTCGGAAGTGATTCCGCGCGGCACCGTCCATCGCTCCGCGGATGAACTGATCAGCGCCTTTGAGCAGCGCGGAAGCTCCCTTCGATGCGGCAGCGGGCTGGACTCCATCGGGCTGGAGTTCGTCGCGCTCGCTGATGACCTGGAGCCACTGCTGGAATTGATGGCCGAAGCGGCGGCAGAGCCCGCCCTGTCTTCAGAGCAGATCGAGCATGTCCGACCGGCGATTCTTGATGCTGTCAGTCGTATCGATGATGCGTGGGATTCTCAACTGAACCGGCTGGCGCGAAGGTGCTTTTTCTCGAAGAGTCCGTATCGGCTGCAATCGCTCGGGACGGCAGAGAATCTCCAGCGATTTACGTCGGACGACCTGCGACGGGTGCATCGGTCTACGTTTCACGGTGGTGGCGTGATTTCGGTTGCGGGGGAGTTTGATTCCGGCAAGTTGCAGGAACTGGTCGCGAAACACTTTGGACGTCTCCCGAAAAATGGGTCGGATCGCAATTCCGTGGGCGCAAGCAATCGTGTCGCGGAGCCGGTTCCAAGTGAGGATCGACTTTTTGTTCGACATACGCCGGAAGAGCGGCACGTCGCGGCGATGTTCGTCGGCTTTCCGGGTTGCAGCGTTCTGGATCGAGATCATCGCGCGCCGCTGGCGCTGCTTGGCACGGCGCTTTCGGGTTATGCGCTTTCTGGCGGCCGCCTTTTTGCGGCGCTGCGAGGCGGTGATCGCGACCTGGCGTATGAAGTTTCCGGCGCGCATCTGTCCGGTCGACTGCCTGGGTACTTCGCCGTGGTGCTGGCCTGTGAACCGGATCGGATTACCGAGGTGTATGGCGTGGTGCGCCACGAGATCGGCCAGCTGGTCGCCGGATGCATGGGCGAGGAGGAGCTGGACCGTGCGCGGACGATGATCCTGACGGCCGAGCTGGAACAGTTGCAGGCGCCGCTCGACTATGTCCGACGTGATGGATTTGATGAATTGTGCGGCCCGGGCGTGGGTGATGGGACGGCTTTTCTGGAGGAAGTCTGTCGTACACCTCGCGACGTGGTTTGCGAGGCGGCGCATCGCTTTTTAACGCACGCCACCGTCGTGGTGGTCACGCCCCGGCCCGATGCCGTTCAGATCGGACTCACGCCGGTTACCATCGACTTCTGAACGCGTCCCCGAACGGCCGATGATTCCACTGGGGCCGGGGGCTGGTGCGGCATGGACCTGTCAATGTTCATGAATCGGACATCTTCCGTCGAGACGACTGTCGGACTCGCGTCGAGCGAAGAGACCGTCGCAAGCCGCTCCGATGCATGCGCCTCGTCCAGTCGGCACATCGTGAACGCCCTGACGATCGATCTGGAAGACTGGCCCATCGCGGTGCTTGGTCCGCAGCACGAAATCTCCGGTCGAGTTGTGGAGAATACGCGGCGGCTGCTTCAACTGTTGAGCTGGCATCATGTCCGGGCGACGTTCTTCGTGCTGACACGCGTGGCCCTGCGGTTCCCGGAACTGGTCCAGGAGGTTCACGCGGCTGGGCACGAGATTGCATCGCACGGGCACGGTCACGAACTGCTGACGACCATCAGCCCGCGTCGGTTTGAGCAGGATGTCCGTACGAGCATCGAGGTCCTGACGCAACTTACCGGTCAGAGGCCGTTGGGCTATCGCGCGCCGGCGTTTTCGATCGTTCCGTCGACACGCTGGGCGGGTCCGATTCTTGCTGACCTGGGCTTCCGCTACAGTTCGAGCATCTTCCCGATCCGACATCCGCGTTATGGGATTCCTGATGCGCCGAATGCGATTCATCGCTGGGCGAATTGCGATCTGATCGAGTGTCCGGTCGCCACGGTTCGAGCGCTAGGGCGGAACTGGCCCGTGGCGGGCGGCGGTTACTTCCGGCTCCTGCCAGGCATGCTGGCGCGCGGGGCGCTTCGCTGGGTGCATCGACAGGGACGGCCCGCGGTGGTCTATCTTCATCCTTACGAGCTGGACGTCGGCGGAGTTTCGTTTCATAAGGATGAAGGTCTGTCCGTGTCGCTGCGAAGGCACCTGACACAGGCGCTCTTCCGCGGGCGCATGGAGCACCGCATCCATCGATTGCTGGAGTGTTTCACGTTTACCACGCTGGAGGATCTGCTGCGCCGCAATCGCATTCAGGCAGGGGCGGATCGCATGTCGCATCCAGAGCAAGCCAGCGCAGGGCAGCACCGCGGAGCGGCCGGGGCGGTCGTCAGAGCATCTCTTCCCCGCTCTTGATGTGAGCACGGAAGTCGGCAATGAGCTGCCGGGTGAAGGGGCCGGGCTTGCCATCGCCGACGGGGCGATTATCGATATCGATAATCGGGCAGACCTCGGCGCCGGTACCGGTGATGAACATCTCATCAGCGTAGTAAAGGTCGATTCGCGTCAAGGTTGTTTCTTCGGCGGGGATGCCGCGCTTCTGGGCCATCTTGAGCACCAGGCGGCGTGTAACGCCGTTCAGCAAACCACAGTGCGTCGCCGGGGTGCGGAGACGGCCGCCCTGGACGATAAAAAGATTGTCGCCGGAGCATTCCGCGACATAGCCCTCGTGGTTGAGCATGACGGCTTCGAGACAGCCGGCGTCGATGGCCTCGATCTTAGCGAGGATGTTGTTGAGATAGTTCAAGCTCTTGAGCTGCGGAGAGAGTGCATTCGGGTGATTCCGAATAGTGGATGCCGTGACAATTTTCATGCCCGTTTCATACATCTCCGGGCCGTACATCTGGATCTTGTCGCAGATGATGAAAACGTTTGGCGCCACGCAGCGAAACGGATGAATCCCGAGCGTGCCCGGTCCGCGGGCGGCGACGAGACGGATGTACCCGTCGACGGTGTTGTTGGCGCGGATGCAGTCGTTCATTGCGTCGACGATCTGGTCCATCGTCCAGGGAATTTCGAGTCGGATGGCCTGGAGGCCGAGCGCGAAACGCTCCATGTGGGCTCGGCACTCGAAGATGCGGCCGCCATAGACGCGGATGCCTTCGAAGATGCCGTCGCCGTAGAGCAGTCCGTGCGAGAAGACGCTGATTTTGGCTTCGGCCGTGGGCACGAGCTTGCCATCGAGCCAGATCTTCAGATTGGGGTTCGGCGCATAGTCCTGGGCCATGGGTCGTTCCTCAAACTCGGTAGCCACGTGAGCAACGCTCCGAGCACTGCTTCGCAGATTCTCCGGGGTTCGGGCGATTGTCGTCATGGCGAAGCCCTCCAGTGTAGATGCGTGGAAAATTCCAGGGCACGCGATAGCGGGGGCCGGAGCCCCTGCACCGTCACACTATAGGTCAGGCCGCACGTCGAAACAACCGCATCATTTTACACGACCATCCACCAGTTGCACAACCACATCGGTTTCCGCTGCCAGATCGCGGTCGTGGGTTACGATGACGATGGTCTGACCTGCCCCATTAAGGTCCTTGAGGAGATCGAAAATCTCCCGGCCGGTTCTGGCATCGAGGTTGCCGGTCGGTTCATCGGCGAACAGCACGCGCGGTTCATTCATCAGTGCGCGGGCAATGGCCACTCGCTGGCGCTCGCCGCCGGACAGTTCGTTGGGTCGATGGTCCAGGCGGTCCTGCAGGCCGACGCGCTGGAGAAGTGCCCTCGCGCGGTGCTCAATCTTCGCGCGCTGCGCTAGCCAGCCGGCCATGGAATGACCGACCATCGCGGGCAGGAGGACATTCTCCAGAACATCGAACTCCGGCAGCAGGTGGTAGAACTGGAAGACGAAGCCGAAGGCCTCGTTGAGCAACTGGTTGCGCCGCGGTTCGAGTGTCTGCGTATTTCCGATGGATGGACTACGCGGGCCGGGTCGGCGAGCGACGTCCTGCGCGGACCTGCCGGACAGGTCGGGCGATTTTTCCTGCCATCGGCGGCTGAAGGGTTCGCCGGCGTCGCAGTTTCGGCCGCGCGGGATTTTTCGAATCGCCTCGGGCTCAAAAAGCGGCTGATTTTCGAAATGGACCTGTCCGCGCTGAGGGACATCAAGGCCGGAGAGCACGTGCAGGAGCGTGCTCTTTCCACTGCCGCTGTTTCCGATGATAGAGACGAACTGCCCGCGCGGAATGGTCAGATCAATGCCGCGCAGGACGTGCAGTTCCGTCCTGCCGAGAGAGTAGCTCTTGTGGATGTTTTCGCAACGAAGAATGCTCATCTCAGCACGCGCGAATGATCGGCTGTAAGTTGCAATCGGGCTTTGAATATCGACTATTCATAACGCAGTGTCTCCACGGGCCAGGTGCGACCGGCGCGAAGGGCCGGAAAGGCGGCGCCGATGATCGACGCGATGATCGACAAGATGCTGATCCAGATCACTTCCGACCATTTCCAGACGTCCGGAATCTTGTCGAAGGAATACGTCTCCGGACTCCAGACGCGCCAGTCGGGGTTGAGCTTGGCGAGCCAGTCCTGGATGTCGTTGATGTGCTCGACGAAGGTCGTGCCGAGCAGGGCGCCGAGGATGCAGCCGACCAGGCCGATGGCACCGCCGTAGGCGAGGAAGACTGCGGCGACGCCTTCGGCGCTGCCGCCGACGCTCTTGATGATTCCGATGTCGCGGGTCTTCTCCTGCACGATCATGTAGAAGATGCAGAGAATCAGGAAGATGGCGACGATGCTGATGACTCCGAACATGATGAGGACGAGGAACTTTTCCTTCTCGATGGCAGCAATGTAACTGGCCTGCATCTCTTCCCAGGTACTGATGTCCACAAGTCTGAGCATTTCGTACTCAAACGGATCCGACGGCGTTTCGGCAACCAGCTTTTCCCATTCGTTGTAGATGCGCTGCTTCTGCAGGGCAAGGATGCGGCGGTCGTTGCCCAGGTCGTCGCGGACCTTGATCTGAATCTGTGTGCATCGCGCGCCAGTCATGCCGCTGCCATCCGCGCGCTCCTGGGACTCCATGGACAGAAGCTGCTGGAGATAATCAAAATCGACGTAGACATTCATCGTGTCGATTTCGTGAATTCCGGTCCGTGAGTCGTCCACGTAGCGAAGCGTCGGCTGAGGCGGCGACTCCGTGCTGATCTCGCCGCCGCGGGTCATCGGCAGCACAGACAAACGGCATAGCTCGCCGCGCGGATAGAATTCGCTTCGCCGGTAGTCCCCCGACGGCAAACGGCGAAAGATGATGCTTCTGCCGACGATGATGCCGGGGTACTCCTTACCGGTGTAGCCGGGCTGCTCTTCCGGCCCACGGAAGATACCTGGTCCGGGAAACAGGTCTCCCGGCTCGCGGTAGTACTGCCGCGTCTCCTCCTCGCGCTGTGGTGAAGGGAGACTTTCAAGGTACTTCTGAAAGTTCGCTTCGAGTTCCTCCGGCAGAACGGCCAGACCTTGCGAATTGAAGCCGTAGACGGGCTGTTGCTGCGGACCGAGATGGGTGTGGCCGAAACGGCGCTGGTAGAACAAGTCTTCACCGAACTTGTTGACCCGGACGTATTCATCGAGCCGGATTCCAAGGACGGTGACCGGTGCGGTTTTCTTGTTTCTCGGAAACTGCAGGATACCGTAGGTGCGGACGATCGGGGTGGCCTGAACGACAATCGGCGAGCCGTTCTCGTCCGTGAGGCGGCAGATGCGGTCGATGAATTCCTGGTAGAGCGGAAACCCTTGAAGACTGCCGTCCATCACGAGGTCGCCGAGCAGGCCGTGGGCCCTGTTGCGGATGCTGTCCACGAAACCGCCCATGACGCTGATGACAATGATCATCATGGCGACGCAGAGTGTGACGGCGCCGACGGAGAAGAAGGCGATTCGTTTTCGCTGTAGCAATCGCGACGCGAGAAAGGCGACGTAGTACTTCGGCCATCCCAGGAGCGGCGCCGTCCGCCAGGCCAGGAACCAGCCGCCAGCCAGCAGGGCGATGAGAATCATCCAGAGTCCGGCATTGAAGAGGTACCACTCCGGACGAATCCAGAGGTCGTAGTCGATTCCCAGCCAGTGGGCGGGGCTGAGCGCGGCGAAGACGAAAGGTATCTCCGTCGGCATGAACCAGAAGCCGTAATACAGGGTTAACGGTTCCCAGGTGACGAGGTGATAGATGGCCCCTGCGCAGAGACCCAGTCGAAGCAGCAGCCCGCAGAACCGCGCCGGCAGATTCGGGAGCACGCGGAACATGCCCGGCCAGCGAATCAGCAGCATCCATGCAAAGACGAGCGGGCCCAGCAGGAGGGCACTGTGGTCTGCACCGTCTTCGGAGACCTGGGCCGGCACGAAGTACCACGGCATGCCGGCGAGCTGTCTGCGCAGCGGCTCGTTTCGCATCCAGCGGAAGAGGTTTTCATCGTCCTGCAGGAAGCTCAGGATCGCATCCCACTGGGGGTGAACTCTTTCCTTGTGCCGTGTCAGATCGTCCATCAGGCGGTTGCGGCGCGATTGTGCATCCGGTGGCAGATCGCGCAGGGCACGGGCGCGCTCGATCCCGTCGACGTAGATGTCCTGTCCGCGGACCGGTCGCCCGACCCAGCTTGCGCCGACGGCGGCATTCAAACAGGTGACCGTGGTCCAGAGAGCGATCAGGAGCCAGACGCCGCCGATCAGCAGCGAGGCCCATCGTGAGCGCGTGCCGGCCTGCCAGCGGCCGAGCCAGGTCAGCCCGGACAGGATGAGCCGGACCATCCAGAGGAGCATGTGTGCGGCCGTGAAGAGCGGGGCGAGGAGCAGGACAGGTAGTGCGAATACAGCCATCTGTCCGCGCGAAAGGGCGATCGGTCTGCGCAGGAGCGGCGAGAGCGAGGCCTCGATGACAATGTAGAACGCGCCGCCCAGGAGGTTGGAAAAGGCGAGAAAGAGCGCATATGCCGGCAGTGTGATCGGTGCAAAGAGCGTGAAGAGAATCGTAGCCGTTCGAGATCGCACGCCTATTCCTTATTGGATGTGGAAGGGCCTGCGCCACCCCCGGTCTTCCCGAGCGGGCGCTGCAACGGAAAGAGGATTACGTCGCGGATGCTCGGTGAGTTGGTCATCAGCATCACCAGCCGGTCGATTCCCACGCCGAGACCGCCGGCCGGGGGCATGCCGTATTCGAGCGCTTTGAGAAAGTCTTCGTCCATGATGCGCATGGTCTCGTCGCCCTCGCCGGCGAGTTGCGAGCTGAAGGTTTCGCGCTGAATGGCCGGGTCGTTCAGTTCGGTGTAGGCGTTACCGCATTCCATGCAGGCCACGAAGGCCTCGAATCGCAGTGCCAGATCGGGGGCATCCTTTTTGCGCCTGGTCAGCGGGCAGAGCACTGCAGGGTATTCGATGACGAACGTCGGCTGGATCAGCTTGTCCTCAACCGTGGCCTCGAAGATCTTGTTTGCCACGAGCACCGGGTCCTCTGCCTCGACATGGGCGCGGGCCCCGGCCGGCGCCTCTCTGACCAGACCGAGTTGGCGTGCTTTGCGCAGGACGGCGTCGGTGTCCCGCCAGTCGATGCCGGCGTGTTCCTGAAGCAGTTCGCTGTACGTCTTGCGTGGCCAGGGCGGTGTGAAATCCAGCTCGTAATCGCGAAACCGTCGCTTGAAGCCACCGCCGACCGCCTCGATGGAATGTACGAAGATGCCTTCGACGTGGTTCATCATATCGGACAGGTCGCCGTAGGCCTGGTAACACTCCATCATGGTGAACTCGGGGTTGTGCTTCGTGCTGATGCCCTCGTTGCGGAAGTTGCGGTTGATCTCGAAGACCCGCTCCATCCCGCCGACGAGCAGCCGCTTGAGATGCAGCTCGGGACTGATCCGCAGATACAGGTCCATGTCCAGCGTGTTGTGGTGGGTCATGAAGGGCCGCGCCGCCGCGCCGCCGTAGACCGATTGAAGCATGGGCGTCTCAACTTCCATAAAGCCCTGTCCCGCGAAATAGCGGCGCACGGCATCCACGATGCGGCTGCGGGCACGGAAGGTCTGCATCACTTCGGGATTGGCGAACAGATCGACGTAACGCTCTCGATAGCGAAGGTCGACGTCGGTCAGGCCGTGCCACTTTTCCGGCGGGGTGCGCAGGGCCTTGCAGAGCGGAGTGATGGTCTCCGCCCAGACGGTGACCTCGTTCGTCTTGGTGCGGCCCAGCAGACCATCTGCACCGATGAGGTCGCCCAGATCAAGCAGTTCGAGCACCTGCCAGCCGGCGTCGCCGACCTTGGCCCGCGAGATTCCGATCTGCAGATCGCCGGTCCAGTCGCGGATCGTCAGGAAGGCCAGCTTGCCCATCACGCGGCGGAGCATGACGCGACCGGCGGCCCGGACCT
The DNA here is from genome assembly GCA_900696685.1 of uncultured Planctomycetota bacterium. Taxonomy (GTDB): domain Bacteria; phylum Planctomycetota; class Phycisphaerae; order Phycisphaerales; family UBA5793; genus UBA5793. The sequence continues at coordinate 63,490 of CAADHA010000084.1, forward strand.
GTGCGGACTCGTCCGTCTGGCCGGCCTCCAGACTCAGCCGCTCGGCAAACGAGCGGATGTCGGCATTGGACCGGACATCGGTAAAGCGCTGGCCGTAGGGGTCATATCCCAGCGCGGCGAGTTGCAGAAGCTTTCTCTGGCGATCTTCGAAGTACTGATCTGTCATCGCTTTGCACGTTCTGCTCGGGCCGTGGTGAGTCTTCGGGTGGCATTCCCGTTTCGATGGTGAGGATGCTAATTGTTCGGGCGCTTTGCGGCAACCATTCGACCGCGAGGAGTACGCTCCAAACCGTCGATATTCTGATGACAGCCGAGTTCGAGCCGAGTACACTGGCTGATACTGACCTTGGGCGACCAAGCATCGTAACCAATCTTCATCAGAGGAACGGGCCATGAGCGATCCACTGCGACGCAACGAATACCGCATGACGGAAACAAGTGCCTTCGACGCGCGGGCCGGCGAGTACGGCGCACCAGTCGCCGTCGCCGTGGACCGCGGGGCCTTCGTCGTCAAGACATACATGCACCTGCTGGGTGCGATTCTGCTGTTCGTGGGGATCGAGGCCGCATTGTTTCAGGCCGGTCTTGCCGAGCGGATCGCGTCGGCCATGCTCGGCACGAGCTGGTTGGTTGTCCTGGGCGGCTTCGTGCTGGTGAGCTGGCTGGCCTCGCGCGTGGCGCACATGTCCGCGTCGTTGCCGGCGCAGTATCTGGCACTGACGGGTTTTGTCGCGGCACAGGCGCTGATCTTCGTTCCGCTTCTTTATGTCGCCGAGCGGTACGCACCCGGTGCGATCCAGAGCGCCGCCCTTTGCACGGTGATCGGCTTCCTGGGGCTCACCTTTGTCGCATGGGGTACGCGGAAGGATTTTTCGTTTCTGCGGGGCATACTGATGTGGGCCGGCATCTGCGCCCTGGTGGCCATCGTCGCCAGTGTGCTCTTCGGTTTCACGCTGGGGACGCTCTTTTCCGTAGTGATGGTCGTCTTCGCCGGTGCAGCGATTCTGTACGACACGTCGAAGGTGATTCACCACTATCCGGAAGACCGGTACGTCGGCGCAGCCCTGGAACTCTTTGCATCCGTGGCGCTGATGTTCTGGTACGTCCTGCGGATCTTCCTCGCCGCTCGGCGATGAGGTTGAAGCGGGCCATGCTGATGACGGGACGTGTGGCTTAGTACTGTCCGGGCACGGTCCTGCTCGATCATGGCAGGGAAGTAACTTCAGGGCTTCTGCTTTCCGGTCGAAGTATCGCGGTCCTTTAGATATTCTGCTCGTCGTGATTCGAGTCCATCGAGCACCATCGGGTCGGCCCTGCGCGAGACTGCTTCGATACAGCGATCCATCAGTTCTACTGCCGCATCGTAGTCGCCTTCTCGGGCGCGGAGGATGGCCAGCCGCTCCAGCGCCTCGGGGTGTCGCGGATCCAGCTCCAGTGCGTAGAGCAATCGCGGGACGGCCTCCGCGTCGTGACCATGGAGCATGAAGAGTCGGGCCAGGGCGACATGAGCATCCGGGAGATCGAGCCGCAGTTCGAGGGCCTGCCGATAGGCATCGGCGGCATTCTGCACATCGCCCATGCGTTCGTATGAAATGGCCATGTAGTAATAGCTTTCCCATCGGCCGGGGTAATGCTGAATATCCGCACGGTAGGCCTCGATCGCCTCGGTGTGTTTCCCGGTTCGCTGCAAAATGGCCGCGAGATTTCGATAGACCGTCGGATGTCGCCAGCCCAGTGCCAGGCCTCGGCGATAGTGTTCGATCGCCTGATCCGAGTGCCCGGCCGTTTCGAGGGCCTGTGCCAGGTTGCAGTGCGCACCGCCGCTGGTGAGGTCCACGGCGAGCGCATGGTTCCAGAGGGTGATCGAATCACGCCACCGGGAGAGCTGCGACTGCGTACGCACGGTCAACGCGATCAGAATCAACGCCGCCGTCAGGATCGCGAGGCCGCGCGATCTCAGCAGAAATCGTGCGAAAAGGCCGCCGGCGATCAGCGCGAAGGGGATGCACGACAGGTAGCTGTATCGATCCGCGGTCATCTGCGGTCCGCGCTGCGTCAGACCTGTAACCGGAAGGATCAGGATGACGTAGCAACAGACAGCGGCAGTCAGCCCGGGCCATTTCCTGCGAGCCATCATCAGTGCGATGATCGTGAGCAGCAGTGCGAGCCCGCTGATGAGTACACGCCGGTGCGTCAGACCGAACCCGATCGGGAACTCATTGAGCGGTGAGAGAGAGCCCGGGACCAGCGTGCGATACGGATAATGCACGATCGACACGATCAGTTGCGCCAGTCGCGTGGAGAGCGGGTGCTCCCGAAGCCCTGCGACGGTATCACCGCCGGCGGCGAAGAAAGCGCCGGCGATCACCGCGCCGGAGATAATCAGCAGCGGGAGTTTCTCCAGCAGAATCGGCCGGTGCGGCGTGTCCAGCCATCGACGGGGACTCCCGGGCAGCCGGCGCAGCGGGTAGACATCCAGTACGATCAACACGGCCGGCAGGGTCACGGCCATTTCCTTGGAGAGCGCGGCCAGTGTAAAGAGCAGCGCGACGAGCAGCAGGCGCGACCCCGGCAGCGCGCGTTGGTGTGATGAAAGTGCCGCCGGAATGTATGCGAGGATTGCTGCGAGATAGAAGATGGTCGCCAGGACATCCCCGCGGGCGCTGGCCCAGGCCACCGATTCGACACGCAGCGGATGGAGCGCGAACAACAATCCCGCAAAGATTGCCGCGGCCCAGTGCAGGTCTGAATGCCAGTCCGGCGAAGCGAGACGCAGCAAGCGGTGCGAAACGCTCAGGACGAGTACCGCTGCCAGTGCGTGCAGAAACGCCTGCGTGAGGTGGTAGCGAGCCGGGTCCAGTCCGCCCAGTTGGTAATCGACGGCATAGGTCAGCCAGTTGATCGGTTGATAATGACCGACGTGAGTGGTCGTGAAACACCAGCGGAGCGTGGCTGTGTTCAAGCCGCGATAGTGCGGATTGTTCAGAAAGTATTCCGGATCATCCCAGTTGATGAAGTCGTGGTCGACGACGGGAAGATACGCCGCCAGCCCGAGAAAGAAGACGGCGCCGGCCGACAGCCATCGGCGTACATCGAACCGATGTGTTACGGGGCTGCTGAGCACGTGTTGCAAGCGTAACGGGTCGACGGGGTCCCTGTCACCCGCGCGAGGTCGGCATTCCCCACTCCTTCAGCCAGTCCTTCATTTCAGCCGTCAGGGCGCGCGTGTCGCGCAGTTCCGTCACATTCTTCTTAAGCTCCGCGGTCAGAGATTCGCGTTCCGCGCGGTCGGCAGAGGAGTCCCGCGCGAGGGCATCGACCAGGTACTTGAGCGTGTTCGTTTTCATCGTCTTGAGCTGCATCGGATAGGACGAGACGATCTTGTCGCACATGGCGAGGGCCTCGCGCATCACCTGAACGGCCTTCTGCGGCTCGTTGTTCTCGAGGTAACAGACTGAGAGGTCCCGCATAAGGGCGATGTATTTGACCGGGTCGTCGATGCGGTTGCGTTCGACGATTTCTCGGGCTTCTTCGAGGGAAAACTGGGCGATGTCGTAATTCTTCTGGGCAATCTGCACCTTGCCCATTGCATGCAGGGCGTAGGCCGCGTTCAGACTGCGACGCGGAAACTTGTCTTCCGTGATGCGCAGCACTTCCGTGCAGGTTCTCGATGCGTCCGACAGTTCGTCGGCTTCCAGTTGTGCATGGGCGAGCGCCAACAGTGGGCCGGTCAATTCACGCTCTGTTTCCCCATAAAGTCCGCGGGCTTGTTCAACCGTCTTCGTCAAAAGCCGTACGCCGTCCTTCGCCCGACCTACTTCAACGTAGAGCCGCCCGAGGTGCGTGCTGCGGCGGATGGCGATTTCGTTCCTGCGGCCGGAACGCGCATCGTCATATTCCTGCAGTTTTTCGCGGACGCGAACGGCATCCTCCAGCATGCGGCGGGACTGATAGGCGAGTGCCAGTTGATCCAGTTCGTTCATCGCCGCGCTCTGCTCGCCTGCTTCGTAGAGGCGGACTGCTTTGTTGAAGGCCCGCTCCAGCGTTTTTTCTCCTTCGAGCTGACGACCCGTTTCGAGTTCGAGCATGCCGACCATCATCAGGCGATTGACCGCACCGGGGTCGGTCGCGGTGTCGGCTTGATCGTCCGCCTCGGACATGGATCGATAGAGCTTGAGGGCTTCATCAAGCTGGCCGACACTGCGGTAGGATTGGGCGAGGTTACTCTTTTCCACCATAGTATCGCGGTGCGTGGGTCCCAGTTGTTTCTCGAAGATGTCGAGGGCTCTTCGCCGCAGGGGGATGACTTCGTCGCGAAGTCCCGAGCGTGCATAGAGCCAGGCCAGATTGCTCAGCGAAATGCCGGCCTCCTTCGAGTCCGCGCCGAGCAGTTTCTCGCGGATGACCAGCGCACGCAGCTTATGATTGACGGCTTCGATGAAGTCGTTTCGTGAGGTACCCAGGGCGGTGCCGAGGTTGTCCATCGTCTCCGCGGTGTCAGCGTTTTCTCCGACCGCTGCGTTGAGGATGAAGAGCGCCCGCCGCAGGGCCGTCGCGGCGTCTTCATTCTTCGATTGATAAATCTGCAGCCAGCCGATGCGATCCAGCACCAGTGCCGTCTGGGGATGTGCTTTGCCGTAGATTCGCTCGCTCATATCCAGCGCTCGCAGCAGGGTGACGCCTGCCTCGTCGAGGGCTCGCAGCTCTGTCAAGGCATTGCCCAGAATACGCAGCGGCTCCACCAGTTCCGGGTGCTCTTTGCCGAGGAGCTTCTCGCGGATTTCCAGGCAGGCCCGTGCGGCGGCTCTCGCCTCAACGAAGCGGCCGTTTCGCACGGCATCCAGCGCGAGCTTCTCCTGTCGATCGCTTTCCTTGAATTGCGCGAGTTCGTCCGGTCCCGCACTGGCTCGCTTATCGAGACTCGCCGCTGTGGAGACCGCCGTGACGAAGAGGTGCTGCGTCGGACTCAGCAGCTTCTGATAGGTCTGGATCGCGGGCTTCAGCTCGGCGCGGGCACGCTGATACTCCCCCGAGCGCCGCAGCTCGATCGCCGTGTTTACCCTGCGCTCCGCGTCGCGAAGCTCGGACAATTCCGCCTCGGAGACCGGTTTGCCGTCCGGTCTTCGATACTCGGGTATCACGAGCGGTCGATCTGAAGCCGTCGCCACCAGTTCGGCATGGGTGGGAAGGCGCTGCTGCGAGGTGGTCGGGGCAGATGTATCGGAATCCTGCGCGACGGCCTGCGTCGTGATCATCGAAAGGACCATCAGCCAGAAGCAGGCAATTTCAGCAGGAAGGAGAAGAATGCGGCGTGTCAATTCAGGTCGGCGCGTCAAGACAGACTCCTCGGTTCTGGGTGGGCGTGGCCGTGAAGTTATCAACGGTGGAATCTTCGAAAGTCTGGATACGGGCCTCTCCCACACCCTTTCATACTACTCCGGGCGGAAGATGTTCACAAACGGCCTGATCATTCTGCTCCCGTATGGATGCCTCCGGCAGCCGATATAATGGCCTTATAAGATGCCCAGCCGCACTTCCTCTGCCGTCTTATCCAACACGCCCAGGGTGGCGTCGTCGACGTTACTGGTCGCAGGACTGATCGCGGCCATTACGGTCGTCGCGTATCTGCCGGCCCTGCAAGGCGGATTAATCTGGGATGACGATGCGCATGTGACCCGGCCGGAACTGCGCTCCACTGAAGGTCTCTATCGAATCTGGTTCGACCTCGGCGCCACGCAGCAATACTACCCCCTGCTGCACTCGGCCTTCTGGCTACAGCACAAGCTGTGGGGCGACCGGCCCATCGGCTACCACGTTGTGAACCTGGCGCTGCATCTTTTCGCAGCAGGTCTGGTCTTCGTCGTTGTTCGGCTGCTGCTGATTGAGCGGCATGCTGCCTGGGCCGAGAGTGCCGCGCTGATAACGGCTGCCGTGTTCGCCCTGCATCCGGTTCACGTCGAGTCCGTCGCGTGGATCACCGAACAGAAGAACACGCTCTCTGCCGTCTTCTATCTGGCAGCCATGCTGATCTACCTGCGATTCGATGCCACGCGTCGTGTCGGCCCCTACGCGCTCGCGACCGGTTTCTTTGTGCTCGGGCTACTTACCAAGACCGTTACAGCGACGCTGCCGGCGGCACTTCTGGTGATCTTCTGGTGGAAGAACGGCCGTCTCTCCATGCGGCGCGACGGTTGGCCACTGATGCCCTGGTTTGCACTCGGTGCGGCTGCGGGGCTATTTACGGCATGGGTCGAGCACGATCTGATCGGCGCCAAGGGTGCGGCATTCGAGCTCAACGCAGCGGAACGGTTCCTTCTCGCCGGGCGCGTCGTCTGGTTCTACTTGTCCAAGCTCTTCTGGCCCGCGGATCTTGTCTTCATCTATCCGCGATGGTCCGTCGATGCCGCCGACTGGCGACAATGGCTCTACCCGATCACGCTCATTGTTTTGTTCATTGTGCTCGCCGCCCGCAGTCGGAAAAACCGGGCACCGCTGGCGGGGCTGCTTTTTTTCGTCGGCTCGCTCTTTCCGGTGCTGGGCTTCCTGAACGTCTATCCGTTTCTCTTTTCGTACGTGGCCGATCATTTTCAGTATCTGCCGAGTCTCGGGGTGCTGATGCTGGTCGGCACCGCACTTGCAGCGGGCCTATCGCGGATGGCGTCGCCATTGCCGCGTCTGGCGGTCGTCCTGGTGTTGTGTGCGGCGCTGGCGTCCCTGACTTACCGGCAGAGCAGCATGTACCGTGATGTACGCACGCTGTACGAGACGACGATCGCCCGGAATCCGTCCGCGTGGATGGCTTTCAATAACCTCGGGGTCGTGCTGAAGGGCGAGGGGCACATTGACGAGGCGATGGACCACTATCGCCGTGCGATCGAACTCCGACCTGCGTATCCCGAAGCGTGGAGCAATCTTGGCGTTGCTCTGAGCGAGTCGGGCCGCTACGAGGAGGCCATAGCCGCTCATCGAGAGTCCCTACGCATTCGTTCCGCCAATCCGGAAGCGCTGAGCAATCTCGCGACTGCACTGAGCCGGGCCGGGCGACACTCGGAGGCGATAGACGCCATGCAACAGGCCCTGCAGTACGACCCACGAAACGCCGCACTGCATCGCAATCTCGGCGTTACGCTCCATGCCGCCGGCCGGACGGCTGATGCGGTCGCGGCCTATCGCAGGTCACTTGAATTGCATCCAGAGCAGCCCGAGGTTCGCGCACAGATGGAATTGGCGCTGGCGGCCTCGCAGTCGCCGGAGCAGGCGATCGTGAGCTACCAGCGGATCCTGAAGGATGATCCGACGAATGCGCAGGCACATTTCAACCTGGCTGTGCTGCTGGCGAACATAGGGCAATCACAGGAGGCGATACGGCACTACGAGCAGGTCGTCGTTCTTCACCCGGATCATCTGGAAGCCCGAACGAACCTGGCCACGCTGTTGGCGCGTAGTGGCAGGGTCAGCGAAGCGATCCCCCATTTTGAGAAGGCCGCCCAACTCGGCTCTGGCCGCGTTGAGATGCACATGAACCTGGCGGTCGCGTATGCGTCGGCTGAGCGATTTGCAGATGCCATGGCCTCGGCTGCGAAGGCGCGGGAACTGGCTCAGGCCGTTGGGCCGCCGGAGGTCGTTGCGCGGATTGATGAATGGATCGCAGATTGCCGGAGACGAGAGATGTCCACGAAGGGTCGCTGATCGGGTCGTACCAAGTCTTCAGCGGACAGGACAGGGCTGTTCGCTCGCGTTTCCCCCCGGCCGGTCGCGCAAAAAAAGGCCGCGAGCAGTCGCCTGCACGCGGCCTTTAAGATTTCAGAGGTTAGCTGGTTTAGCGGCGTCGCCGGAGGAACAGGGCGCCGAGGGCCAGCAGACCGATGGTGCCGGGCTCGGGAATGACCAAGCCCTTAATCACCAGGTTATCGACTCGGTTCGTGCCACCAGTCTGAACCGTGGCGCCATTCGCGCTGACCGTGGTTTCCATCACAAGTCGGACACAAACTTCGGCGGCATCATCGAGCTCGGCAAAATCGCTGAGATCCACCTTGTGGCGGTCCTGCAAACGAACGTTTTCAGGCAGACTCGACCATGCAGGACTGACGTTCGCGCGAACCGTGTAGCTCAGTACATCTTCATACGGTCCGAGCTTGCCATTGGCACTGACAGCCAGAAGGAAATCGCGAGGGCCGGTATTGCTGCTGACCTGATCCCAGTTGACCTGAATGCCGTAGTAGCCCTCGGTCGAGGTGCAGAACTGGTAGTAGTCGCCGATCTGCCAGTTGTTGGAGCTGAATGACTCGGCCGAGCCGTTGCCGACCGGGTTGTCGTACACAGCATTCGCGCTTGCATGGAAACCTTTCGCTGGCGAGCCAGCACCGGCATTCAGTCCGCCCTCGGCGGCATGGGGGCCGGGGCCAATCGGAATGCTCGTCTCGAAGGTCCATACGGCGAGATTCGTCAGACCTGCGGAAGCGGGGGCGGCGATATAAGCCACGACCGCGAGAGCAACCAGAACTTTTGCGAAGCGGTTCATACTTCAAACTCCTCCGGATAGTGGTCAGCGCTGAGCTGCCAGCAAACTCCAAACGTGCTGTATTTCCTCTCCTGAAGAAGGTACTTCCTTCCCTTCCACTCACGTTCCAGTGTACCAGAATCGATCTTCGGATTCAACCCCCGGAAGCACCTTACCTTCCTGCTGAGAACTCTTTGCCATGAATGGGGTTAAGTACGGTCAAACACCTTCGAAATACGAACCTAATGAAAGCTTATCGGATGGAAAGTTCGGAGTGCCGTACGCCCGCTGGCAACCGATGCATACCCGTTTTATTGGCCTTCAAAGGCCGCTTACGATTCCTTTTGGTGACGTTGCAGATAGGCCAGTACGTGCTGATCGAGGGAATCCGTCAATCAGGGAGCGAGCAGGTTCAAATAGTCCTCGAGATTCAGATACCCGTCGCCGTTGGCGTCTTCCATGCTGTCGTGGCGGTTGGGATCCGTCCCGAGGATGTACTCGTAAAAATCCGGAATGCCGTCCTGATCACTATCGATTCGTTGGTTGATCGGTATGACCGTGTTTGTTGGGTAGAGCGTCTGAAGCGTTCGTCGGTCCGGTATGACCATCGACTCGGTGCTCCACTGATAGGTTGTCGGGTCATTCAGGACGCGAATCGCATCTTGCGGAAGCGTGATGCCGTCGGGAAACGTGCAGCTCAGCGAGTTCAGAAAAACCCACTTGGCCTCGAAGAGCGACATACCCGGTCGCATCCGGTATTGACGCGGCGCACAGAGGAAGCCGGGGTCGTTCGTCGGGCGAAACGTGAGCACCTGCGCCGTTTCTCCGTGGTGTACGCCCACGCGTCTCAGCAAGGGATCCTGTGTGGGATCGTACCCGAGATCGGTCCGACTAAACGGCTGCGTCTGGTGCACATAGATCAGTTCATCGACCAGTTCGCGGTCGACCACGTCGCGCGACGGCAGGGTGGCACCGGCGCTTTGCAGCACGCGTTGTACTCCGATACGGGCCGTATCCGTGGCCACTGCCGGTGCGTATGTTGGCACCGCCAGACTGTATAAGCCGTTGAACGTTTGTTCGAAAACGTCGATCCGGCAGCTTGAAGTACCCGGCGGGCAGACCGAACCGGTGTTCGGCGTTACGAAGAACACGCCGATGTCCCAGTCGTTCTGGCTGTCGGATTGTCTTTGTGGCGCGATGTTGTCGCGGATGTAGAGCTTGGGTGTGCCGGTCGGATTGGCTGGGGCGGCGACGTTGATGACGCGTCGATAGGACGACTGCGGCGTGTCGATTCCGCGCATCAGGTAGTTGCCGACATAGTTGACTCGCATCGAAGCGATGAACATGCAGGCGGTCTCGTACCAGTTGTAGATGACGTTGTTGCGGAAGTCGATCGTGCCCCCGGCGGTCATCCGCGGATTGCGCCGCAGGTTGTGGGCGAAGATGTTGTGGTGGATCGACAGCCGCGCCAGATCGGCAGGACTCTGACTGCCGGCCGATCGCCCGACCAGCCATCCTGCACCTCCGGACCCCTCGCGGTGGCCGTACTTCGCGGCCTCGGCGATGATCGACCACTGCACGGTCACATCCTTGACCCATGAGACAATGTCGACGTTTTCGTCAATTCCCCAGGAGAGGGAGCAGTGATCAATCATGATGTTCGTGACAACGTCGCGGTTGGGGTCCTGCACCTCGGAGTCGTTTCGCAACATCTGGATTGAGTCGCTTCCATGATTACCGTGTGGTTCCCCGGCCTCCTCGTCGATGAACATGCGGATTCGCAGGTGCCGCAGAACGACGTCTCGCGTGCGGATGCGCAGGCCGGCGCCGCCGATGGTGATTCCCGGATTCGGCGCCGTCTGTCCGGCGATCGTCAGGTACGGATTCCGAATAAAAAGGGGCTGGTTCAGAAGAATGACACCGCCGACTCGGAAGACGACGAAGCGAGGTCCCGTGGCTTCCACGGCTTCTCTCAAACTGCCTGGCGCGGCTACGAGTTGACCGTTCTGCGGATTGACGATCATGTCCTGGAGCGTCGTCACACGAAAGACCCGCGGCGCCATGCCGAGTCCGCCGGGTCCGCGGCCGCCGAGCGAGTAGGCGCCGAAGCCCTCCGCTGTCGGAAAGGCGCGGAGTGAAGGCAGATGACCGGCGCCATCGGGATTCTCCAATCCCTGCGCTTTAGCCGTTGACGCGCCCGACGGTACGCGAGAACCGAGTAAGCCCGCGCCGACGGCGCAACTGATGCAAATGAGGACGCTCCGACTCAACCTGGACGAACTTCTCATGATATACCTTCGATGGGGCATTCAGGAATGCCATACGAGGGAGGTCGGGCCTAACTGGAATGCACTGCTACGTAACGTCTCGCGGTCGCTCACCCGAAACATACGTTATGAAAATCTCGGGTTGAATTCAAGGCGGCGGTGGTGATTTTCAGGGCGACGACCGCCTGCAGATCGTGGGATGCTGAAGGAAGGCGCGCATTTCGCGTATCAGGTGGCGGCCGTAGCGTGTCGTGAACCGATTTTTGCGGCGGGTTTCGGGTCGTCGGCGCGGCTGATGACACGGGTTTCGATGGGGGAGATCAGCTCGTATTCAATGTGTCGCCAACGGATGCGGCGCCCTCGGGCGGATGCCAGAAACAGTATTAAGTGGAGTGCTCCGGACCAGAGGGCTCCAGTGATATCCCAGAATGCATCAAGCGCCGTCAGGTCCGGCGGATGGAGTACTTTTCGGATTGCGATCTGCCGCAGCACGACGCGGCCGATGGCTGCTGTGGCGATGTATACCCACAGGATGCTCGCAACCATCGCCACGGTTGGATTCCCGAGCCAGCCCAGGAGCGCGCCGACGCAAAGCCCTGCCGCGATCATGCCACCGCCGACGAAGCTCAGGCACACAAGCAGACCGGCCCGCCAGATCTCCGGGGCGCAGATTCTTGTGATTACGAGCTGGCGGCGTGCGAATTCCCAGAAGCCAAGCAGCGTGGTTCGATCATGACTCGGGATCAAGGCGTGCGGCACAAAGACGATCTCGAGCCCCTGTGTCTTGATGGCCTTCGAGACCTGAAGGTCGTCCGAGAGTGCCCGGTCCCAATGTTCCGCAATGCGTAACTGCTCGAATCGCCTGCGGGTGATGGCCGTCGCGCCTCCCCAGCAGAATCGCGTGTGCGCTCGTTCCATCAAGGTGATGCTGGCTGCATTCCAAACGCAACGGACGCCGTTGGCCAGTCCGCCGGCCGCGCAATACCATCGAAAGCCGGTGGCGGCGCCGACCTGTTCGTTGGCCAGCGGTGAGACGATGTGGCCCAGCCAGTCCTGATTCGGTACCGCATCGGAATCGAGAAAGACGAGCACTTCGACGTCCTCGGGCACGACCGCAACGGCGGCAAGCAGGTTGTGTATTTTTTGTGATCGATGAGGCGTTCGGCCGGCGATGACGCGGCGATACTGTGGGAAGGGTGAATTCGGTGTGACGCGATTGTGTTCGTCGATCCATCTGCCCACGGCAGCGTAGGCCGGATCGTCGCTCGACTCGAATGTAAAGAGCACGATGTAGGCGTCGTAATTCTGGCGGCCGAGGCGCTCCACGGTGTGGTGCAGTCGCTCGTCAACGCCGCAGCACGGCAGGATCACGGCGACCTTCGGCTGATACTCGAAGCGTCCGGACGTGCCACGGAGTTTGTCGGCCTGGCGGACTTTTTCCGCTACTTCGCCCACGAAACGAACGCCGGAGAACAGACCGATCGTCGCCTGAATGCATGAGAGCAGACAAACGGCAAACAGGACCAGATAAATCCAGTGAAGGTCAGACATAAGCGCCCACCGGGCAGACGGTCATCATACCGCCCGCACGCTGTATTGCTACGGGTGCATCGACGCAGTCCTGAGGACGCATTCTGCAGTCGTTGCGCTGGTGAGACCGCGGTCGCGCCGCTTAGAATGTCGCCTCCAGAGGTGACTGTGCTGATGTGCGTGTTTCAGGAGCAACTTTGATGAAGCAGAAGGCCGTCATACTCGGATGCGGAATGGTCGGCGCCACGATTGCACGTGATCTGGCGACGGACGATCAATTCGAGGTCACCGTCGCCGACGTTTCTGCGGACAATCTCGCCCGCGTTTCCGGCGTCACCAATGTCACGATACGCGTCGCAGATCTCTCCACGCCTCAGGCCGTCGCCGACGTGATCCAGGAAGCGGATGTGGTTCTTGGCGCCATGCCCAGCCGGCTCGGACGCATGGTTCTACAGACCGTCATCGAAGCGGGAAAGTCATTCTCGGATATTTCCTTCATGATCGAGGACGCCCGCGAGTTTGACGGACTGGCGCAACGAAAGGGCGTAACCGCCGTGGTGGACTGCGGCGTTGCACCGGGGCTGGCCAATCTGATCATCGGCCATTGCTACGCGACGCTCGATCGGACGGATCGGATCGCCTATTACGTAGGCGGGCTTCCGAAGTCGCCGGCATGGCCCTACTTCTACAAGGCGCCTTTCGCACCGTCAGACGTCATTGAGGAGTACACGCGGCCGGCCCGACTACGAGTAGACGGACGAAACGTGGTGCGTCCGGCGCTGTCGGAAGCGGAGCGGATTTGCTTCGAGGGCATCGGCGAACTGGAGGCTTTCAACACGGATGGATTGCGCTCGCTGCTCGATACGATCGACTGCCCGAACATGGTCGAAAAGACCCTGCGCTGGCCGGGTCATGCGGAACTCATGGCCATCTTTCGGGAGACCGGTTTCTTCAGCAAGGAGGAGATCGACGTACGCGGCACGCGGGTACGACCGCTGGATGTGACCGCGAAACTGCTCTTTCCAATGTGGACGTATAAGCCGGGTGAGGAGGAATTTACGATCCTGCGCGTGGTTGTCGAAGGGCAGGAAAGAGGCGAGCAGGTGCGGCTGATCTACGAGCTATACGACGTGTATGACGCGCAATCCGATCAGACCTCGATGGCCCGAACGACCGGCTTTCCCTGTGCGATCGTAGGTCGAATGCTGGCCCGTGGTGAGATCACACAGAACGGCGTCCTTCCTCCGGAACTCTTGGGCAAGCATCCGGGCATGCTTGAACGCATCACGGAAGAGCTATCTCGCCGCGGCGTACATATCCAACACCGTCGCGAGCTGCTGTGAGTCGATTCCCAGGCGAGCCACTGCTTATCGTCCGGCAGTTGTGTTCACGGCCATCACAGGACCGCGGAAGGACGCATGGCAGGAATTGCAGGTGGTGAAAATCTCATCGACCTTTCGTGAAATCTGATCGACTTTCTTCCGTCGCGCCAATGCGGCCAGCTCGCTGCACTCTCGCGCCAGTCGAAGGGCGAGATCGTCATAGACGCGCCGGCTTTCCTCGCTCCATTCCGTCTCACGGAAGAGCCGTGGAATCAGTCGGGCGTCCTCCGCCAGCGCCGCGGCGTGAACGGCCACATCGGCCAGTTGTTCGTCAAGCTTCCGCTGATCGGCCTGCCGGGCGAGTTGATCAAAGTCAATTGCGCGCAGCTCATGCATGATGAGTCGAAGATGCTCATTGCGCACGACGTGCAGCCCATGTGCGTCGTCGGCGTCGGATGCGGCGCCTTCCGTACCGGCGGGCTGCTGGCATGCAGGGTTCGTGAGGCAGACTGAGGCAAGCGCGAGAGACAAGACGGTGATGGTTGTTCGGTACACTTTGCGAAGCATGTCGTTACCACCTCAAGCTGATTTGAACTTCCGCGACGGGGTCCGCGGACGAACCGCCGGATAAGCGTACCACGGGCTCAGGAGGTCTGCATCCCGCTGCATCACTCTACATCGGCTATCATGATGTCCATGGAACATGATCCGATTGCCTTCCGGCAGGCCCTGGTTCGCGGCTGGCGTCGGCGCTGTCCGAGATGCGGCGAGGGTCCGCTTTTCGGGCGATGGAATCATCTTCGGGAGTGCTGCCCGATCTGTGGTCTGGAGTACGAACCGCTGGAAGGCAATTCGTGGTGGTTCATGTATTACTCGACCGCAATGTTGACCGGCGTCATCGTGATTCTCATGTTTCTCATTCGACCTGCGAACCTCTGGCTGGGTCGGCTTGTCGTCTTTGCGACCGCGCTGGTGCTCATTGTGCTGAGTCTGCCCTATCGCAAAGGCATTGCATTGGCGATCGATTATCTCTCGGAACATCGTTGTTCCAAAATGCACAAAGCCGACACCGAAGGGTCCTCGCGCTGCGAGGGCGAGCAGGATTCGCGCCAGTGATGTCTCGATGCCGACGGGATGACAGTTCGTTCGCGCTCACTCTTGAAACAGATCATCTCTTGAATTAGTCCTGCCCCTTGGGGTATCTTGGTACGTGTTCGGTCAGAAGCACCTGAAAACTCAGTCTCGTGCGCCGTCCGGAATCGCGGCGTGCGACTCACATCGCCAATTAAGAAAGGGCACACATGCGCCAGTTCTTACTTGCAGCAACCGTCTCAGGTCTTGTAGGGTTCTGGTATCAGCCGGCAGTGGCCGCTTCCCCCTGCGCGCCAGGTACCTGGAGCCCGACAGGCGAGCAGCCCTGTTATCCCTGCCCGGCGGGTTCGTACTCCGGTTACCCCGGTGCACGAAAGTGTCTGCCATGCAGCCCCGGTACGTTTAGCAGCCAGGAAGGGATGTCATCCTGCCAGTCGTGTCCCGCCGGAAGCTACTCGGATCAATACGGGAGTGCCGAGTGCGACCCGTGTCCGTCAGGTACCTACAACGATGAAATCGGCCGCACCGATTGCGATCCCTGCGCGCCGGGTCACTATGCGTCCGGGTTGGGTAGCACATCCTGTCAACCATGCAATCCCGGTCAGTATGCGCCATGCTCGGGAAGCGCCGTGTGTCAATACTGCCCGGCGGGATCATACACATCCACGAGCGGCAGCTTGGTGTGTACACCCTGCGCAAGCGGAACTTTCGCGCCGAATATCGGCTCCATCTATTGTACGCCCTGTCTTCCGGGCAGCTTCGGCCCCATCGAAGGCCTCTCGGAGTGTTTTCCGTGCAGGCCCGGTGAGTATACGAACGCGCCTGGACGACAGGAGTGCGATCTATGTAATCCGGGGACTTACTCAAGCGCGGAGGGAGCCATCGATTGTACGCCGTGTTCCGCCGGCCTGTTTGCACCATTGGGAGGCATGGCAAGCTGCATTCCGTGCACGCCGGGTGAGTATACATCCAGCTCGGGCAGCACTTTCTGCACTGCCTGCGGCGAAGGCACCTACGCTCCCGTCGGTGGAAGCATCACTTGCTCAAGCTGTCCGCCGGGCAGTTACGCGCCGACAGTCGGAAACAGAGAATGCGCGCAGTGTCGACCGGGTACCTACGCTTCGGCGAGTGGTAGCACGGCCTGTCTACGCTGCCCGGCCGGCAGCATTGCCTCCATGCCGGGAGCGACCGCATGCACACCCTGCCCGGCAGGTTTTCATTCCAACGCTACACAAATTTCGTGCGAGCCCTGCCCTCCTGGAACGTCTACAGGGAACGTGACGAGCAGTTTTTGTGAACCCTGTGCGCCGGGATTCTTCGCATCCGATCCGGCAACCGTTCTTTGTTCTCCCTGTCCTCCGGGAACTTTCGCAGCCGGTGGGGGCAATGTTTCGTGCGAGACTTGTCCACCGGGTACGATCGCTTCCTCGCATGGGGCATCTGAATGCGTCCCTTGTGCGGCGGGTACGATACCGAATGCGGCGCGGACAGATTGCGTACCATGTCCTGCGGGAACCTATTCGCCGATCATCGGCGGTCAGATTTGCCTGTCATGCCCGCCGGGAAGTTTCACGAACTTCTCAGGTGCGCAGTCCTGTACAGCATGTCCGGCAGGCACCATCTCAAGCCCTACGCTGACATCCTGCCTGAATTGTCCGGCTGGTACCTTCTCCCGGCCCGGCAGTTCGGTCTGCCAGAACTGCAACTGCGATGATTGCAATTCATGTACGAATGATTCCTGTGAAGTAACGACAGGTGCGTGCAGCAACACGCCGATCTTAGGATGCATCGCCTGCTGTCTGCCGACCGGCGAGTGTGCCTACCTGTCGGACAAAGAATGCACCGACCGCGGCGGCATTCCGCAGCCGGCGAGTACGCTGTGCGAGTTTGCAGAATGTGAGACGGTCTGTCCCTGCCCCGGCGACATGAACGGAGACAATGTTCTGGATGCGCTGGACATCCAGGAATTCGTCGATCTGCTGCTCAGCAAAGACATCAAGCTCTGCGATGCCTTGCGTTCAGCGGTCAGCAGATAGCGACAAGCGATGCTGCTGCCCCAGGCGTTCTCGACCCTTCTACTGCGATGAGCCGCGTCTCACGGCTTGGGCGGATTGAAATCCGGCTGCTCCATCACGGTCACGCCCGGCGGGGCTTTGAATTCGAACCGATCGTCGCTGATGTCGGAATTGATTTTGACGTTCGTGAGCACCGAGGTCGAGATGACCTTGCCGTTGGGGTCGTAGTTGACACCGCGGATCGAGAGGCCGGTTTCCTTGTCGTAGTAGGAAAGTGATCGCCCCATGATGTTCGTGGGGTCGACACCTTCCTTGGGCTTGGTCTCCAGCACCCAGGCGGACTTGCCGTCCACCGTTTCATCCGGCAGTAGTTTGATCTCGAAGCTCTCGGCCAGCAGCTTGAAGCTCAGAAGCGCGTTGAACGGGTTCGGCTCGTTTTCCGGGTTGACCTTCCGCCGCGTGGCCATCTGCTGGCCCATGCGCTCGACGAGGTTATGCCAGTGCTTGCCGTCGGAGACGTCGGTGGACTTCGTGTCGTAGGACTGCTCCTGATCACCCATCTTCTGGGAAGTGCTGCTCGTCGTTTCGATTCGTGCCAGCACCCGGTCGTCCTTGCGGGCGAACTGCGCCACCTGACGCGTCGTGGACTTGATCGTAACCTGCTGCATGGTCATCTCGGTCTTGAGATCGAGCGTGTACTCGAGACTCTTCATCGTCGAGACTTTCGTATGAATCTTCTTCTGGACATCTTCGAGGGTCTCGGCGCGGGCCGCGGAAGCGGCGAAGGCGCAAACAAAGCATGCGACGATGAGCAGGGGCCTGGCAGAATACATGGGTGATCCTTCCCAAAAAGGGGTGTGACGCGCAGGGTGTCAATTCACCAGCGCCACATTCATCCTAGCATGCCGTCGATGGGTGGGCAACGCCCGGAGGATGTGCGCTTCAGACCTCTGGCTGTGATGCGGAAGCGTTCTCTGCCTGCCGACGGGGAGTCTTCGATCCGGTGTAAAGATCGTACTTCAGCAGACGGCACTCGATCCGGGCATTCCAGAATTCGAACTTGCGACTTGTTCGCAGCCCGACCGATTTCGCCAGAATCGGGTTGCCCGTGAAAATGTAGCCCGTCCAGCCGGCGCAGCGTTGCTTGAGAAAGTCTCCCAGCCGTTCGTAGGTCTTCCTGAGTGCCTGTGTTTCTCCCAGCCGACGACCATACTCCGGGTTAACGATGAGAATTCCCGCCGTCGCGGGCAGCGGCGTATCCGCGAAATCACACACGGAAAAATCAATGAGGTGATCGACGCCTGCAGTCTTCGCATTCTGCCTTGCCGCGGCAATCGCCTTCGGATCGATGTCCGTCGCCACGATCGGTGCCGGTTGACCCTTGGAGCGAATTTTGCCTTCGTCCACGCGCACTTGTCGCCATGCGGCTTCATCAAAGCCCGCCAGGTGCATCAGCCCGTAGTTGGATCGCAGAAGGCCCGGCGCACGGTTGGTGGCGATCAGCGCCGCCTCAATGGCCAGCGTACCGCTTCCGCACATGGGATTAACAAGCGGGGCTTCACCAGTGTAGCCGGTGGCAAGCACGACGCCCGCTGCAAGGGTTTCCGTCATCGGGGCCTTATGCGGGATCTTCCGGTAGCCGCGCTGGGAAAGTTTCTCGCCGGAGGTGTTCAGCGAGACGGAGCACTGGTCATGTTTCCAATAGACATTTAGGACGACGCCGTGGCGATCCGGTCCGCTGGTTGGCCGTGTTCCGAAGTGCTCGGCCATGCGATCCACAATGGCATCCTTCACACGCTGGTTGACATACATCCAGTTGTCGATGGATGGGTGATCGCCCCGCGAATCGACGCAGATGTACTCCGCGGGCGGGATGATTCGCTCCCACGGGATGGCGAGGCAGTTGGCGTAGAGTTCGTCGGGGCCTCCACAGGGAAAACTTTGCAGCAGGTAATGAACGGACAACGCCGTTCGAAGACGAAGATTAAGCCGCATGCAGACGCGCAGCGAGCCGGTCAGGGCGACCGTGGTATCGTGAACCTCTTCGATGTTGTAGCCGAGTGCTGCGACTTCCTGTTCAAGGTAGCCAACCAGCCCCGGTGCCGTTGTGATGCGGAGCAGATTCGGCGCGTCGAGTTCTAACACGCCGGGATTATAACGGGCCGCGTCAGAACCTGTCTCACGGGGAGATTAGCCCCGGGTATTACGGCGCGCGAAAATTGGTCCATAACAGCGTCGCAATCAAAATGGACCGCTCCAAATCTCTGCATATGTGGGCAATACTGTCGACCATGGCTTCGCCATTCCGATCGATTCGGAACCGGTGATCGGGACGATCCCCCTTGACATCGGGCTCAAACATCGGATAAGTTGCATCCGCTTGAGTCCAACTTGGAAGGACTGGAGTCATGAGTCATGCTCGACGTGATTGCGTCGGGAACACCCTCTTACGAAATAACTCTCCCGTGTCCCTCCCCGTTTGGATGTGCGCGCATTCGGGGTGCAAAGTGGGAAACTGGCGCGCAATCAGGTAAGGAAAGGAAGTATGTTCAAGAAGTTAGTCATCGCGATGACGCTGCTCTGTACACCGGTGGTGGCGATGGCCGGTATCGGAGACCCCAATGACATCTACGCCATGAGCGACGCTCACAGTGAGTTGTATCAGTTTGAACGGAATCCGCCGTTCAATTATGTGCCAGGCAACTACACAGGGGCCCTGGGCGGCACCTATGCTAATGTGTTTTCCAACAGTACCGAGCTGTCGAGCAACTTCCCCTATCTCGGGGCGGTTGCCGGGACTGCGCAGAACTTCTTCATCGGCGGGTTTACCTCGCTGATCGAGATCGATTCCCTGACCGGCGCCGCGGTCCAGACCATCGCGGGCGGCACCCGCCTCGGTCCTGCCCGGGCGCCGAACGACAACATTGTCGTGGGCGGTCCGACTGGCGTGGAAGAGTACGATTCGAACACCGGTGCCTTTGTCCGCACCGTGGTCGGCGTGGGCGACGGCGGTAACCTGCACACCTTCAACGGCGGTGAGATGTACGTCGCCAACTGGTTCCAGGGGTCGGGTTTCGGCATCAAGCGCTACAACTTCGTCACGGGCCTTTCGAGCGGTCCGGACATTGCCGTTCCTTTTGCTCCGCAGGAGATCGGCTTTGGTCCCGATGGCGCCCTGTACGCGACGGCCCTCTACGAGGGACCGGGCATCGAAGGCCTCTGGCGTTACAATGCGGGCTCGGGCACCTGGTCGCAGTTCATTGACGTGCAGTCGTTGCCCGGTGGCGGACCGCACGGTTTTACTTACGATCCCGTGACGTTTGATTGCTTCATGGCGTTCAACACCGGCGAGATTTATCGCTTTGATGGCTTCACCGGCGCCTACATCGATCAGCCGGCTTACGTGCCGACGAAGCTGACGGACATCCTCTTCAAGACGGTGATTCCGGAGCCGACGACGGCCGCTTTGATGATGCTCGGTTTAGCCGGCCTGATTTCGCGACGACGATCGCGATAAACAGTCCACGATCACGTCTATTGCGTAACAAAAAAAGCCCCGGGCGGACGATGCATCCGCTCGGGGCTTTTACTGTTGAGAGATCGTATCTGCGTTACAGACGCGCGGGTTTATCGCTTGGCGGCTTCACACCGCCGCGCAGACCTTCTTCGCCGCGTCGGTCAGGTCCGCGGCACTGATGAGTCCCTCGATCTTTGCTTCGGCGAGCATCTTGCGGGCCTGTTCGACGTTCGTGCCTTCCAGCCGTACGACCACCGGTACCTTGAAGCCGACTTCCTTCGCCGCGTGAATCAGGGCATCGGCGATGACGTCGCACTTGGCGATACCGCCGAAGATGTTGACGAGGACGCCTTTGACCTTCGGATCGCTCAGGATGATGCGGAAGGCCTCGACGGCGCCGTCCTTGGTGACGCTGCCGCCGACGTCGAGGAAATTGGCCGGTTCGCCGCCGTGCAGCTTGATGATGTCCATGGTGGCCATCGCCAGGCCGGCGCCATTGACGAGACAGCCGATGTTGCCGTCGAGGGCGATGTAGGACAGATTGTGCTGCGAGGCGCGGATTTCGTTGGGATTCTCCTCGGTCGGGTCGAACATCGACTGCACGTCGGGGTGGCGGAAGAGGGCGTTGTCGTCAAAGTTGAACTTGGCGTCGATGGCCATGATCTCGCCGGGTCTGCCGCCGCCTTCCTTCGTGAGCACGAGCGGGTTGATCTCCGCCAGCGAGCAGTCCTTCTCGATGAACAGCTTGGCCAGCGCCTCCATTGTTCGCGCGGCCTGTTTGGCGTGTTCGCCTTCGAGGCCGAGAGCGGCTGTCAGGCGACGGACCTGGTAGGGCTGCAGGCCCAGATGCGGGTGCAGCCATTCCTTGATGATCGCGTCGGGATTCTTCGCGGCAACTTCTTCAATCTCTACGCCGCCTTCCTTCGAGACCATCATCACCGGGCAGCCCATCGCGCGATCGATAACCATGCCGATGTAGTATTCCTTCTCAATATCGACGGCAGGTGCGAGCAGAAGCTTGCGGACTTTGACACCCTGCGGGCCGGTCTGCTTGGAGATCATCGGCTCGGCGAGCATGCGGCGGCTGTTCTTCTCAATCTCAGTGGGATTGTCGGAGAGAACGACGTAACCGGCCTTGCCGCGACCACCGGCGTGAACCTGTGCCTTGACGACGAGCGTACCGCCGCCGAGGTTCTTGATGGCGGTCGCAACCTGATCGGGCGAGTCGATGACCTCGAAGCGCGGCACCGGCGCACCGGCGGCCTGAAGCAGTTCTCTTGCCTGATACTCGTGGACTTTCATACTGTCGTCTCCAGATTGCCGGCATCGATGGCGTGGGTCGATCACCGCGCTCGATTCGCCCGTGAACAGGCCCTATCGTAGCAGTTTTCCATCCTGACGAAAGCCCTTATACTCTTCGCAAGACGTACAACCGTGACGCGAACCCTGACCGAGGTATCAGCCATGCCCAAATTTCTTGGCCGAGTCGAGTTTCCCTGCACGATTGAGCTGGGGCGAGGGCTCGAAGGAGCCATCACCAACATCACCAAAATCGGCTATGTGGATGGCGATGCCGGCCACCTGATCTATCGCGGCTACACTGTTTCAGATCTCTCCGATCATTGCACGTACGATGAAGTCGCCTATCTGCTCATCTTCGGCAAGCTTCCGAATCGATCTGAGCTGACCGCCTTCCGCAAGCGCCTCGGTGACAACGGCGACCTGCCCCAGCCGATCATCCGGTTCATTGAGTCGATGCCGAAGGACGCCCACCCGATGAATGTGCTTCAGGCCGGTGTCGCGGCGCTCGGCTGTCTCGATAAGGACAGTCTGTTCGTCACCCAGCACGTTTCCGATCCGGCGACGGCCGTGGAAATGGAAACCGAGATCGCCATTCGCATCATGGCCCGAACGCGCAGCATCGCAGCGGCCATCGCCCGGGCACGAAAGGGCCTGCCGATCCTGCAGCCCGATCCGAATCTCTCCTTCACGGCGAACTACCTCTACCAGATGAGCGGGGAAAAGCCGAGCGAAGTGACGGAACGAGTGATGGACATCTGCCTGATCCTTCAGGCCGACCACGGCATGAACGCATCGACCTTTACGGCGATGGTCACCCATAGCTCGCTGGCAGACATGTATTCAACCATCGCGGCTGCGATTGGCTCTCTGCGCGGTCCGCTACATGGCGGCGCGAACGAAGCGGCGCTGGAGCATCTCAAGGCCATCGGCGGCCCTGAGAAGGCCAAGGCCTGGGTCGCGGAACGGATCGCCAAAGGGGAGAAGGTCATCGGTTTCGGCCATCGGGTGTACAAGGCCTACGACCCGCGCGCGGTCGTCCTCAAGAAGCATGCCCAGGCGCTCTGCCAGGAGAAAGGTCTGGAAACGCTCTACCGCACGGCCGCCGAAGTGGAAGACCTCTTCATCGCCGAGATGCAGGCCAAGGGCAAGCCCATCTATCCCAACGTCGATTACTACAGCGGCATCGTCTATCACGCCCTCGGTTTCCCCACTCCGCTGTTCCCGGTCATCTTTGCCGTCTCCCGTACGGCGGGCTGGGCCTCGCGCGTGCTGGAGTATCTGCCGGAGAATCGCATCTTTCGACCGCGCGCGGTCTATGACGGGCCGACGGATTTGAAAGTCGTGCCGATCGACCAGCGATAAACCCCGGCCCACAACGGCCGAAGTGCGCCGTACCAGTCTGTCGGCGCGCGGCACATGCCGCTACGCAATCATGTGAGACGTAAATCCCGCCGCCAGAGCGCGAACGTGCTGATTTTCTCCCGCTTCGATCTACAGGGTGCCGTCGCCTTTCTTCGGCAGCTCCGCCGGACGCTGGACCTTGATGGGCTCGGGGCTGGAAAGGGCCTCCAGAAAAGCGAGCAGATCGTCGAATTCCTGATCGGTAAGCTCGAAGGGTTTGAGCAGCGGGTCCTTGTTCGGATGGTTGCCGCCGCCCTTCATGTAGAACTCGATCACATCCTCAAGCGTCTCGAAGGCGCCGTTGTGCATGTAGGGCGCCGTCCACTTGAGTTCACGCAGCGACGGCGTCTTGAACTTACCCCGGTCGGACTGACTCTTGGTGATCAGCTCTCGGCCGTAATCCGCGTCTACACTTCGAGGGTTGGGATACTTCTGCCCGGTGGCGAAGAAGTGCCGCGTGGCGATGCGGTCGCTCTCGGTCTTGAGCGGCTCGATCTCCGGAACGCCGGTCGTGTGGAATTCGTTGTCCGACAGGACGGGGCCGTGGTGACAGGCGATGCAGTTCGCCTTGCCGGTGAACAGCTCCATGCCGCGTCGCTCGGAATCATTCAAGGCCGATTTGTCGCCCTTGAGGTACTGGTCGACCTTGCCGGGCTTCGACACGATGGTGCGCTCGAAGGCCGAGACGGCCTTGGCCAGGTTCTCCATGGTGACATCGCTCTTGAAGACCTTACGGAATTGCTCGCGGTACCACGGAATACCGTTCAGTTTCTCCACCAGATGAGCGAAGTTCTGATTCATTTCGATTGGTGCTTCGATCGGTCCGAGGCACTGTTCTTCCAGACTACCGGCCCGGCCGTCCCAGAACTGGTGTTTGAGGTACGCGGCATTCAGAACCGTCGGTACATGTCGCCAGTGCTTCGTGCCCGGGTAAGCGTCAGACATTTGCAGCCCGTTGGAGAATCCCTTGTCGGGGTCATGACACTTGGCGCAGGCGATGCTGCTGTCGCCCGAGAGCCGCGTATCGAAGTAGAGCATCCGCCCGAGTTCGATCTTTTCCGGGGTCATCGGGTTGTCAGCGGGGACCGGTACCGGTCCGATCGGCTCGAGCTTCTTTGCACCGCCGCTCTGTGAGCCGGCCGAGAGAATCGCACTGGCCGCGAAGACCAGCATCACCGCCATTACACTGCCGAGTTTACGAGTTGCCTTCATCGTGAAGTACCTCCGCTTCAACTGCTCAGTTTGTTGTGCTATGCCGGTAGTTACCAGCCGATCACCATAAATACATCGTTGCACATCATGCGACGGATGCGGGTTGATCGTCGTCCCGCACGCCGGGTCAGTGACTGGCCTTGGTGTCGGATGCCCCTGCCGCTTTCGGCTTCAGGGTGAGGTTCAGAGTGCTCGTCTCGCCGGGTTTGACTTCCACGTCGAACGTTTGTTCATCAAGAAATTCCTGCCAGACCGCCAACTCATACTTTCCCGCCGGGACGTCGTCAAACTTGAACGTACCGTCTTCGGCCGTGATCACGACGTAGGGATGTACGACGACGTGTACATAGGCCTGCATCCAGTCGTGGACGTTGCAGCGTAGGTTCACCAGGCCGGGCCGGTCGAACTGCTGCGTGGCGCGCATGTTCTGCTGGGGCTGGAGAATATTAAACAATGTATAGATTCGCTGGGATGCGTTGATGTTGTGGGCCACCGGGTCGCTGTTGACGATCTCCACCGGCTGGCGCGCCCGAACGACCTGCACATGCGGATGAAACTGGCAGGCCTTCTGATCGATGATCGGCGGTGCACCCGACTTCGGGAAGTCCTTGCCTTCCGCGATGTCCGCCAGGAAGACGACGGCCTCGGCCACCCGGCCATCCTTGTCGACGTTGATCAACGGAACCTCCGACGGGTGGTGGCCGCATGTTTCGTGATCTTTCACGATCTGCGGTTTCTTCGGTGGAGGTATCTCGCCCTGATACTTCACCACGCCGCTGATCGTGCCGCCGTTCTTGACTTCCATGACCTTGTAGCTCGTCGGTCGCCGGCGCGAGCGACGCGAAGATGCCGTCGCAGCGCCGTCCTGCGAAGTGACGGCAGCCAACAGTATCGACGGATGGTCCTGTTTTTCGGATGCGGGATTGGCCGGTCGAGGTTCATCGGCGCTCAGGAAGGATTCGTAACCGGCAAGCAGGCAGATTGTCAGGGCGGTAACGAGCGAGAGTCGTGGCTTCGTCATAGGGTGTCCTCGATATAACTCGTATGTCTCAATGTGGTGCTTATCCTCCTCGATTCGCCACAGAGTTTAGCGCGCCGAGCGCAGACTCGCCACTTCGCAGCGCGCCGGCTTGTACGGTGGAATCCGTGCGCTGCAAGAACCCTACCCGGAATGCGACATAAAGACTCTTGACAGCCCTGCCGCGCGGAGCATACTTCCCCGCTGTTGGCGCGGGCACGATCCGACATGCCTCGCGGGTGGCATCGATCGCCCGCGGGAGCGGGTTTCGGATCGCTCTGCCGGCCTGCCCATCGCACGTTCTAGTCTGGCAGTTCGTCCATTCGGGTGTACGGCGCGTTGTCCCCGGTAGCGCCCCGGGAAAACCTAAGGAACCGACCATGAACAACCTGAGCAAACTCGTGGCCGAAGCGATCGGTACGTTTATCCTCTGTTTCATCGGTGCCGGTGCAATCTGCATGGCGACCATGAAAGGTGCCGGTTACGAAGGCCTCCTCGGTATCGCCGTTGCTCACGGCATTGCCCTGTCGGTTGCCGTCTCTGCGACGATGGGCGTCTCCGGCGGCCATGTGAACCCCGCCGTGACGGTCGGCCTGCTGCTCACCAAGCGAATCAGTCTGCCGGACGCCATCGCCTACATCGTTGCGCAGCTCGCAGGTGCGACGCTTGCCGGTGTTCTGGTGCTGGCCATCTTCAAGGGAATGGTGACAGCGGACGGCGCATCGGTCGTCGAAACGGCTGGCCTCGGCACACCTGCGTTCGATGCGGACACCCTCACGATGGGCAAGGCCATCCTCATCGAAGCGGTGCTGACATTCCTGCTGGTCACGGCGGTCTTCGGGACTGCGGTCGATCCCCGGGCGCCGAAGATCGGCGGGTTCGGGATCGGCCTGATCATCTGTGCAGATATCCTTGTCGGCGGCCCGCTGACCGGCGCGGCCATGAACCCGGCGCGAACCTTCGGCCCCGGCATCGTGGCGTTCTTCTCCGGCAATCTGCCGGCCTTCTGGTCGCAGCACGCGGTCTACTGGCTCGGTCCGATCATCGGCGGCGGCATCGCTGCGCTGGTGTACGACACCTTCATTATGCCGAAGCAGTCGAGCTGATCGGACATCGCAGCAGCGTGTGAGGTCTGGCGCGCCGCCAATCTTTCGGTGACCAGCACCATTGCGCGCAGCGCGCCGTGTGCAGCACGCGACGGAGTGATACGGCCGCGGTAACACATGGCCGCTTAAAGCGGCGGCCAGCCACCCGTCCGAGGCCATCTCACGCGTTGCGAAGTTTTTACTTTTCCAAATACGAACTTTTTTGGTCATCGCGCTGGTGTCGCTGCTCTGTCTTCGAGCGCAATTATCAGCTCGGGGCTGAAAAAGCGCGGCGCGCTCCTGAAAAGTAGTGAAAAATTCGGAGAAAGTCAGAGCCGGTTGTCCGTTGTCGGACGATCGGGAATCGCGGTTGCGCAGTTGGTCGCATACGGAAGAAGTCTTGCTCGCTGTGCGCGCCGGGGAAGTACGAATGACGTATTTCGATTTACGAATTGCGGAGCGGCGAGCAGGAGCGCCGGCGTCGAAGCTCCACGGCGTTCACGCCGTACGACGCAACATGATCCCGAGGCGGGGTTTGAAGATCGAGATTGACAGTACCAACAGCGCCAGCGTGGCCGGTTCCGGGACGGGGGTGATGGTGAATCGCAAGTGGCCCTCGCCGAAGCCGTAGGTGCCCGGCGGTGTGGGGTCGAA
>CAADHA010000085.1 GCA_900696685.1 uncultured Planctomycetota bacterium
GATCAATGCAGAACCGCTGCACCGACAACCCGCTGCGCTCCTGCTCCGCCACCAGCCCCCGCCACTTCGCCCATGTACGCTCTGATCTGCCCGATCTGCTCATGCCCAGAATGGTCGCACCCACTCGCACCCGGAACAGACGCGGTTCACGCACCGCTCACAATCTTCGCAACAGGACGAAACGGGAAAGGAGACACGCGCGGTGGGCGGTGGCATCCAAAGTTGCAGTAACCCACGGAAACCTCGGGACAGGGGAGTCGATGGACCCCCAACGAGCGCCTCTCCGCTCACTTCCGTACCACAGCAATCTTTGAATTGACCAGCAAAGCGAGGACCGGTGTCATCGCCTCACTGCACTCATCAGTTCTCGCCAGCGGTCGGTGGCCAGTCGGTGAGGTAGGGCGGTCCCTCCGGGAATTGATCGCGCAAAGAGTGGTACTTGTCAGATTCCGTTAGGCCGATGAGACCCCCGGTCGGGCTAATCACAAGGTCGAAGAATCCAAACTCCAATGTCTCAAAGACGACCGAAATGCAGGAAGGGTTGTTCTCCCGAGGAAACGCCACCTTGATGTCGACAGGGGGGAACTCTTCTGCGATGGCACGCGGATTGAGGGCCTTGTACCAGACGACTGGATCGTCGTCATAGTCTTCGGTGCGCCAGTCTGGTGGCCAACCGGACTCGTTCAGCCAGCCGGTTCGCACGCCGATCTGTGGACGGATGGCGTAGATCACGCGAGGCCAGCGTTCACTCGAATAGCCGAAACGCTGCACATCGGGGCGTCCGTGCCGGTCGCCGGCACAAACGAGAAGGCCCTGGTCTTCCCACCAGAAGAACCGCGCAATATACCCGAGATGCCATGCTTCGTACAGAACATTTCCAGAGAGACTGTAAACACGAATGGCATTGGGGGAACTTCCATCAGATTCGTGGATCGCAACGATCTCATTGCCTGGCTGTTCAGGAAAGATATCGTCGATCATGAACTTGTGCGCGTCGAAGCCCGTCGGTTCCACGGTCAGATTCCATGCGAGCGGTAGGCCGGGTTGAGTTTTCGGCTCATCGCGCCTTGTCTCCCAGATTGGCCGGTCGAGCGCTTCGGGTCGAGCCACTCGCAACTGATTGTCTGTTGAGTGCTCCCCTTGCCTCACGGCAAACACAACAAACTGCTCGCCCTTGGAACCCCGTGTCAATTCTGCGGATACAGCCGCGAACGGAGCCCTTGCCTCGCCGAAGGTTGCAAGGTAGCGACCGGAACGCGACACCAGGTGAGCGACGCGATTGTCGAACGAGTAAGTGATTCCGAAGGGCTGCAGGTTGGCATACCAGTGAAAAGCGAATCCGGCCGCGAACACGAGGATGGCCACGGCAGCGGCTGCGACTGCGGAAGTGAGGATCGGATGGTGACCGAGGCCGTACATCGCGCTGACCCATGCAGATCGCGGCCGGGCCTCGATCGCTTCACCAGAGAGGTGCCGCAAAATGTCGCTTCGTAGCGATTCCGCCGACTGATACCGGTGGTCACGGCTCTTGGCCAGCGTTTTTCTCGCGATCGCATCCAAGTCGCCGCGAAAGCGCTTATCCAAGGTGGCAAGCGACCGCGGCTCCTCCTCTTTCACCATGATTGTGGCTTGGTAAATGGTTGAACTGCGCGGGTCCAGGGCCGGCACCCCACTGAGCAGTTCGTAGAGCACCGCACCGAGCGAGTACACATCCGACCGGCTGTCGATGTTGGTGGAGTCGCCATCGCACTGTTCCGGGCTCATGTACTGAAGAGTGCCCACAAGTTGACCGAACTGCGTGTGCTGGGTGGTCACGGCGATGTCTGAATTCGTGGACCGGGCGACGCCGAAGTCGATGACCTTCGGCTCGCCGGCCGCGTCTACGAGGATGTTGGCCGGCTTGATGTCGCGGTGAATCACGCCCTTCTGGTGCCCGTGGTGGATCGCGTCGCAGACCTTGACAAAGAGTTCAAGCCGTTGTCGGATTGAGAGATCGGCACGCTTGGCGTGATCAGTGATCGTCAGCGCTTCCGGGATGTACTCCATCGCGAAGAAAGGGATTGCTTCACCGCCCTCGCGCAACGACTTGTCAAGATGGGTGCCCGCTTCGAATATCTGCGCAATGTTCGGGTGGCTGAGCCGTGCGAGGATCTCTGCTTCATCGTGGAAGCGCCGCAGCGTCTGCCGCGATGCAATCCCGTGCCTCATGACCTTCAGAGCCACATACCGGCGAGGCGATTCCTGCATCGCCTTGTACACGACGCCCATCCCGCCGCGCGCAATGACCGATTCGATCGTGTACTGGCCGATACGGCTGCCAGCCTCCACGCGAAGATCGCTCAGACCGTCACCACTCTCACCGTCCAGGCCGAGAGAGGGTGAGGCCAGCATCTCCGCCACACCCTTCACCGGCTCCGAGAGGAAACTCGCCGCAGACTCAGCGGCTTCAAGCAGCGATCGCACTTCCTCAAGCAACTCGAGATCACTGCCGCATTGGGTAGTGATATACGCGGCGCGATCCGCAACTGGAAGTTCGCATGCGGCGTGAAAGAGAGCTCGAACTCGCTGGTATCGTTGCGAATCCATTGACGCCGATCTCCTCGCCACCGCAGTCAGCCGAGCTGACGTTTGAGCCAGGCCCGCGCCATCTTTGAATCCGCCTGCACCGTGCGCAGGCTCACGCCGAGCAGGTCCGCCGCTTCCTGCTGGTTCATTCCGGCGAAGTAGAGCATCTCGATCACTCTGGCCTGGCGCTCATCGAGCCGGGCAAGTTCCTCAAGCGCCTCATGCAGCGCCAGGACATCCACATCGCTTGCGGTTCCGTTGGGCGACGGGGTCTCGATCCCGCTGAGCGTGAGGCGCAACCGATCCCCTTGCCGCTTGAGCGCATCGCGGTTCCGGGCATGGTCCACCAGGATGCGCCGGATCATCTGCGCCGCCAGGGCGAGGAACTTCACCCGGTCGGACACATCAATGCGCCCGATTTTCCGCAGCCTCAGGTAGGCCTCGTTGACGATCGCCGTGGCCTGGAGCGTGTGGCCCGGCCGCTCGCGGCTGAGATGGGTCCGGGCCAGGGCGTGGAGTTCGCAGTAGAGGGATTCAGCGACGGAATCAAGGCCGATGCCGCCCGCCTCCGCGACCGGGGCATGTCTTTGCTGAGGCGCATCAGACGCCTCCGAGCCGCTTGCATCGACCTCTCCATGATGGTCAGCCACGCAAATCCTCCGGCCGCCTCCCCCCCAAACCAGACACTGCCGCCCTCCCCGCCCGGCCTGAGACGAGACCGGACAGAAGAGTCTGAAAACATTCTGACGCAAATGTTGCGGGTTGTCAAGGGGGTCTACGCTTGTAGCATTAGTGAGCAGCACACCAACCCCAACCCGCAACAGATGCGGTTCACGCACCGCTCGCCGATCATCGGCCTGCCAGGCTCGGAAGCCTTCCGATATCGTGCGAGATCCTGCAACGATCTCGGTGCGCCGGAGCGGAGCGACTGGTCACAGATCAGGAACTAAACACTTTCAACATTCGGCGTCGCGCGACCGACCGGCTGCATGCGCGACACCTTCCGCGGTGTCCGGAACCAATCCGGCGCCGCGGAAGGCGCCGCAGCCGGATTCGAACGCGGCGAGCCTGTGCCCGACGACTCGTCGATCGTGACCTGTCCTCACAGTCCGCACCATCGCAGGTGTGAGTAGAAGGCACGCATGCATCCTCCCGCAAGTCTGGACTCAGGCAGGCGACGAGGCACTGAACATCATGCCGCGCTATGCCGGCCAGGCCGTTGCCGCGATCCTCAATGCCTCAAAGGCCATCTCCGCGTCACGAAGCGCTGCCTCATGATGTTCTGTCTGTTCCTTGAGGATTGATGGCAACTCACAGCGGCCATCTTCGAGCGGGTGTCCGAATTCCTCAGCAAGGCGGTCCATCGACTCCTTCTGGATTTCCGCCAACGACACGCCGGGTCCCTCCGCGATGATCCGCTTCCAGACTTCAAGGTGATTCCGAGCGGCGTCCAACGGTGCGTTGCCGCTCTCGTTAAGACGAGTCGGGTTCGCTCCGGCCTCCAGCAGCAATCGGATGCACTCGACTTCGCCGTTATCAGCCGCCAGCATCAGCGGAGTATCGCCGTCGTTGTTCACGGGATCCACTGCCGCGCCGAGCGCGAGAAGGGTGCGGACTGCGGTCGGATTCCCCCAGTCTCCGTAGGCCGCGTCGTGCATCGGCGTTCGCCCGTCAT
The DNA here is from genome assembly GCA_900696685.1 of uncultured Planctomycetota bacterium. GTDB lineage: Bacteria > Planctomycetota > Phycisphaerae > Phycisphaerales > UBA5793 > UBA5793. The sequence goes on from CAADHA010000085.1 coordinate 4,241, forward strand.
TGTCAACGGCATCGACCGGGGCGCCCGCGGCGACGAGTGTCCTGATGATCTGCTCGCATGCCGCGTTGACGTCTTCATCCTGGTACTCGCCTTGCCAGCAGATGGAGTGGAGCGGCGTACTCCCCTCAGGATCCCGCACATCATGCCGGGCTCCGAGTTTCAGGAGAAACGCGACGGCATCCGCGTGGTGACCGAATGCCGCAGATGCGAGGCGTGTCTTGCCGTATCGGTCGACGCGCTCGATGTCGATTCCCGCTTCGACGAGTGCCTGCGCGACGTCGAAACGCTCGGGACCGCACGCGCCTGAATCGCAACCGCCTTCGAGTATCGATTCAAACGCGTCCTTCCCATATTCATCGACTGCGTGGATGTCCGTGCCGGCTTCTAAAAGCGTCCGCACGACCTCGCCAGACCCGGCGAGCATCAACGCGGTGCTGCCCGATGAGTCCCGGGTGTTGGGATCGGCGCCTGCTTTCAGGATCAGGCGCACGCATTCGGCTGATCCGGATCGCGCAGCACAGAACAGCGGAATCTGGAAAGAGCTGGCCTCGCCCTTGAGTACGTCGGCTCGCGGCTCAATCCGATCATCGCTTGCCATCGCGGAGATGCGCTTCATGATGGAGGGCTGAAGCGACGGCTTTCCACCCAATACCGCCGGCGCCCCGCGTTCGAGGAGCAGTCGGACCCGCATGGGATCGCCGGCCTCACACGCTTCCGTGATCAGCGAACGACCGATGAAGTTGCGCTCGGTCGGATCGAGCCCCTGATCGAGCAGGTAACGAAGCCGCTCGACATGGTCGGGAGTCACGGCTTTCCTGTGGAAATCCCAGCGACCCCCATCCCCGGCTGCGTACCAGGCCGCTGTATTCCCTCCTGCAGACCTGGCGTGAATGTCGGCTCCATGCTCGACCAGCCAACGAAGCGTATCGACCGTGGCGCCGTCGATGGAACGGGCGGCGACCATCAATGGCGTGAGGTTATTGAGGTGAGGCCCGTTATCGAACTCCAGGTCCGCGCGCGTCTCGATGTCGGCACCGCTCTCGATCAAAGCCGCAATCTGTGCAATGTCCCCCTTGCGGGCGGCACTGTGAATGGGCGGTTCCGGCGGACGCTTCCAATCCGGTGTCGGCTTGTCGCGGTCGTCGGGCGCTTCGACGGTCATGAACGGTCCCCACCACCATCATTGAGCGGTTTAAGGATGTGCGTGCATTGCAGGCCGAACGAATCTGATGGGTAATGCCGGTCCGCGGCTGGCGAACGACGCACGTTGACGCGGCCCGTCGGGACTCTTGATCAAACCGGATCAATCCTACTGGAGGCAGGTCATTTGTCCAGACGACAGGATTGATGGCACGGCCACCTTCGATGAATGGATCACCAATGCGCTTGACCAGATCGACAGTGCCGGCGGCTGAGCGATCGAGCCTTGGCGCTCCATCATCGTGAACCGGCTCCGGCGTTTCGGACACCCGCGATGTGGCCTGTCATCCCGGAAGAAGCGGCCGTGAGAATCCACGGGACGGGTAGTGATCTCGGAGCACCCAGGAGTGTGCGGAAGGGCGGCGGCAAGCGGGCGGCGATCGTCTCGGCATTAAATCAGCGCAGCACGGGGCGTTTCCGCTGCGACTCGGGCGTCGGCGCGGCGGGCTGGGGGCGACTATAATGACCATCATGTCCACTAAGACTGCCCAGCCGCATCGGGCATCTCCCTCGATCGACTCCGAGATGAACGACGCCGAGCGCACTGCGTTGCTCGCCGACGTCGAAGCGTACTGCCGCGAACTGCGGCCGATCGAGGAGATCTGCTACCTCGAGCATCGGCGCAACGAGGCGATCGTGGAACTGGCGCGAAAGTACAACCTCATGGGCATGCCCGTGCCGAAGCGCTATGGAGGCCGCGGCGCCGACGCACTCACCTATGTTCGTGCGCTGGCGCGGATCAACCGCGAGGGCAACGGCGTGCGCACGTTCTTCTCAGGGCAGACGTCCATCGGGCAGTATCCGATCATGCGCTACGGCAACGACGCGCAGAAGGAGCACTACCTGACGGATTCGTGCGCCGGGCGGCGGCTGCTGGCCTTCGGCCTGACAGAGCCGGATGCGGGCTCGAACCCGCTCGAAGGAACGTGCACTTACCGGCGCGAGGGAGGCGTGTTTCTGCTCAACGGCGTGAAGTACCTCATTTCCAACGGTTCGATCGCCGACGCGGTCATCGTTTTCGCGTTCCCTGAAGGCGCGACGGGGCGGGAGCGGCGGATGAGCGCGTTCATCGTGGACACCGCCGGCGAGACGTTCCAGAGCGAAGCGCTGCACGCCAAGCCGGGCATGTACACCTCGGACACCGCGATGTTCGAGATGACGGATCATCCCGTGCCGGTTGCGAATCTGCTCGGTCCGGAGGGGGATGGTTTTCGAATCGCGATGCACACGCTCATCTCGGGGCGGCTTTCGGTCGCGGCCGGCTGCCTCGGGGCGATCGAAGACTGCCTCGAGGAGGTGTTGACGTATGCTCGCAAGCGGCGGCAGCACGGCAAGGAGATCGGCCGCCACCAGCTCGTCCAGGAGCACATCGCCATGATCGAGATGATGCGCGCGACGAGCGATGCGATGATCGAGCGGGCGGCGCTGGCCAAGGACGCCTCCGACCGCCGGCCGCACGACCGGGATCTGCTCGCGGAGGCGGACTTCCGGGTGGCGCAGGCGAAGTTCCACGCTTCGAACGCGGCGTGGGAGGCGGCCGACCGGGCCGTGCAGGTCTTCGGCGGCCGGGGCTGGTCCGAACTCTATCGCCCGATGCGCCACCTTCAGGACGTGCGCGTCTGCCGCATCTACGAGGGGACGGATGAGATTATGAAACTCAAGATCGCGGCGCGGCTGCTCGGCAAGGAGTTCGAGGCGTTCAGTTGAACGCCCTGCTCGCAGCGCCTTACGCCTCGCGGTCGGCGGCCGGGCACACCGGCCGCGTCATGTTTCGACCTCACGGCGCAGGGCGGCCCACCCGTCGCGGATGACCTTGTCCGCCGCGCCACGGATGAGCGCGGGGCCGACGGCGGCGATGAGGCCGCCGAGTTGCGCGATCGTCGCTTCCCACTTCACGCGGCTGGCGCCCGACTGCTCCTGCACCGTCATGGCGCAGCGCACGTTCATCGAAGCGCCGATGCCCTTGCTGGCAATGTCGAGGGCGGCGAAGCGCCGGCCTGCGTCCACCTCGCTGAACGCGATCGTCATCTTCAAGGTGGCGCGGATGAAGGAGAATCCGGGTTTCACGCTGCAGCGCAGCGTGCGATCGTCCACGCGCTCGGCCGAGACGAGGTCGGGAACGCACCGAGCCAGGATGTCGGGATTGGTCAGGGCGGCGAAGGTGCGGTCGGCCGAAGCAGCAAAGGTCTCCTCGCCGCTGAAGGAGCGGGCGTCCACCGCGGGGGCATCGGAAGCGGCCATCACATGACTCCTTGCAAGAGGCCCTGGTAGTCGGCCGGAGTATCGACATCGACGAGTATCGAAGCGTCGGAGACCGCCAGCCGGATGCAGCGATCGGGATGCGCGGCCCAGAAGTCCCGCAGTCCACCCGATCGCCACGCGGCCTGATCGTCAAGTATTACCGGGATGAGCGACGCGGGGAGGAGGACGGGATGTCCGCCGCGCCCGTCGAAAGTCGGGATGATCGCCGAGTCGGGGTGGAGCGACGCGGCCCGGGCGATCTGATCCAGGACCGCGGCGCTCACGTGAGGATGATCGGCGAGGTGAAGCAGAACGGGCGCTGCGGAATCGATGCGGGCCGCCTCGCGCAGGCCCGCGAGGACGGATTCGCACATCGCCGCGCCTTCGGGGACGCGCATCGTGCGGCAGGCTCGATCGCGCAGGCACTGTGACACGGCGTCGGCTTCGTGCGAAACGACGACGACCATCTCGCGGCAGGCGGACGCGACGGCGTCAAACGCGGCGGCGACGAGCGCGCGGTTCTTCGGATCGCCTGGAAGGGGCAGCGCCTGCTTGGTGCATCCCATGCGCCGGCCCGCGCCTGCGGCGAGCAGGAGGCCGATCGGCCTTGCCGCTTCCGTGACCGGACCATGCAGGATGCGGCGCTCGATCAAGCCGAGCCCGCGGGGCTTCGGTCCGCCGCGCAGGGCGGCGCGGGCCTCGACGAGTTGCGCGGCGATCGAGAGCGCGATCTCCTCGACCGTTTCGGCGCCGATGGGCAGGCCGATGGGAGCGCGGACGGAGTTGAGCCGGTCGCGCGGAATTCCGCGCTCTTCAAGTTCCTGGAAGGTAAGCGCGACTTTGCGGCGGCTGCCGATCATGCCGACGTAGGCGGGCGCGTCGGCTTCCGCGCGTCGATCGAGGACGGCGGCGAGGGCCTGGGCGTCGTGCCGGTGGCCGCGCGTCACGATGACGCAGAAGGTTTGCCGGCTCATCGGCGTCTCGGCGAGGCGGCGCGCGATCGGCCCGCACACGATGCGCACCGACGGCGCGAGGCGCTCGAGCAGGTCGGCGCGATCATCGAAGACTGCAACGTCGAAGTCGAGCGAGGCGGCGAGTCGCGCCACGGCCTGACCGATGTGGCCGGCGCCGGCGACCAGCAGTTTCAATCGCGGCGGCAGGCAAAGCATGATGTGTTCGCGCCCGGCATCGGTGTCCACGTCGATCTCCAGCGTCGCGGGGCGATTGAGTTCGACGTCGGCGGCGATCCGCTCCAGTACTTCGGGGGCCGGCGCCGGCGCGACGGCGACCTCGATCGATCCTCCGCAGATCAGCCCGTCGTCCCAGCCGTAATCGCCGTCGAGCCGGAAGCGGAACATCGCGGAGCGGCGCGAGGAAATCAGCGGAAAGGCGAGCCGGCGGACCTCGGCTTCGATGCACCCGCCGCCGATGGTTCCATGAATGCGGCCGAAGCCGTCAATGAACATCACTGCGCCGGCGCCCTGCGGCGTCGAGCCACGCTCATCTGCGATGAGGCACAGCGCCGAGGCTGTGCCGTCCCGCGCCAGAGCGGAGATGCGGCGCAGAAGTTCGGGCGACAGCGCGCTCATGGTCCCTCCTGCTCGGGCGCCGGCATGATTCCGTAGCGTCGGCAAAGTTCGGCCGCGATCGAGCGGCCCTGCGTGAGCGCGATGCGGGTCTCCCGCTGCCCGTCGGCGGATTCGTACTCGTGGGCCAGCGCCACGCGGTCCGCCTCGCCGATCATCCGGTCGGCCATCTGGAAGAGCACCTCGTTTTCCTTGTAGATGTGTTCCCGCAGGAGGTGGATGAACTCGGCGCCTTCGTGCAGGGCGCGCCGCAGGGAGGCCTGGTCGCCCGCTGCAGCCGCGGGAATCGACTCGGCGATGGCGCGGACGTGCGCGCGGCCGAGTTGATGCTCGTGGAGCATGACCGCGATCGGACCGTGCTCGCGCGGCAGGCCGCAGCGCTCGAGGCACGGAAAGAGCCTGTCTTCCTCCTTGCAGTGATGGCAGCGATCGGCGAACTCGCGGAAGAACTCGACGAAGGGGAGGAACTCCGCCTCGGCGAGGCTCTGCGAGGCCACGGCGCGGCGCAGCGCGATCTCGAAGCAGTCGAGCACCTTGAGAATGACCTGATGTTCGGCGCGGAGCGCGTGCGTGGGGTGGTGCATGGCCTCAGGACCGCCTTCCGACGGGCTGGTCGGCAAAGGCATGGGCGCCCTCCTGACGTTTGAGGTGTCGCTGCAGACCGAGGAGGGCGGCGCCGTAGGCCGCCACGTGCGCGGGATGCTCGGGCACGACGAGCGACTGACCGAGGCGCTCTTCGCACGCGGCGACCATGCCGCGCTGCAATGCCACGCCTCCGATGAAGACGACGACTTCGTCAGCCGCGGCGCCGTTGAGGCCGTATCCGACCATCTTGAGTTGAGAGACGGTCCGCCCCGCGAGCGAGTCGTGCGCGCCGCGGATGATGTTGGGAATGCTACGACCTTCGGAGACGTGATTGATGATTTCCGACTCGGCGAGAACGGCGCAGACGCTGCTGATGGGCTGGGGGTCGTCGGCCTCGAGCGACAGGCGACCGACGTCGTCAAGCGGGATTTCGAGGTAGCGGGCGATGCGTTCGAGGAAGCCGCCCGAGCCGGCGGCGCACTTCTCGTTGGAGCGGAAGGTCTTCACCTTGCCGCCCGGGCGCAGCGCGATGGCACGCGTGCACTGGGCGCCCATGTCGAGCACGTACTGCGCGTCGGGAACGAGCGACGCCGCGCCGCGCGCGCCGCAGGTAAGGTCGGTGATCTGGATGTTGCGCCTCTCGAGGCTGTAGCGGCCCAGGCCGGTGGCGGCGACGTATTCGACCGCCTCGGCCTCGATGCCCGCCTGCTCGCACGCCTCGGCGAGTGCGCGGCCGGCGACTCCCTCGAAGTCGGCGTTGCTTCGGGCCAGGCCGCGGCCGAGGATGCGGCGCTGCGCGTCGATGAGGACCACCTTCGTCGATCCCCCTCCGATGTCGATGCCGGCGATACAGGTCATGTCATGCTTCCTTTCAGCGCGTCCTGGGGCGCCGGGTCATCAGCGGCCTTCGAGTCCGTCAGACCAAATGGGGGCGGCCTCGACGCCGGCCGCCTCCCGAGGCTCGGCGGCCATGAGCCGGTCGACGGCGAAAAGGGCCGCGCCAAGCGCCCCCATGAAATGCGACTCCGGGCCGACGTTGAGTTTCGTGGCCAGCTTACCCTCGAGCGCGCGAACCATTCCGATGTTGCGGGCGCCGCCGCCCGTGAACGTTACCTCCTCCTCCACGCCGACGCGGCGCACCAGGCCGATGGTGCGCGACGCGATGGCCTGGTGGACACCGGCAAGGATGTCCTCGACTGACTTGCGCTGCGCGAGGTAATTCATGATGTCGGACTCGACGAAGACGGTGCAGACGCTGGTCAGCCGAATGGGCTTGGTTCCCCGGAGCGATACTTCGCCGATCTCCTCGAGGGTGAGGCCGACGACGTCGGCGGCGGCGGCGAGGAAGCGCCCCGTGCCCGCGGCGCACTTGTCGTTCATGCAGAAGTCCAGGACGCTGCCGTCGGGGCCGGTGCGGATCGCCTTGGTGTCCTGCCCGCCCATGTCGATGACGGTTCGTGTTCCCGGGAAGATGAACTGCGCGCCGCGCGCGTGGCAGGAGATTTCGGTGACCTGTGCGTCGCCGGCCTCGACCTTGTAGCGGCCGTAGCCCGTGCCGATGACGCAACGAACTTCCTCTGCCTTCACGCCGGCCTCAGCGACGACGGCCTCGAGGGCACGCCGGCCGGCGCGGACGACGTGCGCGCCCGTCGGGATGACGGTCCGCGCCACGATGGCCCGCGCGGTGTCCATGAGCACGGCCTTGGTCTGCGTGCTGCCGATGTCAACGCCCGCGGCGTACTGCATCGCTGACTCCTTCCGAGAATGCGGGCCGCGCCTCCGCGGACGAGCCTCGCAGGCGCTTGTACTGGAGCGACTCGAAGAACGCGTCGATGCGGTTCTTCATCTGGGCCTCGGCGTAATACCGGGGATCCTCGAGGTCGGATTCCACCATGAGCGTCGGCACGCCGAGTTCCTTGGTGAAGTACTCGCGCATGTCGCCCTGCCCGGCCGAGAAGAGGCGGCACGACTTGACGCTGTGGATCACCAGCGCATCCGCTTCCCACTCCTCGACATAGCGCCGGATCTGCCGGTAGCGCTCCTGCATCGTGCGGTTGCAGAGGTTGTGCAGCAGCATCTGCTCGGCGATCGATTCGAGCGGACGGGCGGGGTCGTGCCGGAAGCCGAACTCCCACGTCCCGCCGACCGTCGAGTAGGTGCTCTGGACGCAGACGGCCTTCCACGCCGCGAAGAGGTTGCGGAAGTTGCGGTAGTAGGGATAGGGAGGCGGTCCTTCGAAGACGACGCGGAACTGCTCCTCGTCGGTTGCTCCCAGCCCCCGCGCCGCCATCACTTCGTAATGGGCGACGGCGGCGTCGAAGAAGTCCGCCGCTTCCTTCGTCCCTCGCAGGGCGTTGATCGGGCCCATCATGTTGATCGAGTCAAAGTAGCAGTCGAAGGGCGCGGGGCGGCTCTTACAGAGTTCCTTGGCGCGGCTCCAGCCCGCCTCCGCCCGCGCGGAGTAGCCGACGATCTCCCGCAGGCGGTCGATGTCGAACTTGCGGCCCGTGAGTTCCTCGCAGGCGGCGATCAGCCCGCGCAACTGGGCCATGACGTAGTGCAGGTCGCCCGTCGAGACCGCCTCTCCCTGCCGCACGAAGGGAACGTCGATCATCACCAGCGGCACGCCGAGCATCTCGGCGCAGTGCTCGAACCACTTGATGTAGACGTTGCACCCGACGAAGTTGCAGACGATGAGCGAGGGCCGAGGCGTCAGGCCGTTCTCCCCCACTCCCTCCAGGAGCGTGTAGCCGATGTCCGCCTTGACGTAGGCGCAGTTGTCGGAGGCGTAGCCGATCTCCTCGGCCTTGAGGATGTAGGGCAGGGCCTTCTTGCGGATCGCCAGTTGCAGCGCGTTGATCTCGGGGAAGACGGGGAGGATGTCAAAGCAGCGGAGGATCTCGACGCAGTTGCCGCTGACCATCATGTAGGCGGAGGGCGCGCCGCTCCGCGCTGCGTCCTGGAGTTGCGTCATCCACGCGGTCATGACTTCGCGCGAGAGATCGTGTACGACGCTTCCGTAGTCGTTGACGGCCGGCGCCGGCGGTGGTGCAGTGGTGGGCATCTTGATCTCCTGGGCTCGCCGGCGCGGCAACGGCCGGGGTTTTCCTTCAGTCGAAAAGCAGTGACTCCGTGAACGTCTCAATCTCGTTGCGCAGGCGCTCAAAAGTCCACATCTTCTCCTCGAACTCGATCTTGAGGTGGGGAATGCCCCGCTCATCGAGGGCGCGGCGGAAGAGGACGTAGTCGAAAAGGGCCGGTTCGCAGAACTTCGCCGACGCGAGGATCACCGCGTCGGCACGCGACGCCTCGACCCGCTCGAGAAGGCCCCGCGTCCGCGGCCGGGCGCTGTCGTGGCGCACCGACGTGTAGGCGCTGCCGGCGAGGTAGGCGTCGGCGAGCGCGGCGACGGGATCGCCCTCCACGGGCACGTCCTCGCGGAAGATCCGCCAGCCGATCGCCAGGTCATCCTCCACGATCTGGCAGCCTGCGGATTCGATCGCGTCAATGAGGTCAATGGGCGGCGCTTCGCAGAACGCCCCCTCAAGCACTACGTTCACCGTGTCGCGCGGGACCGGCACGTGCTCGCGCACGCCCGCAAGGAGCGACTCCGCCATCGGGACGAAGTCCTCGGGCATCATGCACGTGCCGGCCAGGACGACGGTGAAGAGATCGGCCGTGCGGATCGAGCCGGGGCGCTCCTGCCGCTGCGTGTAAAGATCCGAGATGAGTTCACGGACGCGGTTGTAGAGGGCGATGCTCCGCCTGATCGCCTCGTCGTCGATGGCTCGGCCGACCCGGCCCGCGAGGTTGTCGCGGAAGCGTGCGAACTCGCGCCGCGTGTACTCGCGCGCCGCCGGCGTGGCGGCGTTCTGGGGCAGGTGCAGGTACTCGACGTAGACCCCCGGCGCGTTCCGTCCCGCGACGCTGCACAGGTTGCGCGCCACATCGCAGATCGAACTGAACACCGCCCCTTCGAAACCGTTCTCCCGGCCCAGGTCGCCGCTGAGGAACAGTTCGAGCGTGCTGCGCGCAATCGAACAGATGAAGGACTGGAAGCGCGAGTCGGCGCGCGTCGTCTCCAGTTTGGCCCCGGCGCCGAACAGGCCCACCGGCATCAGCCCCGCCGCGTGAATGATCTCCTGCGGCGCATAGACCGGGAACACTCCGAACCCCCGCAGGCCCGGCCGGCCCTCCTGCGCTCGGGCGAGCGCCTGCGACGGCAGCAGTTCAGCGAGCGAGCGGCACTCGCGGACGATCTCCTCGGCAGTGGTCACGGACGTGGTGCGGCTGGCATTCATGGCGAGACCTCGGTGCGGGCCGGGGTGAAGGCGGCATCGGCCGGGTAGGTCCAGCCCGGCAGTTCGACGCCGTTCACCTCGTAGTTCATCTGCGGGGCGCGGGCTGAACGATCGAGCAGCCGGAGCAGGCCGGTGCTGATATACGGGTTCTTGCGCGGGTTGAAGGTCTCACCCGTCTCGCGCGCGAGCTCCTCGTCGTCCGCGGCACGGGCGAGTTCCTTCTTGAACAGGGCGCGGGACCAGGGCGGATCCTTGGCCATCTGCCGGGCGCGCTCGTAGCCGCGCACCAGCGCCTCGTGCTCATCGTCGAAGACGGCGTTGGAGAGGCCGACCTGGTGGGCTCGATCGGCCGTCAGCCCCTGGTCAAACAACTCGAAGATGACCGAGTCGCCCAGGCCCAGCCGGCGCAGTTCACCGGCCGCGCCGAAGCCCGGCAGAATCGCGTAGTGCAGTTCGGGCTGGTTGTACGTCGTCTTGAGCATCCATTGCGAGGCGCGCGTGACGGGATCGAAGACCATGCCGCTGAGGCGCAGGTCGTAGCGCAGGTCGAGGTAGTAGGTGAACTCGGCGCCTCCGCCCCACTTCTCGCCGAAAACCCCGATGCTCGCCACCGGGCTGCGCTGGATGAGGCGGAACAGGCGCACGGCGTTGCGGCTCGACGCCGCCGCCTCCTCCTCGCTCAGCGGGCAATAGCCCTTCTCCCTCTCAAACCACCCGCGATTGAACTCGCGCGCATCGGCGCCGAGCAGGCGCATGCCCTCTCCCGACGCCGTGAAGAACACCGCCCCGCATCGACCCGCGCGATGCATCTCAAGCACATGCGCAAACGCATGCGCCAACTGATCGATGAGCGCCCGGTTGAAGACGTTTCCCCGCATGGGATGGTTGAAGACGATGCTCGCCACCCGGTCGCGCGACGACGGTTCATGGATTCGCAGTTCGCCGCAGCAGGGGCGGTACGAGCCGGTTTCGAGGTCGATCTCCGCGACCGGCGTGCCGTAGAAGCGGCCGTACCCCAGCAGCGAATCGATGCGCCGCCGGCGCAGGTCGTGCAGGAGGCAGGGCCGGCCGCGGCGCGGACCGCACTCGCCGTCCGCGTCGAGCATCTCGCGCATGAACGGGTCGTCGGCGTTTTCGTCACGGGCGCGGCGGATGAGTTGCAGCAGGCCGTCGATCGTCAGGTGAGCCGTCAGGGCGTCGATCGCCTCAATGAGTCCGGTCTTGAAGCGCAGGCCGGCGCGGGTGCAGATGTTGATCTGTCCCGGCGTGGCGAAGCCGTCCTGGATCAGGTCCAGCGCGTAGAGCATGATGGGCAGGACGTAGCGACGAAAGGCGCGGCCCCCGGCGTCGTCGTGCGGCGCCACGAAGACGATCGACTCGGCGCTGCGGATGCGCCCGGCGCGCGCGTCGCGCTCCGCCGCCTCATACCACGACCAGAAGTCGCGGCGCGAAGGCTCGCTCAGCGGCACGTAGGCGTCGCTCGCCGGGTCGTACACCTGCTGCGGCGCCGGCGATCCCTCCCCGCCCCACTGAAAGAAGCCGCAGCGCGCCGCAGACGACACGCCTGTGCGCCCGCTGGATTCAAGCCGCGCGATCCACTCGGGATAGGCGCAGCCATCGCGCCGGTAGAGGCTTGCCAGCCGGTCGCCGTCCGGAAGCGCATGCCCCAGATGCCGGCCCGACTCGGTGTAGGGCATGTGCCCCGTGCGGTCGAGCACGTTGAATGGATTGGCGGTGAAGAGTTCCCAGACGGCGCCGAGGTCGATCAGATCGCGGCCGGCGCGGATATCCCACGACACGATCGCCGCCATCGCCTGAAAGATCGGATCGGTGATGTACCCGTGATGATCGCGCGGCAGGGCGATGACGGTCTTTTCGAGCAACTGCTCGCCGAACACCACGCCCAGCGCGAATGTCTCCGTCGAGGCGTATGGGCCTTTCATCACGTCGAGAAGCCGGTTGTTCTCGAAGGGGAAGTAGCCGTGGACCGTGAGCAGCTTTTCGCGGAAGGACTCGGCGGCGAAGAGCGCGGCGAGTTCGCCGGTGGTGTGCGATGACGTGTTGGAGAAGACGGCGGCGAGACGATCGGGATCGACGGCGGCCTCGATGCTGCGGAAGATCGCGGCCTTGATCTCGGCGCGCTCCGTCGCCGCTTCCCAGATGATGTCGCACTCGCGCAGGTCGTCGCAGGAGGAGGCGCAGAAGAGCCTCGCTTCGAGCGCGCGGGCGTCGGCCTCGCGCAGGCGTCCGGCCTTCACCTCCGCCGCCCATCGCGCCGCCAGCGCCTCGCGCGCGTCGCGCATCGCCTCGGGGCGAACGTCGAGAAGAACAACGTTCAGGCCCGTCTTGCGCAGCAGGTCGGCGGCAATGCCGCGCCCCATCGTCCCCGCGCCGATGACGGCCACAGAGCGCAGCGCGTTGACGCGCCGCACGGCGGCTTCCATCTCGCGCACTCCGAACGCAAACGCCTTTTTCACGAGCGCCTCCGCTTCCCGGCCGCGGTATTGCGGACGACGAGGGCGAGTCCCTGGCCGCCGCCGATGCAGGCGGAGGCGACGCCGTATTCCGCCCCGCGCCGCTCCATCTCGTAGATGAGGTCCACCACCAGCCGTGCGCCCGATGCCGCGAGCGGATGGCCGATGGCGATCGCGCCGCCGTTCACGTTTGCGCGGTCGCGAGGCAGGTCGAGTTCACGCTCCACTCCGAGGTATTGCGCGGCGAACGCCTCGTTGATCTCCCAGAGGTCCACATCGCCAGCCCCGATGCCGGCGCGATCAAGGGCGAGGCGCACCGCGGGAACCGGGCCGCGGCCCATCACGCGCGGTTCGACTCCCGCCACGCCGTAGGACGCGATCTCGAACCGGGCGTCCAGCCCGAGTTCCTCGGCCCTCTGGCGCGAGGCGACGACCAGCGCCGCCGCGCCGTCGGCGATCTCGCTCGCGTTGCCTGCGGTGACCAGGCCGTGGGGCGTCAGCGACGGGAGACGCTCCAATGTCTCCAGCGTGGTCTCTCGAACGCACTCGTCGCGCGCCAGATGGACGCGCCGTCCCTGCGCATCCACCGTGTCGAGGGCGAAGAGGCCGCCGACCGCGTCTCCTCCGTTCACGCGGCTGGCGCGGCGCGCCGCGCGGGCCCGCTCGTGCGACAGGAGCGCCACTTCATCGCATTCGCACCGCGTCAGGCCGAGGCGGTGGCCGTACTCATCCGCCGTCCGCATCATGGCTGTCTGTGCGAAGTCGTGATTGAGCGAAGCGAGCATGGTGTCTTCGAGCGATCCGTTGGACGAAGCATGGCCGTTGCGCGGCGCAAACTCCCAGAAACTCGAGGCCGAACGCCGCGGTGTGCGGTCGATCCGCGGGCAGCGCGACATCGTCTCGGCGCCGAAGCAGAGCACGGCCCGGGCGTCGTCAATCGAATCGGGCAGGGCGATCTGCTGCACGGCCGACACGAGCGTCTGAAGCCCTGATCCGCAGATGCGCTGCACCATCAGCGCCCCGACTTCCTCGCGCAGGCCGCAACGCAGCGCGACGTTGCGCGGAAAGTAGATGTCCTGAACGCCCGGGGCGGTGAACTGATAGACGTTTGCTCCCACGGCCGCGTCGAGGCAGCCGCGGTCGATGCCGCTGCGCCGGATGGCCTCGTCGCAGGCGAGGACGGCGAGGTCCTCGGCGGAAAACGCGCTCAGCGTGCCGCACTTCATCCCGACGGGCGTCCGTGCGCCGCCGCAGATCACCACGCCCGTGGAGCCGTTTCCGATCATGGCCTATTCCCCCCTGCCTGCGAGGACCGGGGCCGCCCGGTGCGCCTCGATCGTCAGCACTGACGCCGGCGGCGGGTCCGCGAAGAGCATCTCGATCTCGCGCCGGCACCCTTCGCAGATACGATCGCGGCAGACCTTGCCTGAAGGCGTCAACTCGCCTCGCTCGAGGCTGAGCGTTCGATCGACGAGCACGATGCGCGACGGCCGATGGTACTTCACGTCGATCATGGGGTTGATGCGGGCGACCTCGGACGCGAAGAGCTCGCACACGTCGGGATTCGCCAGCATCGCGGCGTCGACTTCGCCCACCAGGCCGCGCTCCCGCGCCCATTCCCCCAGCCGCTGGCGGTCGGGGAATATGAGCGCCGCGACATAGTCCCGGCCGCTTCCGAGCACGACCGCGGTGTTGATGAACGCGGACTCACCGGCGAGGAGGTTCTCGATGCGGTGAGGGTGGACCTTTTCGCCCGTGGTGAGTTTGAAGGCGCCGTCGCGCCGGCCGAGAATGCGCAGCCCGGCGCTCGATCCGGTTCCCGATTGGAACTCACCGAGGTCGCCGCTGTGGAACCAGCCGTCCTCGTCGATCACGCGAGCGGTCATCTCCTCGTCGTCGAGGTAGCCCTGCATGACGTTGGGCCCGCGCACGAGGATCTCCTGGTCGCTGTCGATGCGGATGCTCACGCCGGGGATGGGAAGGCCGACGTAGCCGCTGCGCCACTCGCGGTCGATGGTGGTGATGGTGCAGGCGGGGGATGTTTCCGTAAGTCCCCATCCTTCGAGGACGGGGATTCGATGATCGCGGTAGATCTGCGCCACGTGGGCCGGCAGCGAGGCGCCGGCGGTGAAGACGAAGCGCAGCCGCCCGCCGAAGACGAGGTTCTCGGCCTCCCGATCCTGCCGGCACCGCGCCAGCAGGAGGTCGTGAACCCGGGGGACGCTGAAGAAGAGCGTCGGCTGGAAGTGGCGCCAGTTCTCGAGCATCCGGTCGATGTCGCGGCCGGCCGAGTCGTCGAGGCAGAGTTCGCAGCCCTGGTAGAGGGCCATGAACCGCTCGAACAGCCCGCCGAAACTGTGGTGCCACGGCAGGTAACTCAGCAGCACGTCGCGGGCGCTGACGTCCCAGATGAGGGTCATGGCTTTCTGCTGAGAGATGATGTTGCGGTGGGCGAGGCGGACACCCTTGGGCGGGCCGGTCGTGCCGGAGGTGTACATGACCATGCAGAGGTCATCGGGGCGCACCGCGTCGACGCGCGCCTCGAGTTCCTCAACCAGGGCGCCGCCGTCGGGGGCGAGCAGCAAGGCGAAGTCCTGCGCGCCCCACTGCTCCGGCCCGGGTCCGAAATCCATGCAGAACCACCGCTCGACCCACGGATGCCGCTGAGCGTCGATCTTCTCCAACTGATGCATGCCGGAGACGACGGCCAGGCGCGGCCTCGAGTGCCGCAGGATGTAACTGATCTGCGGCGAGGGATACCCGGCATAGACGGGCACGGAGACCGCTCCGATCGCCATTGCCGCCACCTCGAACATGAACATCTCCGCCCGGTTCTCCGAGAGCATGGCGATCCGGTCGCCGGCCCGCACGTCGCAGGCGATCAGGTGTCGCGCGATCAGGAAGATGGTGGAGGCGAAGTCGTGGTAGGTGAGCGAGGCGACGGGCGCGCTCTCCCGCGGCGCGTCGAACCGGCGCGGGCGGTGGCGCAGCAGAATCTTGTCGCCGTGCTCCTTGGCGCGCTCGCGCAGGACCACGCCGAGCGAAGGCTCATACTCGCCCAGCGGGATGGGCGACTCGTGCACCGGGCCGATGCGCCGGATGCCCATGTGCTTGTCGAGTTCGAGAGGCGAACTCTGGCAGTACGCCAGGCACGTGCCGTTGAGCAGGGCGCGCGACAGGCGGAACTTTTCCTCGACGGGCAGGTGCACGGATTCACCCCCGCCGAGGTCGAGGCCGATCTGGCGCCTCGCCATGTGCGTGGCCGCGTAGTAGACGATCGCCGTCGCGATCTCGCGCAGGTGCGAGCAGCCCACGCGCCCTCCCACGCGCTTGGAAATCTCGTTCATCACGCCGCGCTGGATGCGCAGGCCGATGAGCGACTCGGCCGCGCTCTCGACTTCGCGGCAGACGTGGTAGGGCACGCGGATCATGTCCAGGCGGGAGGCGGTGATCTGCTCGTCGGGCAGGTGGATGGTGAGTTCGAGGGTGATGAGGTGCTCGCTGTCGAGCAGGGTGCCGGCGATCGCGAGGTCATCCGGCCCCGCCTCGAACAACTCCATGGTGATGGTGCGCTGGGCAATGAGTTTCATGGCCTGGTCTCCGTATCGGGACGAACGCGGCGCCGCGCCGCGCGGGCGGCGCTTGATGGCCCGCGCCATCGACTCCTGAACGCGCTGCGCAAGCGAGCGGAACAGTTCCGCTTCCTCCTCCATGCCGGCGCGGATGGCGTAGCGTCGCAGCGGCGTGAGGATCCACTCCTCGTTGGTCATCAGCGCCACCCCCGCCGTGCCCCCCGCCACCGCGTCGCGGAAGGTCTTGATCGAACTCGTCACGTGCCGCGCGTGCGCGAGGATGATCGAGCGATGCCCCTCCCAGAGGCGCTCGTAGACGTCGTCGGCCCCGTAGGCGCCGATGGCCTTGCCCACGTCGAACACCGCGCGGGTGATGCGGGCGACGAACTCGCCGTGCGTCGGGTCGAGGCAGAGATCGCCCATGCGCAGGTCGATCAGTTCTCCGTCGGGCTTGACGAGGTGGATCAGCCCGCCGACGTTGATGACGATGGAGATCATCGCCTTGTCGAACTCGATGCGCGTCGCGGGCACGTCGGGAACATGCCGGCCGGGATACTGGTGGGCGGCCAGGATGTCCACGACGCGATCGCGCGCCTGGCGCGAGCCGCCGGCGAAGAGGACCTGTCCGCAGCGCTCGAGAACATAGACGGTCTCGGCGCCGGCGCCGCGCCGCCCGCCGGCCTGCATCGACACGCCCCGCACCACACGGGCGAGCAGTTCGTCGATCATCTCCCCGCTCACGCCCGGCAGCCGGTCCAGCAGGCGCGCTTCGTTGAGTTGACGGCCGTACGTCTCGACCGTCTCCTCCGCGAGGATGCCGTTGGGCAGGAGGAGAAGAATGGGCGTGTGGCGGCGCACGTCCTCGACGTTGCGCAGGTGGCCGCGCCGCGCGTGGCTGGCGACGAACTGTGTGAGTTCGCCCGTGAACGCCGCAAGTTGCCCGGGATTGCAGCAGACGACGAGAAGTTCGGGCGCGGCGCTGTGCGCGTCGGCCTCGAGGAGGTTGCTGAAGATGCGGCCGCGGAGCGGAATGACGCGCACCGCCTGCCCGTCGTCGAGTCGCAGTGAGCCGGCCCGGCGCAGGTCTTCAGTGACGCCTCCGCCCGCCCGGCCGATGAAGCACTCGGCGTGCGCGTGCATGAACATGGCCACGCCGAGGGCGCCGGCTGGGTGGACGCCGAGATGACCCTGCTTCAGCATGGCCGCCCCCGAAGCGAGGTTGAGCCGGCACACGACGGAGCGTTGAGGGAGCGCGAGTCGCCGCAGGCGCAGGAAGGCGCGCCGACGCCGCCGCCAGGCGCTTCAACCGCCCGGTGGAGCGCGGGTGAATCGCCCTCCGCCGATCCCTCCGCGGCGAGCAGGGCCGCGCCGTACGCGCCCGCGTGCTGCGGCAGGGGCGGGCGATGCACGGGAACCTCGAGCGCTTCCTCCAGCGCGCGGAGCATGGCGCGGCAGTGGGTTACCACGCCCCCCGTCGCCGCCACCGGGCCGTCGCGCCCTCCGGCGGCGAGCATCTCGATCACGCGGGAGGCGATGGCGCGGAACATGCCCATGGCAATGTCCTCCTTCGCGTCCCCCGCCTTGATGCGCTCGAGCACCTCCGTGCTCGTGAAGACCGTGCAGTAACTGTTGAGCGTGAGGCGGGCGGTGGACTGCATCGCCAGCGCATCGACCGCGGCGAGCGGCAGGCCGAGCCGGACCGCGATCGATTCGAGAAACGTTCCCGTTCCCGCGGCGCACTTGGCGTTCATGCGGTAGTCGGCCATTCGCCCGCGGTCGCACAGGCGGATGACCTTGGTATCCTGCCCGCCGATGTCGATGACGTGACGGACGGCCGGGTACCACTCGCGCGCCCCGCGGGCGTGGCAGGTGATTTCGGTGATCGAGCGCCGCGGCACGCCGTCGGGGAAGCGCACGCCCGCGCGGCCGTAACCGGTGGCGACGGCGGAAGCGATCTCCCGCTCCACCGCTCCCGCCGAAGCCAGCGCCTCGCGCAGCGCCCGCGCGGAGGCGTCGGCGTAGTCGAAGCCGGAGGGCGTGACCGCGTGCCCCACCACCGTCTCGCCGCCGGACTCGAAGCGCAGCACGACGCACTTCGTCGCCGAGGAGCCCGCATCGACGCCGGCGAAGACGCGTCCGGTCATGATCGTCCCTCCATCTGCTCGATGAACGCCTCGATGTTGGTCATCGACTGCGCGGTGGAGAAGAAGCGGACGTCGGCGAGATCGCCGTCGAGAACGAGAACGGGCAGGCCGAGTCGCTCGCGGAGGCGCTCGGGCATGCCGTAGCGCGAGTTGGTGTTGTTCGGGCAGGTGCGCGCGTTGTGGAAGACGGCGCCGTCGACGTCAAAGCGGTCGAAGGTCTGTTCGAGGAAGCGCTCCTTGCTCGCCTCGTCGCGATTGATGAATATCGCCAGGCTGGTGCGCGCCATCCAGTCGAGCGGGTCGCCGCCGTCGAAGGGCTCGAACGCCCAGGAGTTGCAGTAGGTGCTGGCGACGACGGCAGTGCGCAAGTCGAAGAACTTCTCCGACAGGTCGCGCAGGCGAGGCCAGACGGGCATGCCTTCCCAGTAGATCCGCCACCGCTCGCCGGGCACCGCCGCCACGCCGCAGGCGTTCCGCTCCTCCATCTCCGCCAGGAGCGCCTCGTAGTAGGCGATTGCCTCCTCCGAGCCGCGCATCAGGATCACTGGCGCCATGTGAATGAGCATGTCCCAGAAAGTCAGCGGACTGGGGCGATGCCGCGCCGTGTCAAGCACCCGGCCCCACAGGACGCTCAGGCGGCTGGACCGCTCGACCGTCTCGCGCAGGCGGCGGCGGTCGAGGCGCAGTTCGAAGCGGATCTCGATCTGCTCGATGAGGCGCTCGAGTTGGACGCGCACGTCGGCGATGTGCTCGGCCTTGACTTCGCCGAGGTGGCGCGGCGGCCTCAGGCCGGCCACCATCGCCTCGTACCGATGCCCGAAGTAGCGGAACCACTCCTGCACGTCGCGGCACTGGTTCGTGCTGTAGACGAGCAGGTCCGGCCGCGGCGGGCCTTCGATGCCGTACATCGCGCGAAGCGGACTGCAGCCCAGCAGGTCGCACCCGATGTCGCTGTTCATGTAGGAGCACGCCTCGGCCGAGTAGCCCAGCCCCGCGGCTCGCGGAATCATCTCGTGGCTGATCTTCTTCGTCCCCAGCAGCGCGCCGTGATTCTCCGGGAAGTACACGGCAAATCCGAAGGCCGCCAGAATCTCGCACGGCCCGACCGAAGTGCACCACGCCACCCGGCGCCCGGGATCCTTTGCTGCCTCGTCGAGATCGAGAAAGTACCGGCGCATCAGCGCCCGCAGCCGCCCGGCGGCCTCGATCTCGATTCGCTTGACGGCGGTCTCGCCCATGGCAGGCTCCGTTCAGGGAACGACGATGGACCTCAGCGACTCGCCCGCGTGCATGACCTCGAATGCGCCGCGAATCTCGGGCAGCGGGAAGCGATGGGTCACGATCTTTCTGAGGTCGATGCGGCCCTGCGCGACGAGCCGGATGAGCGGGAGGTAATCCACGGGCCGGCAGCCGAGCGACCCGATTACGTCGAGTTCCTTGAACATGATCTTGCCGGGAACGATCGACGCCGCCTCGTGCGTGTAGCCGACGGCCACAAGTCGGCCTCCGATGCGCACGCACTCGAACGCCTCCTCAAAGGTTTTCGGATTGCCGATGACTTCGAGGACGATGTCCGCCCCGCCGTCGGTGAGTTTCCTGACTTCCTTGCTGACTCGCTCAACCTTGGAGCCGTTGATGACGGCGGCGGCGCCGAACTGCTTCGCCCACTCCAGTTTGCGCTCGTTCACGTCCACGGCGATGACGTGGGCGCCGCAGAGAGCGGCCAGTTGCACGGCATTGATGCCCACGCCCCCGCACCCGAACACCACCACGCGGTCGCCCGGCTGAACCCGCGCGCGATTCTTCACGGCATGAAACGGAGTCGAGAGCGCATCGGCGATGATCGACGCCTCCGCCAGCGGAATCGACTCCGGCAGGTCGAGCAGATCTTTGCAAGGAACGGCGACGTACTCCGCATACGCCCCGTCAAAGTGATTGCCGAGCATCTTCATGTCGGCGCAGATGTTCTCGCGGCCCTGGCGGCAGGCGATGCATCGCCCGCAGGTGAGCACGGCGGGGATGAGCACGCGCTGCCCCTTGCGGACATTCGTGACGCCGGCGCCCACTTCCTCGACGATTCCCGACGCCTCGTGGCCGAGGATGATCGGCGGCTTCTTGAACGTCGGCAC
>CAADHA010000086.1 GCA_900696685.1 uncultured Planctomycetota bacterium
GGCCTTCCCTCATGGGGCAGTTCAGGGAGTGTTATCACACGATTGCCTCGCCAGAGAACGGCAGCCCTCTCGCCCTGCTCTCCGAATGCATACACACACAGGTCTCCCGCGTTGTTAATGCCGTGCGTGGCACTTCGACCCCAACAACAACGGCGTGTGGACGCAACTGCCGAACAAGGCCGGCACGCCGACGGCGCCACCAGGCGCCCAATTCAAGGTCAAAGACCTCTTCCGCCATGACCTGATGCCGGACTCGCACGTCTGGTTCGTCGCCGTGGACGAGATCCGCGTTGTCACGGGGAATCCAAGCAACTTCACCAACGTCAGCGGCAACCCCGCCTACACGGAGATGATCGACAGAATGATCTTTGCCGCGGACCCGGACTCTACGGAGGTGGCGGTTCACGACCCCTGCGGCGACCGCTCCTGGCCCATCGCGACGGGGAGCGAACTCACCCGGTACCAACTTCACGACCATCCGTCCGGATGGGAAGGCAGCTACGGCATGAGGATGGCGAAGGAAGGACTCCTCGAAAGCACGGCGTGGCTCTGGAAGAATGGCGCAGGCGTCGAGGAATCGGATGTGTACATCGAGTTCACTCTGCTTTTCGACATGGATGATGTGCCTGAAGAACCCCTGCGAAGCCACCGAAACGTCATGGTCTCCTGGATCAGCGCCGGAGGCGGGTGCGGATACAACTTCTGCCTTGCCGAGGGCCAGGAGACGGCCGTCAAGATCGACACACCCTTCCGCGTGCCCGATGAGATCTGGAGCGAACTGGTCGTCGCCGTGCCGCATGTCCTCGACCACACCGCCACGCTGCAACTCTACTGGCGGCGCGACGGGCAGAACATGCTCCTGATCGATAGCGCCATCAACAACTCTACCAACCATCACACCGCGCACAAGTGTCTGCCCGACGGCGGCGACATCGCGTGGCACAGCCACTCGAGCGCGGCCGCTGGCCATCTGCCTGTCGGCGGGTTGATTGCATGGCGCGGAGACCACGTGTTCAACAACGACGGTCAGGATGAGATCTTCGCCGCGGCCACGTTCAACATCCCCTCTCACACTTCTCCCAACCCGGCCCCGACGAACCACCGCGCCCTCTACATGGTCTTCTGGCACGGGACGATCCCACAGGGCGGAGGCAACTGACACGCGGGCCGCCTGCGCCGAACCACGATCCTGCGGGATGCACCAGGCCACATCGACGCATCCCGCGATTGGCTCAATGACTCGCTCATCGCGGGCGTGCAGCCCGATTCCATGCGTGCGGCTGTCTACACGCGGTCGTCGGCCCTGATGGGGCGGAGAATCTTCAGCGCCCGGTTTCCCCGGTGCTGGCCGATGTGGGCGAGCATCTTCTTTTCGCCTTCGACCGTCAGCACCACCGGCTGCACGGCCGGCTTGTCCGTCACGATCAGGTCGCCGACCGAGAGATTCATGAGGTCATCGAGCGTCAGCGTCGTTTCCGCCAGCGTCCCGCCCACCGACAGGACCGCCCCGGAGAGCGACTCGGTGATCCGCTTGGCGAACTCAACATCATCCGCATCGCGCTGCACATTGAACCACGACTGGGCGCTCAATTCTGGCATGAGCGGCTCAATGACGTTGAAAGGGATGCAGAGGTTCATCGTCCCCGCCCGAGCGCCCATCTTGATCTCAAAGCCGATCACGACGACGACCTCGTTGGGCGGCACGATCTGCACGAGATGCGGGTTGCTTTCCGTCTCCACGAGGGTGAAATCGAGTTTGCGGATGCCTTCCCACGCCTCGCTGAGGGCCTTGAGCGCCCGCGAGAGGACGACGCCCAGCAGCCGGACCTCGATGACGGTCAATGCCCGCTGCGGGATGAAGAGTTCGTTGCTCGCTCCGCCGAGCATGCGGTCCACCAGCGGATAGACGATGAGCGGGCTGAGTTCGAGGCAGATCATGCCCTCGAGTTGCTCAGCGCGGATGAGGTTAAAGGCCGTCGGGTTGGGCAGGCTCGCAATGAACTCCGAGTAGGTCATCTGTTCCGTCGTGGCGACCTTGACCTCGACGATCGTTCGGATGAAGCCGGAGATCGCCGCGCCGAAGATGCGCCCGAAGGATTCGTGCAGCGTCTCGAGCGAGCGCATCTGCTCCTTGGAGACGCGCTCGGGCCGCTTGAAGTCGTAGGAGCGGATTTCGACCTGGTCGAGGTCTCGGCGATGGCGCGAGAAGAGTTGCCCCGCCGTTGTCTCCTCCTCAATGTCCCCACTGTCCACGGCGGCGAGGAGGGCGTCGATGTCGGATTGGTCGAGGACGTCATTCATGCCGCAGGCGTTCGGAGCGCAATGAAAACCAGCCGGGTTGGCGGGAGACCGGCCACTGGCCTTATCGGACACCTCGCCGGGCCTGCTTGAACCCGGCGCGTACGCGTTCGTAGTAAACTCGGCGAGTTCCTATACTCGCCTGTCTTCCCTTGCGACTCACCCGGAGAAGTTCAATGATGTCCACGTGGCGGATGGTGCCGTGTCTTCTCGCAGTGCTGCTGAGTGTGGCGGGGGAAGCGGCGGCGCAGCCGCCGACGATGGGCGAGGGCCGCGCCGCCGTCTCCGTCCAGTGGTCGCAGGACGCCTACCTGCCGGGACAGCGCGGTGCGCTGGCGGTGATCTTTGACATTCAGCCGCGGTGGCACATCTATGGCGGGCGCGGCACGCCGGATGCGCCCGACGGCTACATCCCAACGACCATCGACATCACCTGGCCCGAGGGATGGACGCCGGGCGCGATGCGCTGGCCCGCGGTGCACACCGTCCTCTTCGGGCCGCCGGGCAGCCAGGAGTCGCTCAAGGTCTTCGAAGGGCGGACGGTCGTCGTTGTGCCTTTCGCGGTAGGTGACTCGGTTTCGCCGGGCACGGCGGTCGTCGCCGTGAGGGCCGGCTACCAGGCGTGCGACGACCAGGTCTGCGAGATGCCGCGCACTGATACAGTCGATGAGACGGTGCGCGTGGCGCCTTCCGGGACGGCGCTGAGCGCGAATCCCGATCCGGCGCTCGCGGCGCTCTTTGCCGCCGCTCTCGAAGGTGACGGGCCGGCAACAGAAGGCGCAAGCGAAACGGCGGAACCGACCTCGGCGCAGTCAGGTGGACCGTCCACTGCTCCTGCAACGTCGGGAGCGGCTGCGTCGCCGCGAAAATTCTTCGGCATCCCGCTTCCTCAGCCGGGCGGGACGGCGAACCTCGCCCTTCTCGCGCTTCTCTCGGCCCTGGGCGGCTTCATTCTCAACCTTACGCCGTGCGTGCTGCCCGTCATTCCCATCAAGATCATGACGATTCTCCAGCACGCCGGTCACCCTGGCCGCACGTTCATGCTCGGCGTGTGGATGGCGCTGGGGGTGATCGCGTTCTGGGCGGGCATCGGCCTGCCTGTGGCTTTCCTCAGCGGTGTGGGCGATCCATCGCGCATCTTCGGCATCTGGTGGCTCACGCTGGGCATCGGGCTGCTCATCGCGCTCATGGGCGCGGGCGTGATGGGGCTGTTCACGATCCAGTTGCCGCAGTCGGTCTACGCGGTCAATCCGCGCGCGGACACGGCATGGGGCTCGTTCCTCTTCGGCGTGATGACGGCGGTGCTCGGCCTGCCGTGCTTCGGCTTCGTGGCGGGCGCGCTGCTCGTGGGCGTGGCGGCGATGCCTTCAGGCACGATCATGACCATCTTCACTTCGCTGGGCGTGGGAATGGCGCTGCCGTATCTCGTCCTCTCCGCGCGGCCGTCGCTGCTGGCGAGCATTCCGCGCACCGGACCGGCGAGCGAACTTGTCAAGCAGATCATGGGTCTGCTTCTCCTTGCGGCGGCCGCGTATTTTGTCGGCTCAGGCCTCATCGCCCTGGTCAATGAGCATCCGTATCTCGCGCGGCAACTTCACTGGTGGACCGTGGCGATCCTGGGCGCCGTGGCGGGCCTGTGGCTGATCGTGCGCACATTCCAGATCACGCCGCGCACCGGCCCGCGGCTCTTCTTCACCGCCGCGGGGCTGGTCATCGGCAGCGCGGCGGCGATCTACGCGATAGACGCGACCGGCAAGGCCCGCGCCGACTGGGAGATCCGCCAGAAGGCGCTCGCCGAGTCCGGCGGGGCCGCTTATGTCCACGGCGTCTGGAACAACTGGACTCCCGCCGCGTTCGAGAAAGCGCGCGCCGACGGGCACATCGTGGTCCTCGACTTTACCGCTGAGTGGTGTCTCAACTGCAAGATCATCAAGGCCGCGGTTCTCAACAAGGACCCCGTGCGCACCGAACTCAACAGCGATGATGTCGTGAAGTTCACAGTGGACAACACGAGCACGACGGCGCCGGGCTGGAAGTTCATGGCCGACCTCGGCCAGAGCGGCATCCCGCTTCTGGCGATCTACACGCCCGGCCGCGACGATCCGTGGCTCAGCAATGCGTACACGGCGCAGCAGGTGATGGACGCGATAGCCGCGGCGCGGAGCAATCGCATCGCCCGGGGCGAGCCATGAGGTCATCGATGAGGTGAAGCGGCCGGCGGATGGTCGTCCCCTGCGAGAAGTTCGCCTCAGCCCGGCGCTGTGAGGCGCGACCAGAGCCAGAAGGCGAGGAAGCCGATCTGGACGCCGACGATGATGCCCAGCACGAGACGGAACTGCGGATCGATGGTCTTATGCCTGCGGCCGAGCATGACGACGATCCCGCCGAGACTGCCGCCGATGAGGCACATCCACAGAAGCGCGAGTTCGGGGATGCGCCGGCCGGGGTCGTTGAGGCGGCTCACCTGCTTGTCGTAGAGGAAGGCAAGGGCGGTGGCGAGCGTGGCGGCGATGAACCACACGGCCGCCGGCGGAAAGTCAGGCGGAGTGAAGTGCAGAAAGATCGCCCCCGCGAGCGTCGCCAGAGTCAGGCCGCCGGCCCAGATCGCCGCCTTCCGATGCCGTTGCATCCACCGCATGTCGCGCCTCTCCTGCCGGCTCGCGGCCCGTCTCGCTGGTCGTGAGAATCACGTTGCGAACTCAATCGCCCGCGTCTCGCGGAGGACGGTGATCTTGATCTCGCCCGGGAAAGTCATCTCCGCCGAGACGCGGTGGGCAATGTTGCGCGCGATGCCGAAGGCGTCGGAATCGCTGACCTTCTGGGCATCGACGATGACGCGCACCTCCCGGCCGGCCTGGATCGCATATGCCTCGTTGACGCCTTCGTTCTCCCTGGCAATCTCCTCGAGCTGCTGGAGGCGCTGGATGTACTGCTCCATCGAGTCGCGCCGCGCGCCGGGCCGGGCGCCGCTGACGGCGTCGGCGGCCATGACGATCGGCGTGTAGGGCGTCGTCGCGGGGATGTCGCCGTGATGCCCCCCGACGGCGTTGAGAATCTCTTCGCGCTCGCCGTACTTGCGGCAGAACTCCATGCCAAGCTTGGGGTGCGTTCCCTGCTGCTCGTGGTCCATTGCCTTGCCGATGTCGTGAAGAAAGCCCGCCCGTCGCGCCGTTTCGCCGTCGAGGCCCAACTGGTCGGCGATGATCTGCGAGAGAAATGCGACCTCGACCGAGTGTCGGAGCATGTTCTGGCCGTAGGAGGTGCGAAAGTGGAGTTTGCCCATCGCCTCCACGACCTTGGGATGCACTCCGCCGAGCTTGACTTCGTTGACCGCATCCCGGCCGTAGCGGATGATCCGCTCCTCCACGTTCTTCTGGACGGACGCGACGATCTCGTCGATGCGCGTCGGGTGGATGCGCCCGTCCTCGAGCAGTTTCTGGAGCGACTCGACGGCGATGGTCTGGCGCACCTTGTCGAAGCAGGAGACGCTGATGACGCCGGGCGTGTCATCGACGAGGACATCCACGCCCGTGGCGCGCTCGATGGCGCGGATGTTGCGTCCCTCGCGGCCGATGATGCGGCCTTTCATGTCGTCGGATGGAATGGCCACGCTGCGCACCGTGGACTCGGCGGTGAACTCGCCGGCATAGCGCTGCACCGCCATGAGCAGGACTTCCTGGCTCTTCGCCCGGGCGCCCTCCTCGAGTTCGGCGTAGCGTCTCATGGCGATCTGGTTGACTTCCTGGCGGCATTCGTCCTCGACGCGCTGGAGAAGCATCTCTCGGGCCTGGTCCCGCGTTACGCCTGAGAGTTGCGCGAGCACGTTCTTCTGTTCCTCGAGCACCTTCTCCGCCTGCTGACGGAAGGCCGCAGCCTGCTGTTCCTGCCGCTCGAGCGCCTTGGCGCGGTCGTCGAGGTGGCGCTCCTTGACATCAAGCGTCTCGAGCTTGCGGTCGAGCAGGTCTTCTCGCTTGGAGAGGCGTCGCTCCTGGTCGCGCAGTTCTTCGCGGGTCCGGTTGGCCTCGGCGTCGAGTTGCTGGCGCCGCTCGATGTTCTTGCGTTCGGCGTCGAGGAGGGCTTTTTCACCGGCCGTCTCCGCTTCGCGCCGGGCGTCCTCGGAGATGCGGCGGGCCTCTTCCCGGGCGCCGCGGAGGGTGGTGCGGGTGAGCACCTGGATGCCCAGCACCCCGAGGGCGAGGCCGAAGATCAGCGCCGCCACGATGCCGAGGATCAGCCAGCCCGTGCCGACCTCGGCCAATGTCGTTGCAAGTGTCGCCACCGCGAGTCCTTTCAACGGCCTGTCGCGGCCACAGGGGCGCACGACTTCAGGCCGCAATGACGCCCGGTGGTCAGCGGCGGGTCAGGTCTCGCTCGCCTGAAGAATCGCCTGTGCAGATTCACGAAGATGGGTTGGCTGCCGGTCGGCCCGGCTCAATTCATCTCTCTCGCGGATCCTCGTTCAGATTCGCCTCGTCCACTTCGATCATCGTTCCGAGAAGGCCGGCAAGCCGAACGCAGACTCACCTCAGCCCGCCCGCAGCAACAGAGTTCATCAGGCGGCCCGCGCCAGCCTCAGCCAAGTCGGCTGCGGCAGACACCAGGACCGACCGTCACGCAATACATTCACCACCAGGCGGAATGCCTGATTTCGGGTCGAGCGCCTTCCAACGCTCAGCATGGCCCTCGCCTAAATCTAGGCGGGGCCGCCGAAATTGGCAACCTCTGTTCGCAAACCGTTCTATGGTTGTCACCAGCCCGTTACCGCTCCCACTTGACGAATTCGATGGAAGGACCGGCTTGGAAGACTCCCGACCCGCGGCTCGATGGTTTGACGGCCACCTGGACCTTGCGTGTATCGCCTTGGAGGGGCGCGACTTGCGCGCTCCCCTTTCCGGCGCGGCCGGTCCGCCTCAGCCGCCTTCCATCACACTTCCAAGCCTTCGCGAGGGACGCGTCAGCCATGTGCTTGCCACGCTCTTCACGGGTCTGGGAAGCGAAGGTCCCTGCGGGTATGTGTCGAGTGATGATTCCGAGCCTGCCTGCCGGGCCGGGCTTGCGCAACTTGGCGTCTACGATTCGCTTGAGGCTGCCGGGGAGCTTCGCCTTGTGCGTCAGAAGCGGAAATTGGATTGCGACGATGACCATGCCCTTGCCGCCGTGATTCTCATGGAGGGCGCTGATCCCATCCGCACACCGGCCGAGGCACCGTCATGGTTTGAGAGGGGGGTGCGGGTGGTCGGCCTGACTTGGGCACGTGGTACGCGCTATGCAGCCGGAAACGCGGCACCGGGACCGCTGACGCCCCTTGGTCGCACACTGATTGCCGCGCTCGACGAAATCGGCATCATTCACGACTGTTCACACCTCGCCGACGAGGCGGCGGGTCAACTGCTTCAGTTGGCGCGTGGCCCAGTCTGCGCGAGCCACTCCAACTGCCGCTCACTCGCGATCGGCCACAGCGAGCGCAACCTGCCCGATGACCTGATCCGAGCGATTGCAGAGCGCGACGGTGTGATCGGCCTCAACCTCTTCAGCCTGCTTCTTACGCCGGAGGGAGACCGACGCCGCGCGACGATTGACGAGGCGATTGCCCATGTCGAACACATTGTCGAGGTCACCGGCCGAGTCGAGGCCGTGGCGCTGGGCAGCGACATGGATGGCGGCTTCGGCGCCGACCGACTGCCGGAGGGCATTGACTGCCCCGCCGAACTGCCGCGCCTGACCGACGCACTTCGAAGGCGCGGCTGGAGCGAAGATCAGGTCGCAGGCTTCCGCTTCAATAACTGGGCGCGGTTCCTGGAGCGCAGCCTCCCGAGTTGATCGCGGTGTGCGTTACTGCTGTGCTTCGCGGCAAAGCGCGCACCACGTCTGCGGTTGAGCCAGAAGAGCGGCGAGGAGCGCTTCCTCGCGGTTCTCACCGCCCATGGCCCGGCGCTTCTCGGCTTCGATCGCGTCGAGCCGCGGCCGGGCGATGCGCTGGAACCGCTCCTCGTGGTAGGAGAGGCTGGGATTGCTGTCGGCGTTGGTGTAGATGGTCCGAAGGTTCTCGCGAATGCGGGCGATGCGCGTCTCGGGGTAGGGGTGGGTGCTGAGGAACTCCGGCCCGCGCGCGCCGCCCGCTTCTTCCATCGCCTCATTGAGAATCTGCATCACCTGCATCTGCGCCCGCGGGTGATATCCAGACCGGGCCATGTAGCGCATGCCGAGGTGGTCCGCTTCGCTCTCCTGATCACGGCCGAACTTGAGAAGGAAACCCTGTCCTGTCGCCCCGACGATGACGGGCACGTATCGGGCCATGCTGTTCTCGCTCTTTCGGGTTCCGACGGCGAGGGCGCCGACGCCGACCTGGAGAGTGATCGCCTGGCTGATGCGCTCGTTGACGTGCTGGGCGGTCACGTGCCCGATCTCGTGCCCGAGGACGCCGGCAAGCTGGGCTTCGTTGGTCATGCGGGTCATCAGGCCGCGCGACATGAAGACCTTGCCGCCGGGAAGGGCGAAGGCGTTGATCACGTCGCTGTCGAGGAGAGTGAACTGCCAGGGCAGTTCGGGGTTCTTCGCCTCCGTGTACTGCTTGAGGTTCATGCCGATGTCGCGCACGTACTCGCGCAGGACCGAGTCAGAAACTTCGCCGCCGTATTCCTTGACGAGTTCGGGCATCGCCTCCTCGCCGAGGCGGATTTCATCCTCGGCCGAGAGGACGATGAGTTGCGAGCGGCCCGTGGCCTCGTTGGTGCGGCAGCCGGCCGCGGGCAGCATCAGCAGGAGCGCAAGAGCGGGAACAAGTGTGAAAGCGCGCATGACATCCTCCCAGTGGTGTGCTCCCGCGATTCTAGGGATGCACGCCCGATCAGGCGCGCGCGGCCTGCTGCGCCTGCCACCTTCGCACGAAGTCGTTGTACTGCTCCGGCGTATCGATGCCGTGGTGTCTGGTCTCGGCGATGACGACCTGGATGCGCCGGCCGTGCTCGAGGACGCGCAACTGCTCGAGGTGCTCCGTCCGCTCGAGAGGCGTGGGCGTGAGGCCGACGTACTCGAGGAGGAACTCGCGGCGGTAGACGTAGAGTCCGACGTGCTTGAGCGGCTGGCCCGGCCCGATCGTGTCGCGGCGGAAGGGAATCAGTGCGCGCGAGAAGTAGAGCGCCCGCCCGAAGCGATCGACGACCACCTTGACGATGTTGGGATCATTCGGATCTTCATCGGCGGCGAAGGGCGAGGCGATGGTGCACATGTCGGCGTCGCCGAGCGACTCGACCGCCTTGTCGATGAGGGCGGGATCGATCTCCGGTTCATCTCCCTGCACGTTGGCGACGATGGTGCCCGCCGCGAGGTCGCGCGCGACTTCCGCAAGGCGGCTCGTGCCGTTGGGGTGGTCAGCCCGCGTCATGACGACCTGCCCGCCGAAGGATTCGACGGCGCGTGCAATGCGCGAGTCGTCGGTGGCGACGAGGACGCGCGAAGTGCACCGCGCAAGCGCGGCTCGATCGCAGACGTGCTGAATGAGCGGCCGGCCGGTGCGGGCGGCGAGCGGCTTGCCGGGGAAGCGACTCGATGCGAAACGGGCGGGGATGACCACGACCACGTCGCTCATGCCGTCACGTCCGCCTGCTCTTGAGGTCCTTGATCAACTGACGGATGGCGTCGCGCTTCTGGCGGATGTCCCGGAACGCGAGTTGCTTGAGGGCGATCGCCTTGGAGTGCTCGCCCGCCTCCTCGGCGGCGGCCAGATCGTCGTTCTCACGGGCGTGCGCCTCGAGTGCGCACATCAGGTCATATCGCATGGCGAGGTGCTGCTCGTCATCCTTGAACTCGTAGGTGTCCACGGCGAGGCGGAGAGAATCGACGGCTTCGTCGAACCACTCCTGCTTGAGAAAGCACAGGCCAATGAGATGCTGAGCCCGGGCGCGGTGTCTCGCATCTTCCTGTGCACGCTGAAGCGCATCGATCGCCTCGTCGAAGTTGCCGAGTTCGTAGAGGCGGGTGCCGAGTTCGAATTGCAGACCGAGGTCAGTCGGGTACTTCTCGCAGCGGTCGCGGAACTCGGCGGCTTCGGCCTGGAGGATTTCCTTCTCGCCCGCCTCGGCGCGGGCGAGGTCGGCCGGGTCGCCGCTCTGCTCGGCCTTGCTGCGCAGAGCCCGAAGTCGGCGCCGGGCCTGGAGCAACTTGATGTCTCCCGCCTGCATCCGGAATCGGTACTCCGACGTGTCGCGGTAGCCGCGCCGGAAAACCTCGATGCCTTCGCTTTCGAGCTTCTCATCGCCCGACTTGGCGAGGAGGTCGCCGAGGCGTTGAATGGCGGCGGTGTCGAGGGGGTTGGCCTCCCACTCCGCCCGGGCCCGCTGAACGCGCCGAGTCATCGCCTCGGTACCGGCCGCGAAGGTGTCCTCCTCGATGAGTTGCTTCTGCGCCTCGGCGTCGCGGATGCTGCTGCGGAACGAGCCTTCCTGCCCGACATTGGCTTCGTAGCGGCCCTTGTCCATCGTGGCCTGCGCGGAGAGATTGCGGATGCGCGCCTGCAGCGGAGCGTCCGAGCGGTCCATCGCAAGGGCGACCTCGCCGACCTTGACGGCCATTTCGTAGGCGCCGATCTGCTCGAAGATGTCAAGGTACTGCACAAGGGCGTTCTTGCCGGGCTTTCTGGTGCGGGCGAGGATGTTGACGCCGATCTCTCCGGCCCAGTAAGCAACCTCGGAAAGACCGAGGTCCGCGGCTTCCGCGACGAAGCGAAGGTTGAGATGCCCGTTGAGAATGTCGGTGATCCAGGCGAGTTCGGCGGCGGCAAGGCGGTCCACCGGCCTCTTGTCGCCGAGAACGCTGCGGATTTCCTTGCCTGAAGCGGGCTTGCCGCCGCCGCGGATGTAGAGGCTGGCTATTTCGTAGAGGCTCTTGTGGGCCTCGAGGCTCGTCGGGTCGAACTTGATGCCGTTGAGGTAGCAGGTGATCGCATAGGCGTAGTTGCGGGTGTCCGCGGCGGTACGGGCCTGGTTGAACCAGGCGCGTGCCTTGTCCGGCTGGATGTTGAGTCCGCCACCATCCTCGGCGCCCGCAGAACCGTTGCCGCCGTCTTTGCGCTTGAACCAAGCCAATGAACATCCCTCTGTTGCCGGATCTCGCCTGTTGCGGGCCCAGTCTGTCGTCCAGATTATTGGATGGGAACAGGCCGGCGGCCTGTCTGCCATAGCGGCAAAACGGCGCACACGATAGAGATTGAGACTCGGAGCGTCAACCACGGCGGCCGTCTGACTTGTCTCCGCAGTCGCGCCGCTTGACGCCGCCGCCTACCATCGGCTGATGAATGTGCAGCCGCAGTCGCTCTCGATCCTGCGCTACCCGCATCCGATTCTCCTCAAGACGAGCCGGCCGATCGAGGAAATCACGCCGGAGGTGCGCGCCGTGGCGGCGAGGATGCTCGAACTCATGCGCGAGGCCAGGGGAGTCGGCCTGGCGGCGCCGCAGGTTGGACTCTTGTGGCGCCTTTTCGTCGCCAACAGCGGGCAGGATGATGAACCGGACCGCGTCTACATCAATCCCGTGCTGCGACAGCCTGAAGGCGGGCTGGAGTGCCGCGAGGAAGGATGCCTGAGCATGCCGGACGTGCTGGGAGACGTCTGGCGGCCACCCACCATCACGATCGACGCAACTGACCTCGAGGGCCAGCGCTTCACGCTCTGCAACAGCGATCTGCTCGCGCGCGTCTGGCAGCACGAGTGCGACCATCTCGACGGGAGACTCATCATTCATCGTTTCGGGCAGATGGCACGCCTGGCCAACCGCCGCGTGCTCAAGGAACTTGAGCGATCAGGGACGAGGCTCTAGAGGAGAGGCGTCAAGGCATCAACGCGTCGAGGAAGCGAGGGTGCGTCGCACCGATGGACCTCGTTGTGGGCGAGGCGGAGTTGTTGCGCGACGGAACGTGCGGAACGCGCCGCAAACTCCCGATGACCGCACGCGTCGATGCCAGGCACTCATCTGGCACAGAGGAGCATGCCGCAGCGAATGCAACTTCAACGGCCAATGCGTGTCGTGTTCTTCGGCAGCGGGTCCTTCGGCCTGCCGACGCTGGAACGCCTCGTGGGCGACGCGGAGCGCTACATGGTCCCACTCGTGGTTTCGCAGCCCGACCGGCCCGCCGGCCGAGGCCGGAAACTCAAGCCGACGCCAGTCGCGCAATGGGCGGGCGAGCACGGCCTGGCGCGCCTCGCGCCAGGCGCTGTCAACGATCCGCAGGTCGTCTCGAAAGTCCGCTCGTCGCGGCCCGAGGCGCTCGTTGTGATCGCCTTCGGGCAGAAGATCGGACCCTCCCTGCTGGATGGAGTTCTTGCCGTGAACCTGCACGGCTCGCTGCTGCCGGCCTATCGCGGAGCGGCGCCGATCCAGCGGGCAATGATGGACGGCTGCACGGCAACCGGCCTGAGCGTCATCACGCTCGCGCCGCGCATGGATGCCGGCGACATTCTCGCAGCCGAATCGACCGCCATCCGCCCCGACGAGACAGCCGGTGAGTTGCATGATCGTCTTGCGCTGCTCGGCCCTGCGCTGGTTGCGCGCGTCCTCGACGAGCACCGATGCGGGACGCTCCAGCGCCGGCATCAGGACGATTCGCTCGCCACTTCCGCGCCGAGGCTGCGCAAGGAGGAAGGCACGACGACCTTCGACATGGCTGCGTCTCGCGTGCGGGCGCGCATCCACGGCCTGACGCCCTGGCCGGGGTGCAGGGTCCTTCTCGACGGCGCCCCCGTGCGCCTGCTGCGAGTGCGAGATCATCCCGAGGAGGCGTCGGGCGCTGCGCCGGGAACCGTGCTGGACAATCTGCATCTCGTTTGCGCGCCGGGCGCGATTGAAGTGATCGAGATTCAGAGCGAGGGAGGGCGGGCGATGACATTGGACGCCTACCGCCGCGGCCGGCCCTTTGAGCCGGGGATGCGCGCCTCTCCCGTCACATCGGGCATCTCCTGATGCGACTCCTACTTCTTGTCGCGGCCGGCGCGCAACGACGTGAGCAGCGCCTCGACCTCTTCATCCGTAAGCGAGTTGCGGGCACGGCGGAGAATGACGCCGAAGGCGCTGATCTCCTCGTCGGTGTAGGGGCAGCCGATGTTGCCCTCCGGCCCGTCGCTGGTGACGATCTTCTTGCCGTCGGGTCCAAGGAATGCGAACCAGGGTATGCCGCCGCGCGTTGACTCGCGGTAGCCGAGAAGCAGTTCCGCGCCGCCGATCATGCGGTCGGTGTCGATTTTGACCTCGACGAAGTCCTTCTCGAGAGCCTTGGCGATTTCGGGACGCGCGAGCCAGTCTTCGAGGCGGTGGCACCAGCCGCACCACGGCGCGCCGAAGTGGACGAAGACGCGGCGGTTGGTGGCGGCGGCCTGGCGCAGCGCCTCGCCGAGGACCGCGCCGGCGTAGGGATAGGACGCCTGGTGGCGGGTCAGGAAGTCGACGACCTTCTGCGGATCGTGGCCGTCTTTGCCCTCGATCTTCGCCTCCAGCGAGCTGGTCTCCTGGTTGGCGATGACGTTGCCGTCGGCGTCGAGAACGGTGAGGTAGGGCACGCCGGCGCCCTTGAAGTTTGCGTCGTATTGTCGCGCAAGATCAATGTTCTTGTCCCACCGCCCGATGTCAACGAGAACGACGTCATATTCGTAGAGAAGTTTGCGCTTGACGGAGGGTTGCTTCTCACACGTCTCGTGGAGGAGATGACACCAGGAGCACCAGTTGGCGCCCCACTGGATGAGCACCCGGCGGTTCTCCTTCTTCGCGCGGGCGAGGGCCGAGGCGATCTGCTCCTTCGCATCCGCCGACTCGTCGTAGATTTTCGGCCTCTCAGGCTGAGTGGAGGGGGCCGTGGTAACCGCAGGATCCTGCCGGGCGAAGTGCTCGGGAGAGGCGGCAAGGCCGGTCGTTGCAAGCAGACAGATCACCATCCACGTTCGAGCGGCGGCAAGGATCATGAAAGTGCCTCCAGTAGAGAGGAGTCGGGATCAGGTCATTCTACCAGATTTCGGCTCCGGGTGTCGGGCTTTCCTCACCTGTCCCGGAGAGCGGGTGGGCGCCCCCGCGGTCGGCCTAGACTCCACTTGCCGCCACGGAGGGGCGGGCCGATGCCAGGCGAGACCACATCCCGGCTGATCCACCGGGGCCGCCGATTCCGATTCGAGGAATTGACCGTCCGGCGCAACGGTCGGGTCACTTCGCTCGATGCAGTCCGCGGGCCTGGGGCGGTGGTGGTGATCCCGATTCTGGAGGCCGGGAACCTGGTTCTGATCCGCAACCATCGGGCCGTCGTCAATAGAATCCTCTGGGAGTTCTGTGCCGGCGGGATCGAGGCGGGTGAGTCTCCCGCGCAGTGCGCGAGGCGTGAACTGCTGGAGGAAACGGGCTATGAAGCCGAGTCCCTCGAATCCCTGGGCGCGTTCTTCACGTCGCCGGGGTTCTGTGATGAGCAGATGCACGCATTCTGCGCACAAGGCCTGCGGCACCTGGGACAGCGCCTGGAAGCCTGTGAGGAGATCGAGGTTGCACAACGAAGTCCCGCCGAAATCTGGCGAATGATCGACGACGGCGAACTGATCGATGCCAAGAGCATTGTGGCGATGACCCTGCTGGGGCGAAAGAAATGAAGTGGCGGCAAACGTCATATCGCGGATCGACTGGGGCCGACCGGCAATGCGCTCCGTCGCGCCTCAGCCGCCTCACCGAC
This sequence comes from uncultured Planctomycetota bacterium, assembly GCA_900696685.1. GTDB lineage: Bacteria > Planctomycetota > Phycisphaerae > Phycisphaerales > UBA5793 > UBA5793. Next base: position 14,993 of record CAADHA010000086.1, read on the forward strand.
GATCCGGGCGCCTGGTCGGTTCCCGTGGCACGGCTGCTGGGCGTGCGCATCCGGCTGCACGCGCTGCTGCTCATGCTCATCGTGGCGGAGATGCTGCGCTCAACAGTTTTCTCCGATCGGGAGGCGGTCAGCGGGCCGGCGATCACGGCCACGGCGCTTCTGGCTCTGCTCCTGGTCGTCTTCGCGCACGAGATCGGCAAAGCGCTGATGACGCGGTGGATGGGGGGCAGCGCGGAGACGATCGTACTCTGGCCCCTCGGGGGGCTTGCGGAGCATCAGCAGGCTGCGGCGTGGCGGCGGCGCCTCATCGGCTCGTGCGGCGGGCTGCTGCTCAGCCTCGTTCTTGCGTCTGCGCTGTGGCCCATTCTCATCGAACACACGCCCAACTGGTATTCAACGATCACTCACCCGCTCGACCCCGGTGCGTCCTACGGGGAGTGGGTGCTGGTGTACGGGCGGCCGGCCTGGTGGCTATCGCTTCTGTGGTGGGTGGCGTACGTCAACTACGTCGTTCTCGCGGCGAATCTCCTGCCGGCATATCCGCTCGATGGCGCCGCGGTGCTTTCGAGCGCCCTGGGCGCGGTGCTCGGGCGCCGGCGCGGCGAGCGCGCTGCGATCATCGTCGCCCTGGTGCTGGCGGTGATCATCCTCTTCGCGGCTGTGCTCATGCAGCAGGTACTCGGCGTGGTCCTCGGCGGCTTCGCCCTCTGGTGCAGCGTGACGGCGGCAAGGCGCCACGCGTTTCTCGAAGAGCAGCCGGTCCTCCAGGAAGCCGAACGCGCCACGCCCGCGCCTGAACTCCTCCCCGATGATTCCGACGAGATCATCAGGCGCGCGCCGAGGTCTGTGTCCAATCTTGAGACGTCGGCGTTTCAGGTGCGCCTCGAGGCAGCCCCGGATACGCAGAAGAAGGTCGCCCCCCGGCTCAGGAATCCGGTCGATCCCGCTGAAGCCGAGGACAAGGTACTCGACCGCATCCTCGCCAAGATCAGTGCCGAGGGGATGGCGGCACTGACGGAGCAGGAGAGGAAGATCCTCGAATCGGTGACGGCTCGCCGCCGCCGAGGCTAAACTTTCCTTCTCCCATGGGACTCTACGACCGGCATTACGTGCGCGAGACCGGCGCCGATTACCGCGGCTTCGGCGGCGACGCCTTTCCGTCCGGGCTGTCGGGGATGTCCGGGTGGTCCTTCAACACCTGGCTCATCATCATCAACGTCGCCATTTTCGTGATCGATGTGCTCCTCGCGCCCGCGATGCACGGAGATGTCTTCATCTACAATCCCAAATTGGGGATCGACGAGCCCTACCGGATGGGGTTGATCCAGTACGTCGGTTACTTCTCGACGACGATGGCCCTTGGACACTGGCAAGTGTGGCGGCTGTTTACGTTCCAGTTTCTGCACGCGCACGTCTGGCACCTGTTCTTCAACATGCTCGCCCTCTACTGGTTCGGGCCGATGGTCGAGCACTATCTCGGAAGCCGGCGCTATCTTGCGTTCTATCTCCTGAGCGGGTGCGGCGGTGCGCTGCTGTACCTGATCCTCAACGTGGGGGGGCTGCTCTACGCGCAGGCGACAGGGACGCGGGCGCCTTTTCTCCTGGTCAACGATCCGCGCATGCCGCTGGTTGGCGCGTCGGCGGGCATCTTCGGCGTCCTCTTTGCGGCGGCCTATCTGCGACCCAATCAGATCATCACGCTTCTGCTCTTTTTCGTGCTCCCTCTGAGCATGAGGATCAGGACGCTCGCCTACGGCCTGCTGGTGATCGCGCTCTTCGTGCTCTATACGGGGCGTCAGAACGCCGGGGGCGAGGCGGGTCACATCGGCGGGGCGCTGGTCGGCGCCTTTCTCATCCGCCGCGCCAACTGGCTCAACTGGGCCCTTTGGCTGCCTCTGGACGGACTCAAGCGCGGCGGGCATCACGCGTTCGGCCGCTATCAGCAGCCGCCGGCATCGCGCTCCTGCTGGACCGATGAGGGGCCCGTCGCGCGCCGCCCCGGATTCTTCGAGCGACGCCGGGCCCGGCGCGAGCGGACAGAACTCGACGAAGTCGATCGAATCCTGGCCAAGATCGCCACGCAGGGCATGGGCAGCCTCACCGACCGGGAGCGCGGGATCCTCCAGCGCGACACCGAGCGCAAGCGGGGCCTGTAGCATCGTGCACGCGCTGCGATTCGATATCACGGCGCGATCGAAGTCGTGCGCCGCCCGCGCCGGCGTCGTGCACACGCCGCACGGCTCATTCGAAACGCCCGCGTTCATGCCCGTGGGAACGAGGGCGAGCGTCAAGGGCCTCCTGCCCGAGATGGTCCGGCGCACCGGTTCGCAGGTCGTGCTCGCCAACACGTATCACCTGATGCTGCGCCCTGGATCGGAGATCATCGCCGCCTTCGGCGGGCTGCATCGCTTCATGCGCTGGGACGGGCCGATCCTCACCGACAGCGGCGGCTACCAGGTCTTCTCGATGTCCGACATCAATCGAATCAGCGATGAAGGCGTGGTGTTCCGCTCCATCGTCGATGGTTCGCCGGTCAATCTGACGCCCGAGCGCTCGATGCAGGTGCAGAATCAACTCGGCGCGGACATCATCATGGCGTTTGACGACTGCCCGCCGAGCGGGGCAGGGCAGGATGCAGGCGATGTGCACGCGGTGACGAAGCCGCCTGCGTCGTCGCTTCCATCGCGCAACCGGGCGCCTGAGGCCGTCTGCGCCGCGCGCCTCGATCTGGCGATGGAGCGAACGATCCGTTGGCTCGAGCGATGTGTCGCCGCCCATGCGAGGCCGCTGGATCAGGCGCTCTTCGGCATCGTACAGGGCGGGACCGACCTTGCGCGGCGCACTCGCTGTGCCGCGCAGGTCTGTTCAATCGATCTGCCGGGCTATGCAATCGGCGGCGTGGCGGTGGGGGAGGGCACGGAGGACATTCGTCGTGTCGTGGAGCACACAGCCGTCCTCCTTCCGCCCGAGAGGCCTCGCTATCTGATGGGCGTTGGCTACGAGTGGGACATCGTGGCGGCCGTTCGGGCGGGAGTGGACATGTTCGACTGTGTGCTGCCGACGCGCAATGGCCGCAACGCCAACGCATTTACGCGCCAGGGGCCGCTCAGGCTGCGCAATTCGTGCAATTCCACCGACCCAAGGCCCATCGACATGGAGTGCGACTGCCCCGCCTGCAGCGGCGGGTTCAGCCGGGGGTATCTGAGGCACCTGTTCCTCGCGGACGAGATGCTTGGTCCGATCCTTGTCAGCCTGCATAACATAGCCCACTTTCAACGGCTCATGGCGGACCTGCGCCAGGCCGTGGTGGATGATGGCTGGGCCACGCTCGCGGCCGATTGGCCCGTGCTCAGCGGAGGCCGGCGCGAGGACGCGGAACATTGACGAGCCAGGCCGCGGGCGGCCTCATCCGCTGTTGGAACTGGCCGCGGGAAAGGCGATGAAGCCTCAGATGGATTGGAGTCACATGCAAGTTCATTTCACCGGCCTCATCCTCGCCCAGGCCGACAACGCGGGCGGTGCGGCTCCTGTCCTGCCGGGCAACGGCGGAGAAGCGGCGGCGCCCGGCAGCGCCGGCCGCACCACATCGCCCTGGGGCAGCAGCATCATCATCATCCCCCTTCTGCTCATCATGGTCTTCATGATCTGGACCAGCAGCAGCGCCCAGCGCAAGGAGCGCAAGAAGCGCGAGGCCATGCTCGCCGCCCTCAAGCGCCACGACCGCGTGCAGACCATCGGCGGGCTGATCGGTTCCATCGTCGAGATCAAGGACAACGAGGTCATTCTCAAGGTCGATGAGGCGAACAACGTCAAGATGCGCTTCGCCAAGTCGGCGGTGCAGCAGGTGCTCGCGGAAGGTCCGGGAGACGAACCGGCCATCCGACCATGATTCGACGGCCCGGGCGCTGCGCAACTTTCGCGCTCGGGAGATCTCACGCAGCCAACTCGGCCGGCCCGGCGCCGGCCATTCCCGGTCGACCGGGCTGAACACACCGCGGTCGGCCGTTTGTTTCGGAACCACGCCCCATGCGAACTCACCTGTGGAAGTTTCTGCTCATCCTGCTGCTCGCCGTACTCTGCGCCAATGCAGTCTACCCGCCGCGCGACAAGCTTCGCCTCGGCAAGGACCTTGCCGGCGGCGTGACCATCCTCTACGGCATCAAGCCGGACGAGACGACGGGCCGTCAGCCTTCCATGACCGAGATCATGCAGATGATCACGGTCATCCGCGACCGCATTGATCCGCGCGGCATCTATGACATCGGCATTGAGGCGCTGGGCACGAACCAGATTGAAATCTCCATGCCCCTGCCCACGCCGGAAGTGAAAGCGGCGCGGCAGGCCCTCGACGCGCACCTCGATTTGCTCGCTGCATCCGCGATCGATCCATACGAACTCGACGAAGTGTTCCGGCTCGCGCCGGCCGAGCGTGCGGAACGGATCGCGGCGTACTCGGCAGCGGTGCCCGCGCGCGCGGAGCCTTTCCAGAAGGCGGTGCAGGCGTTCGACCGCCTTCAGCGCCTCGAGGAGCAGTATCGCCCCCTTCAGCGTGAGGCGGAGGCGGCGGTGAACGCGGCCCGCGACGCCGAGGACCGGGCGCTCAGGGCGATGAACGAAGCGCTCAACGCCGCGGAGCAGACCGGCGTGGACGGCATTCGGCTTGCCGCCCTGAACATCGACGCGCCGCAGGAAGAGATCAACCAGGCGATCGACGACCTTCTCGCGAAGATGCTCGAGACCAGGCCCGAGGCGGACGCCGCCGCCGCTCGTGCCGCGGCTGATCGCTACCTGGCGCTGAGGCGCGCCCACGTCGACGCGCGCGAGAATTTCACGCGCACCAACGTGCTCTGGCGCGTGCGCCTCGAGCCGACGGAGCGTGCGGCGGGCGAAGCGGACCAGGCCTTCGAGGATGCGCTCCAGGAGATTCGGCGCACCAGCATCGACATAGAGGAGGTGAGGCGAGTCCTCGGCCTCGACACCAGGCCGCGCCGCCAGCTCGACGCCGCCACCGGCAAGGAGATTGCCGGACCGAGTGTTCGCGACGAAGCCCTGGCGCGCCTCAGGAACTCCTTCCCGGTGCTCAAGGATCAGCTCGATCAGGCAGTGGTGCTCTACGACGCCTATCGCAGCCGGTCCCGCGGCTACGACGATCCGAAGGACCTGATCGCCCTGCTTCGCGGCGCCGGCGTGCTGTCATTCCGCATCACGGTCAGGCCCTCTGATCCCCTTTCATTCGACGACCTCCGTCGCACTCTGCGCGAGCGCGGCCCGGGCGGAGCGGGCACCGATGAGAACGTCCGCTGGTACGCCATCGACAACCCCGAGGCCTGGGCTGACAACGATCAGATGCTCGCCTATCTCCGCGCCGACCCCGTCGGGTTCTTCAGCGCCCGAGGCTACGTCGTTGAGGAGTTTGACGGCACGGTCTACATGCTCCTTCACCGCTCGCGAGAACGTGCGCTTGACGAGACGAGCGGCGACTGGCGCCTCACGGGGGCGAGCCGGACGCAGGATCCGCGCAGCGGCCGGCCCGCCGTCTCCTTCCGCCTCGATGTCTCCGGCGCGAGGCTCTTCGCGCAACTGACGGGCAACAACGTCGAGCGCGCCATGGCCATCGTCCTCGATGACCGCGTTTACTCCGCGCCGACCATCCAGTCGCGCATCAGCGATCAGGGCCAGATCACGGGGAACTTCAGCGACAAGGACATCGATTATCTTCTCAAGGTGCTCAACTCCGGTTCGCTCCAGGCGCGCCTGACGGATGCGCCCATCGCGCAGAACACCGTCGGACCGAAACTCGGCCTCGACAATCTCAAGAGAGGCCTGGAGGCAGGCATCCTCTCCTTCCTTGTCGTCGCCGTGTTCATGGTGATCTACTACTTCCGCTGCGGCGCCATCGCCGATGTGGCCCTGGCCTTCAACGGCTTGTTCATCCTCGGCGCCATGGCGTTCAACCAGGCCGTCTTCACCTTGCCCGGCATCGCGGGCGTTGTCCTCACCTTCGGCATGGCCGTGGACTCCAACGTCCTCATCTACGAACGCGTCCGCGAAGAACTGACCGGCGGAGCCGACATCAAGACCGCCATCCGGCTCGGCTACGAGAAGGCAATGAGCAGTATTGTGGACGGCAACGTCACCAACCTCATCGTCTGCTTCGTGCTCGGGTTCACGGCCACGGCGGACGTCAAGGGCTTCGCAATTACGCTGGGCATCGGCGTCGTCTCGACCCTCTTCTCTGCCCTCTTCATCACCCGCGCCATCTTCGAGGCCGGCATCGCCACGGGCACAATTCACCGGCTGAGCATGCTCCCGATGGTCTGGAAGGCTCTTGGCCGGGCGCTGCATCCGAACATCGACTGGGTCGCGATGCGGAAGTTCTGGTATGTGTTCAGTGCCATCGCCGTCGTTGCGGGCCTTTCGCTCACCTGGGCCACCTGGAAGGAGATGCTCGATACCGAGTTTCTCGGCGGCACGACCGTCACCTTCTCGCTCCGAGCCGACGAGTCCGGCCGGCCGATCAAGCTCCCTCGCGCCGAGGTTGAGCGACGCGTCCGCGAGTATGCGGCCCGCGCACTGGCCGATCGCGACATCAATGAATCGCAGTATCGCGCCCTGCTCGCCGTCAACGTCTTCAACCTCAACGCCGACGAAGTGGAGGGAGAGGGATTCGCCGGGTCCGCCTTCGTCATCAAGACGACCGTCTACGAGCAGGATGTCGTCGAGACGGCGATCGTCAAGGCCTTCGACGACCTGCTCGACATTCCGCGCATCATCCGATTCGACGGCTCAGACCTCACCGTGGACGAGGGACCCCCGGTCTATCCCGTCACCGCTGACTCCCTCGGCGAATGCATCAATCGCCCGGCCGTCCGCACCAACGTGCGCCGCTACCTCGGCGGTGTGGCGGTCGTGCTGAGCAACATCGAGCCGCCCATGCCCGTCGAGGAGATCCGCAAGCGTCTGGAAGTGAAGCGACGCAGCCCGGAGTTTGAATCGCTGCTCGGGCGTGCGTCGATCGTCATCGGTCTCACTCGGTCGCCGCTGTCGTCGGCCCAGGGGTCGCTGCTTTATTCCGAAGCCGCGGTGGTCATCGACGGCTCCGTCTCGGGCGTAAGTTATTACGACGATCCCGATCGGTGGAAGGTCCTCGTCGCCGACCGCGAGTGGAACCTCATCCGCGGCGCGCTGACCGAGCCGCCCACGCTCGACCAGATCACCACGATCTCGCCGACCGTGGCGGAGCAGTTCCGCGCCACGGCGCTGGTGTCGATCGGGCTGAGCCTGATGGGCATCCTTGCCTACATCTGGGTGCGTTTCGGGTCGTTCCGCTATTCGGCGGCTGCGGTCGTCGCGCTCGTGCACGACGTGTGCGTGACGCTGGGCCTGCTGAGCCTGACGCACTACGTCTACAACAGCGTTTTCGGCCGCGTCCTGCTCATCGAACCTTTCAAGATCGACATGGGCGTCATCGCCGCGCTGCTGACGATCATCGGTTACTCGCTCAACGACACGATCATCGTGATGGACCGCATCCGCGAGAATCGCGGCAAACTCGCCCTCGCCACCGCCGAGGTTGTCAATCGTTCGATCAACTCCACAATCAGCCGCACACTGCTCACGTCGGGCACGACGCTCATGGCCCTGACGATCATGTATTTCGAGGGCGGGACCGGCATACGCCCCTTCGCGTTCGCCATGCTCTGCGGCATCATCGTCGGTACATACAGTTCGATCGGAGTCGCCGCGCCGATGGTCCTCACCCATCGCCGGCCCAGGAACGACAAGAAGGAGATCGCGGTCAGGTGACCTGGCGCGTCGCGGCGGTATGATCGCCGGTCGGCCGCCCGCGCTTGAGCGCAGGGTGCGGCGCCGGTGGAGGCTCGAGCATGTCCGGAACCAGCCGCATCGGCATTCTCCTGCTCCTGCTCCTTGCGGGATGGGTGGTTCTCTATTACCTCCTCTTCTCGCCGATCGCGCGCGAGGAAGACCAGCGAGACGGCGGCCTGAGTATCCTCGATACCGACAGTGTCGGCGCCAACCCCGAGCGCGCCGAGGGCTTGCCGCCGGTCCGGCGCGTTCCGTCCTCAGGCGACAACGCTGCGCCGCCGGACGATCAGGCCGCCGTCCGATCTCCTCGCAATGATCAGCCGGGTCCGGCGCCCGACGCCGACGTCGCGCGGCCCCCTGATGCCGAGCCGGTCATCCCTCCGCCCCCTCCGACCACTCCCTATGAGGTCAGGCGCGGCGATACGATGGAGTCCATCGCGGCTGAGTGGTTCGGCTCGCGGTCCAAGTGGGTGCTCATCGCCTATGAGAATCCCCTTGTTGATCCGATGAAACTCAAGGCGGGGATCACTCTGCGCCTCCCGCCGCGCGGCGCGCGCGTCGAGGGCATCCCCACCGAGGAACTTCGCCGCCTCACCCGCTCCACCAAGTATGTCGTCGCCGACGGCGACAGCCTGTGGAAGATCGCCGCCCGCGTCTACGGCAACGGATCCCTGCACACCCTCATCGCCGAAGCCAACCGCGAC
>CAADHA010000087.1 GCA_900696685.1 uncultured Planctomycetota bacterium
CGATCTGGTCGTAGGCCGGAACCTTCGACGGGGTACGGACTTGCGGCGACTTTACGGACAAGCGTGGACAGCCCCTCGCCGTGAACCAAAACGCCGCCGCGGTTCGCGGTGGCGTGGAAAACTCCCCCGATCCCAACGGCTCTCATAACGACTCGCGCCTGTGAGAGTGCGAGAGGCTCGGTCTGAGACCCAAAATCGAACACCGTCAGTCCCGGAGACGTCGGATTCTACATCAGGGCTCTTGAGTTGCCCACGCCCGGCGCCAATCACAAAAACAGGCTCGCCTGCTCCACCCGCAACACGCGCTCTGCCAACTCCGGCCAGCGTTGCACGAACGGCACCGCCGAAACCCGCCCCAACTCGCTCGGCTCAATTTTGTTCAACCCGCCGCCGTAGACCCGACCCTCCCCCCGCAGTTCATGGCCCGTGACTTGACCGAGCAGCTCGTGGACTCCGGAGGCTCGGGCCGGGTGCTTGCGGAGCATGGCGGCGAGCCCGTTAGTCGGATAGAGCATGAGGAAAAGATTGGTTCCGATCGCGTTCGAGCGGTTGTGAATGAACCGGAAGGGTTGCTTCTCGTCCGAACCGCGGCCCATATAGGTGCATAGGAACGGGCAGGGCTCGCGCTGTTCCTGTTTGTACCAAGGGTTGCGCTTGCGGACAAGATAGCCGGCCTTGACGCCAAGGGCGTCGGCCGTCTGCAGGTACTCCCACAAAGCTGGATAACGCTCCTTCACGACTTGCTCGGGGAGGTCGCAGTCGATGACGCAGAGTTGGCGGTCGATGAGGGGATATCCATCGGCGTCGCCGTTGATGACCGTGGCCTTGAGCAACCGAGGGCTGGGCAGGACCGGGCGCAGGTACTTGGCGGGAAGCCGCCGACGCTTCGCCTCAGCACGGTCGAGGATGAAGAACTTGTTGTCGCCGGTGGCGATCCCGCGCCGGATGCGGAAGAAGTCGCCCAGCGTCGGGCCGGCGGGCTCGCTGACCGTGTGCCGGTCGTTCTTGGCATGACTCGGGAAGATGGTCCACTTGTGCGATGCGCGCAGGCGATCGAGCGAAAGTCGGTCGCTCGCGTGCGGATGTTCAAGCGTGCCGCCGAAGGTGAATTCCGGTTCGTGACGCGGCGGCGGAGGGGCCTTGCGGAAGACCAGCACAGCCGATGACACGAGCGCATCGCAGAACTGAACATCGCTCGGATCGAAGCGGTGCGCACGAATGAGGGTCACGCGATCGGTGAGGTAGCGCTTGAGCGCCGCGCCGTAGTTGACGTCCATGAACTCGGAGGGAATCAGCCAGGCGGCATACCCACCGTCCTCCATCCACGCCGTCGCGATCAGCAGGAAATAGACGTACAGTCCCGCAAGGCCGTTCACCTCGACGCCCGTCATCTCATAGGCGATGCGCTGAAGTCTCTCCTTGTATTCGCGATCCAGGTGGTGATGACGGACATAGGGCGGATTCGCCAGCATCAGGTTGGGCGCCGGGGGGCACGAGCGGCTGGTCACAAGGCGAGTGAAGTCGCCTCGCACCACCTCCAGCCCAGAGCCGGCCCACAGTTCGTGTGCGGCTTTGGCAAACGCCGGATCAAGTTCGACGCCGACGGCGCTGTGGATGCGTTTGGGCCCGTAAACCTGAAGCGCCGCTGAAAAGAAGCTGCCTGAGCCGATTGCCGGATCCGCGAAGCGGATGCCGCCCTTGCGAGGGCCGCGGAGAGTGCTGACGTAGCGAGCGATGTCCACGGCGAGCGCGACGGGCGTTGCGAATTGGCCGAGGCGATTCCGCTCCGTGGCCGACTTGGCAGCGTCGATCTCCGCTTGGATCGCTTGTCGCTTCGCCTCAGTGGAACCGTTGTCGTGCGCCAGCATTTGTCTCACAGTCCCAACCTTGCCAAGTCGTCAATTCGGTGTTCCCAGACCCAGTCGATCCCCTCGGCCGCTTCGTACCCGAGATAGTCGGAGCCGAAGTAGCCGCACAAAAACAGCACGAAAATCACATCGCCGCCATAGCTCGCCTGGAGTTGGCGAATCTTCGTCGCTTCTTCCTTACGCCGCTTGTTGGTATTTGTAAAGTCGCCTGCCGACTTTGCTTCGATCAAGATCGGCAGGCGGCCCGGCTGCGCCCGTTTGGGTTGGACCACCGCATCGATCGGGATGTTGACCTTGACGGATTCCCCGACGATCACGTTCATTCGGAATGCGTACGTCCCCGCCTCCATTTCCGCGAGCGGCCTCCCTGCCGGATGTGGCTGCTTTCGATAGTTGCGTTCATCAAGCCAACTAGCGATAAGGGCAAGTTGGCGCTGTTCCTGAGCGTTTCGGACGATCGGATTGGCCACCGCGCTGCACAACCGGTCGGCGACGATCGTTGACGCCCGCTCGCGCTCGTGATCAGTCGGTTCCTTGCCTGCGTCGAGCCATGGGAAGATGTCGCGATCGAGCAGCTTGCTGAGGACGTGGCAGACCCGGTTCAGGTTCTCGTCGAGCAGCTCTGCTCTCATGCGCTTGGCGAGCCGGCCTTCCTCCATGCTCCCGATGAGCGACTTGCTCGCGCTGGCCAGCCCGACCAGTCGGTCCACGGCCAGTGGCGGGGCCGTGCACATGCGCAGCGTCGGGAGGGCCTCGGGGTTCGCCTTGAGCGTCGCCGCATCGATCGCCCGAAGATCGCGCGTGGCGAGGAGAGCCGCTCTGACGTGCTCGGTCGTCTTCACGCGCGTCTCGCGGAACGCCTCGGGCGCGAACCGCATGAACCACTGGTTGAACTGGTCCACCGACGACGCGATGTCGGCCTTCCAGAGATGCGGCTTGTCAGCGTTGATCTTCAGTGGTGCCATTCGGCTCGTTCGCTTCGTGAGGTCATCGGTCAATTGGCGCTGAGCGATGTGCCCAGTATACGGAACGCGTTCGGGCGTGGCCAACATGGCGGAGGGTGGAGAACGGCGCGCGACTCAGTTTGGGGGTGACAACGTCGCGATGGCGAGGCGTCGGCGCTTCTCCAGGCTCTTTGGTCTCGCAGCCTCGGCACGGGTGAGACGGCGTTCAGTAATCTGCGGCACCATGAACCGCCACTTTCCGCCGGATGTCTCAAAGTCTCACGGTTTCCCGGATGCGCCCCCGCCGGCACAGACCCATGTCGCACGGGTTCACTCTCCATCAAGGGACAACTGACGCCTCGCCCACTCCCTCCACTGCTCCGACTCGCCGCGCATGGCGATCTCCTCGAGGAAGCCCCGCGTCCGGTCATCAGTGCGTCGGTGCCGGAGCTGAAGCCTTGTCAGTGCTTCGGTGGTCGCGATGTGGCCCGGGTACACCTCCAGAGCAGAGTCGCAGGCGGCAATGGCCTCATCCACTCGGCCGGCCTTCTCGAGCGCCAGAGCAAGATTGAGCCGAGGATCGGGGTGGCCGGGCATGAGCTTGCGCGCCCACTCGAACTCGTTGGCAGCCTCGTAGAGTTCGCCGCGATTGAGATGGAGAACGCCCAGATTGTTGTGGGCCGGCCCGTGGTACAGGTCGAGCGTCAGCGCTTCGCGCAGCAGCTTCTCGGCCCTCACGGGTTCGCTCGCCATCATCTCCGCCGCCTGGCGGGTGAGACGCTGGGCCTCGAGCGGGTTGCGAGCAACTTCAGTGGGCGCGTTGTAGGGGCCGACGGTGCGGCTGCCAGCGCAACCGATCGGAAGCAGTGCGAGTACGAAAACCAGCGCGGCGCCAAGGATCAGTGGCGTGTTCTCTTTCATGGTCTGCTCTGTCTCTTCTTCCTGCTACGTGCGCTCCAGGTACACCGCACTGATGTGGAGCCGCACGTCGTACAACTCGGAGTCGTTCTGATCGCGTCGATGGGTCAATTCGAGCCGGCCAGCCGACCACTGACTCTGGACCGACTCCCAACGCTCGAGGAATTGGCCAATCTGGGCCGGAGTGAGGCGTTCCAAGCTGACGGCCAGCGATTGCCGCCGCAGAGTCGATTCGCCGCCCCGGGCACTCGTCACTGGGGTATCAACGCCCTCCCCGATACCCTGGAGACGATCGGTCGGTATTCCGGCATCGACGAGCGCCGCATTCACCAGCGCCAGGACATCGGCCTTGGGACGCTCGCGCCAGGCGACAATGTCGCGCTTGGCCCGAAGTTCGATCACGTTGGAGGCGTCGCGCTGGAGTTGCTCGATCGCGGCAATCGCCGCTTCGTGTCGCAGTCGCGCCGCACTGACTCGGTGGACCTGCACCGCCATCACGCAAAGCCCTCCAGTCGCGGCAAGCGCGATGAGCAGAGATGGTCGCATCCGGGTCATGGGTGGCCCCCATCGGCCGAGTCGGTTGAATTCGAACCGAGCGGTGCATTCGGGCGGCGGACCAGACGCCAGGTCAGTCTCACACCGTCAGTCACCGCGCTGATCTGGGGCTGGCGAGCCTCCCATTCGTCGGGTACATCGAAAGCCGACACAAACTCCTGTGCCACGGGTGTATTGGGGAGCAGGCCGACGAAGATGACTGACGCAGGCGTCACGCTGATCGACTCGGTCATGATCGGCTGCTCCGTGGGCCAGCGCTGGAGTAGGGCCGCGAGTGTGCGCCCGGCCCGGGGCCCCTCGATATCGGTCGATTGAACGCCGCCACCCCTGGTGCGTCCGAGCTGACGTAGTTCGGCGATCAGCCGCAGCGGCGCCGGCTGGGCTGACGGTGCAAAGGTCGAAGCGGGGTAGATCTCGTCATAGACGACTTGACCCTTCGCCTGCACTTCCGCCGTTGCACGATTCAATGCATTGATGCGGCGCTCGGCGCCGAGCACAATGGCCAGCAGGAACAGCACTGTGATCGCTGCCGATTCGGCGACCAAGCGGCGGCGCTCTCGCCGCACCGGCGCCGACTCGTGGGGGCCGGAAAGCAGGTTGATCGACCGCGGATCAACGGCGCACTCCTGCTCCACATCCTCGGGAATCTCATCAGGACTGAGCGTGAGCGCTTCGCGGAGCGACAGGTCTGTGGTCAGCCGCTCATGCTCAATGCCGCAAGCGATGAACCGATTGTCGCCCACAGGCACGTACACCGCATGGATGCGATCGATCGGCACCGGGAGATCAGATTCGAACAGGAATCCGAGGGTCTGCGGATCGGGTCTACGCTGAAAGAGTCTCTTCGGCAGTACTGAAGCGTCAAGCAGTGACCAGTAGAAGCGATGGGCCGACCAGACGACCTGGCGTTGGCCTCGGGGGACGGGACTCATGGATGCACCTCATCCGGCTCGCCGAGCGTTAGATCCGTCACAGATCCTGACGGCGGCGGGGTGATCGAGAGGCGGAAGGCTCGTGATTCGTCGCGCAAGTCGACGCCGCCGGAATCCACCAGGAGGATCTCGAGGCGACCGATGCGGTCACCGGCTGCGGCGATGTGGAGTCGGTCCGCCCCGGTCTCATACAGCGCGGCCACGTATCGCTCTGACTCAGTGATGATGGCGATCAGTTCGAGGTTGGGTGGCGGAGGAGGCGGCTCGCGTTTGTCCGCAAGGGTCGCGTTGGGCTCAACCGGCGCGTTCCACAGTCGAACCTGGAACACGGATGCGTCGAACGGCGGTTCTGGATTGCCTGCGCCGGGAGTCGGCGCTGAGTCCTCCTCGTGAGCTGACCATTCCAAGTTAATCGGGTCGGAGATGTGGATGGGGACAAGGGACCAGACGAACGCGAGCACAGCCGCCACGGCGCCAGTGGAGCCGGCGATGGTGCGCCTTCGACGCCAAGTCCGGATTGGATCAATCGGGGATGACACAGCGCTGCACGCACTCCCATCTGCCGGAGACTAGCCGATAGACGCCCCACCATGATCGTCGGGCGGAGCCGACGCGCACGTCGATTCGCACGGCCCACGAGGCACTCGATCCGACAAGCCGAGGCGCTTGATGGGAATTCGACACTTGGTTCTCGCGTGCGAGGGCTCGCGGCAGCGGCGCAACTCGGCCCTCCAGACGGGCGGCGATGATTACCTCAATTCCACTTCGGCCCGCCGCCGTCAAAGCTGCCTCGATGAGCGGCAATGGCGAAGTGTTCACGTTGATCGAGCCGCTATCACCGACAGGATGCGTGGCAATCCAGGCGCCGGGGGAGAGGACATCCTCTTCGTCGGGTGGGGGAAACGCGCTTCGGAGGGCGGAGTGATCCACGGTGAACGGGTCGATGCCGAACTGATCGAGTCCGGCAGGTTCACTTCGCCGGGAAACGGACTCTGCCTGGTCGAATCGTTCGAGTATGCCGCCGGGCACCGCGGAGCGGAGCGGCGAACCAGCCGTGAGAGCGCTCCACGGTGCCATGCCGCACTGGTCCCACGCCGTGACGCGCACCGCGTAGGTGCAGTCGTCGAGCCGCCAACTCTCGTTGAGTACTTCCACGCGCGAGGTTTTCGCCTCAAGATCGAGCACGACCTTGCCCGATTCTTCCGCGAGCCAGGTCTGGAGCGGACCGGCTTCCAACTCTGCTCGAATTGAGCCGGCGACTTCTTCCTGAGCGGACAGTCGTTGCTCGAGGTTCGCGAGAACTGCTCGCTGCGTGAAGCCGACGGCGACGGGGACGATCAGGATGATCATCGCCAGCACGAGCAGGAGCGCCACGCCTCGCCGGGTCGATGGGCGACAGGTCAGCGCTGAGGGAGTCACGGCCATGTGAATCTCCTGCTCAATATGTCGCCGTGCTCGGATCGAATCGTAATGGTCAACACCCGCTGCTCTTCATCCAACTCGACTGTCCAGTCAGCCACACGGCTGATCAACGGTCGATCCGCGATCGACGTTCTTTGGGAAACCGCCGAGATCGACAGGATGAGCGTGCTGGTCATTCTGTCGAAGCGGTACTCGTGGGTAGCCGGACAGGGCGAGTCCGGCATCTGGATTGAAGAGCTTCGAGTTCGAATGCGCACTCGCGACGGCTCCACGACTTCGACTCGCGGTTGCTCTTTGGAGCCGCGATTGGCAGGCTCGAAATCATCGCATGCAAGATCGTCCTCGATCCCGTCCAGTATCCGCAACGCCGCCGATCGCCACTCCAGTCGAGGTCCGCGATCGGCCGACAAACGCGAGACGGTCACGAGCCACGAGGTGAGCAGCGAGCACAGGGCGCCGAGCAGCGCTAGTGCCAGGAGCAGTTCGAGGATGGTCATGCCGCGTCGCGTCACGGAGAGGCCTTCTCCCGAGGCAGTTCGATGCAGCGCCAGACGACGAACTGATCACAGGAAAACACAACCCACGCATGGGTGGGTTCGTCGGCGGAAGATTCATGCTGGACGCGACGAACACGGATCGACGGTCGCGCCGACTCCTCGGGCCAGCCAGTCTCGAACTCCGCATTCGAGTCGGCGATCACGCGTTCACGGAAGTCCGAAACGTCGAGAAGCGCATCGGCGGCGCGTTGGATGGCCAGCATGTCGATGGAAGTAGCGTCGATCGGCGAGTCGCCGGGTCTCATCGGGACACTCCGGAGCATGGAAGCGCACACGCCGCCAAGGGTCGCCAGCAGAACAGTGGCGGCGAGCACCTCGATGAGTGTCATGGCGCGTCGTGAAGTCATTGGCCGGCTCATTCGTCACCTCCGCCCGAGTCGAGTCGGGTCAACTGGCCGGTCAGGCCGTGGATGAACCACCGCTCTGATCGCCCCGATTCGCCGGCAATCTGAACCATCGCGTCCAGGCTGCGGCCCGTGCGATCGATAAAGAGCCCGTCGAGAAATCGTCCGCCGGAGCCCCTTGCTTCGTAGAGCCGAATCGTTGTCGCGCAAGGAAGTTCAAACGAAGCTGACCATCCCTCTCTCGAGGTGGGAACCGCGTCGGCAGCCAGGCGCGCGCCATCGTCCGCGCTGCGGATCACCATCGCGCAGCCCTCGGACTGCGCCGCGAGCCGGGTTTGCGCGTTGAGATTCGCAAAGCCCCAACGGGCTGACTGGAAAGCCCCTGCGTCGTCGGCTCGCGCCAGGGAGACAACTGCGACGGAGGAGATGAGCCCCAGGAGCACCACCACGGCGAGCATTTCGATGAGCGTGAAGCCTCGGCGCGATTGTGGATTGCTACGTCGGCGGGTCATTGATCCGCCTTCCCGCGCAGGTTGGCCGACGAGAGATCCGCATTCTCGCCTTCGCCGCCTGGCTCCCCATCGGCCCCATAGGAGAGGATTTCGAAGGGGTGCCCTTCGGGCCCGGGCATGACGTAGAGGTAGAGGCGTCCCCAGGGGTCGAGGAGCTGGTCGGCGGTGACGTAGTACGACGTCGTCGGAGTGGCGTGCGGCGCGCTGAGCACGGCCAGGCCGAGTTCATTGCCCGGCCAGTCGCTCTTCTCGATCCGGTAGGTCTCGACCTTGCCGACGAGCAGTCCGATGCCGCTCTTGGCCAGTTCGTGCTTGGCCTTGCCGAAGGCGCCGGAGAATCCGACGAGCAACGTCGTCGCGATGAGGCCGAGGATGACCACGACCGCCAGAATCTCGACCAGCGTCATGCCGCGACGCGTCGTCAATATCACTCGGGGTCGATTTAGATGATGTGGCTTCATCGGATCACCTCCTGAAGTCGCGTGAGCGGAAGAACGGCGGCGAGAACGACGGTGCCCACCAGTGTGGCCAAACAGAGGATGGCCGCGGGCTCGAGCAGCGTCGCCAGCCGCGTGATCTGGCGCTCGGTGCGGCGCTCGTCGCGCAAGGCCATCCGTTCGAGCGTGGCCTCCAGCTCGCCTGCCGCCTGGCCGCTGTGAAGCAATCGCCGGAACTGGGCTGTGAACCAGACCGGGTCGTCAAGCACCTCCGCCAGGTCACCACCCTCCTCGACTTCGGTGGCGGCGCGCAGCACGACCCGGTTGAGTGCGATGGGTAGTGTGGTCGAGAGGACACGAAGGGCTTCGACCGCCGGCACTCCGGCCCGAAGCAGGTCGGCCAAGTTCTGGGCGAACTGCGCCACCGCCCAGGTGCGGAGCACTCGAGGAGTACTGGCCGCAACAACTCTGCACCCCCGCGGTGATCGCTCGATTGCAAACCGGATCCCGACCGCCACAGCCGCGATGAACACGACAGCGCCGAGCAGGAAGAACGCTCCCCACTGCGCAATGATTTGACCGACCCCCATGACCCACCGCGTGAGCATGGGCACTTCGATCTTCGCAGTTGAAAGCAGGTTCGCGAGGTCAGGCAGCGTCTTGACACTCAGGAAGACCGCTACGCCGACGGCGGCGACGGTAATGATGGCGGGATAGGTCAGCGCCGCGACAAGTTGGTGGCCCAGTTGGCCGACTCGCGCTTCGCGCTCGGCCATGTGCTTGAGCACGCCCGGCAGCATTCCTCCGTGCTGACCCGACTCGACCATGGCGCAGTCGATTCCATCGAACCACGACAGGTGCTTCGCCATCGCCTGGGCCGGACTGGCGCCGCTGCGCATCGCCTCGCGCCACTCCATGAGCATCGTCCGGCGCGATCGGTTGG
Source organism: uncultured Planctomycetota bacterium (assembly GCA_900696685.1). GTDB lineage: Bacteria > Planctomycetota > Phycisphaerae > Phycisphaerales > UBA5793 > UBA5793. Next base: position 9,433 of record CAADHA010000087.1, read on the forward strand.
TCCAACGATCCCGCTCTTCGCTCAGTACCTCGAGACACTCGACGAGCGGAAGCCCGGACTCCAGCAGCGAGCAAAGGCCTTCGTAGATTTCCGCCCGCTGATCGCGCCGGCGCCTGCGAAGATGTCGGTTCCAGGCCTGGTGCAGGTGAGACGGCAGAGCAAGTGGTCTCCGTGCCCGTCGGAGTTCGACGACCTGCCAGCCGATGCGGCGAAGCGAGGCTCGGGCCTCGGCGGCGGACTCGGCCATGAGTTCGCCACGGCGCGGCGCCAGCGCCTGCCCCGATTCGCTCCACACGGCCGTGTAACGCCACAGTTCCATCGCAGCTCCGTTCAGACCATCTGCACCACGCGATGCACTTCGAGCGGAATCGTCATTCCTGCGTCGACGAGCCGCTTTCCTTCATCACCCAGCGTTCGCATTCCCGCTTCCCGCGCGGCAGTTCGAATCGCCGCCAGCGGCGCGCCTTCGGAGATCAGTTGCCGCAATCGCTCATCGAGCGGCATGAACTCGAACAGGCCCGTTCGTCCCTTGAGGCCGGTCCCGAAGCACTCTTCACAACCGGCTCCACGACATGGCTGATGGGTAGTGCGGACCAGACGTTGGGCGAGCACCGCTGAGAGCGACGCACTCACAAGATATGGCTCCACGCCCAGGTCGACCAGCCGAGTCACGGCGCTGGGGGCGTCATTGGTGTGCAGCGTCGAAAAGACGAGATGTCCGGTGAGGCTCGACTGGATCGCCACCCGGGCTGTTTCGGCGTCGCGGATCTCACCGACCATGATCACATCCGGATCTTGGCGCAGAATGTGCCGAAGGCCCGTGGGGAAGGTGATGCCCTTCTTGCTGTTCACCTGCATCTGGCTCACGGCAAGTCCGACCGTCGAGAGTTCGTACTCGATCGGGTCTTCGATGGTCATGATGTTCTGCTGTGGCGAGGCGGTGCGGCGCAGTGTCGAGTAGAGCGTGGTCGTCTTGCCGCTGCCCGTCGGACCCGTCACGAGGATAATGCCGTTGCTCTGTGTGGCGCGTGCCAGAAACGCCTCCGCGACATCCGCCCGCATCCCCAGCCGCTCGAAATCGCACAGCTGCTGCGCGCTGTCCAGAAGCCGAATTACAGCGCGCTCGCCGTAACTTGTTGGGACGGTACTCAGACGGAGGTCGACCGGACGGCCGCCAATGGTTACCGTCGCCCGCCCATCCTGGGCAATGCGCTGCTGAGCAATGTCCATCCGCCCCATGACCTTGATCCGGCTGACCACGCCGGACGTCATCTCAGCGGTCAACTGATGGACATCATGGAGCACGCCGTCCACGCGGTAGCGCACGATCGTTCGGTCTGAAAGGGGTTGAATGTGGACGTCGCTGGCGCCCTTGCCAAGTGCTTCGAAGAGCAGCGCATCGACGAGTTGGATCACTGGCCCCTTGCCCTGCGTGCTGAGCAGATCCCGGTCCGCCTGCTCGAGCCACCGGGCGACTGAAGTGGAACCATCACCTGACTCAGAGGCGCTATCAACGCCGGCCGCGTGGCCGTTCCACCCTGCCGACTTCCGGTGCTGCGAGTACGCTTCATCGATCATCCGCGCGATCGTCTCAGCCTCGCCGACTGTCGCCCGCACGCGCATCTCAAGGAACGTCCCGACGTTGTGGATAGCCGCCCGGCTTGTTGACTCACTCACCAACAGTTCGAGTGCGTCGTCCCGGCGGCCGGTTCCCAGGATGAGATGCCGGCGCGCGAAGTCACGCTCCACGCGCTCGACGAACATCTCATCCACAACCAGCGCGGCGCTCATCCTCACACCCACTTTCATCGAATCACGCGCGGCTCCACCACCGGCCAGCCATCGTCGATCCCGCCCGCCGCCAGAGGCGCTTCGCTCAGGTAACGCAGATCCTCGAAGTCCAGCCGCCGCAGCACCGATGGCCGGATGAAGATGTAGAAGCGAGACCGGTTCTCCGTGCGCGAGCGGTTCCTGAAGAGTTCGCCGACAAGCGGAATGCCCCCCAGTCCCGGTACCTGCGAGACGCCCTTGCTCTGGCTGCTCACCTCGATGCCGCCCAGCGCCACGACGTACCCGTCCGGGATCGTCGCCACACTCTCAAGTCGATTCTCCTGACGCGGCGGAGGCAGGGAGGGATCGGTCGACTCGCCCACGAAGGAACTGAGCGTCACCGAATACTCCATGATCATGTGATCCCCCTCGGCGATCTGCGGCTTGACGGTGACGACCGTCCCCGCATCCTGCGTCCCGCCGAAGGAGGTCGTCGCGATGGTGTCGAAGGCGTTGATGCTCACAAAGGGCTGCTGAAGCACCGAGTTGAGCGAGGCCTGCTGGTTGTTGTTGACGAGCAGTTTGGGCACATTGAGCGACCGGCCGTCGTTGATGGTCTGCAGCGCCCGAACGACCACGCTGAAATCCCCGGGACTGAGAACCAGGGCGCTGCCGCCCCGCGCGTTGCCGACGCTCCGCACGCCATCTGTCACACTGCTCAGGCCGAAGAGTGATGACAAGGTGATGCGCACATCCCCGCTCACTTCGATCTTCTCCAGTTCGACGCCGAGGTCGAGCGTCTGGCTCTCGCTGAGACTGACGATGAGAATCTCGACCATGACCTGGGGCTGGCGGACATCCATCTCGCGAATCAGGCGCTCGACCTGATCGAGGAGGCGCGGCTCACCCATGGCGATGATCGTGCTCGTCGTCTCGTCCGCGGTGAGGGTGAGGGCGGGACGATCTGTTGTGCCCGTCCCCGCACGGCTGCTCGGCCGACTCGGCTGCGCCGGTGTCGATGACTCGCCCTCCGAAGGCACCTGGGGTTCGCGTTGAGGTGAGCCGGGGACAAGGCGCGGCGCCTCTGTGCGCTGCGAATCACCGAGTGGGGATGAAATGGGTGGCGCCGAATCAGTACCCGATTCCGCTGCCTCGGTAAGGACGCCGCTGCTCATGAGGCGTTCCAGCACGGCGATGACCTCGCCCACGGGCCGGTTGCGCACCTGGAAGGTGCGCAGGGGCCGCCGCGCCTCCGCCGGCAGGGCGTTGAGTCGGTCGATGAGGGACTGGACCTCTTCGTGCTGAATTGCCGTGGCCGTGAGGATAAGCGAACCGGTGAGTTGATCGCGCACCAGACGCCACTGATCTCCGCCGCCGCTTGTCGGCTTCGCGACCTGCTCAATAAGCGCGGCCACCTCATCGAGACCGAAGTAGCGCGGGCTGTAGGTGCGCGTCTCCACGGGTGGCACCTGGTCGAAGCGGGCGATGAGGGCACGCCAGGCTTCAGCCTCGTCGCTGGGTGCAATGAGCACCACGGCCCGGTCCCCCGGCTCGGCGATGACGCGGCCCCTGGTTGTGCGTGCCTCGACGAGGTCGCGCGCCGCCGTGATCGAGGTCAGCACCGCCGCCAGGCGGGTCGCCGGCAGATGCTTGAGTTCAACTCGCTCGACGACTGAGGAGGCCCCGGGCGTGTCGAGGGCCTTGAGCAGCTCGAGCGCCTGCTCGACGCGAGGACGCAGATCCGCAATGAGCAGGAGATTGCTGTTGCCCAGCGTGGCCACGGTGCTGCCGCTGCGCGACAGGACCGCCTTGATCGCTTCGCTCGTCTCCTTGACGGGCTGGTGCTCAACGCGCACGACGACGGCGACGAAGCCCGAAGGCGTGTCCGTCTTCGCTGCGATGTCGCTCACCTCGGCGAGCCCCGCCGCATCCGCCAGGCGCACCACGCTGAGCATCTCCCGACCGTCGGCCCCGCGCAGGCGCACCGTCGTGAAGCCGCGCAGTCCCAGCACGCGGTTGGTCAGTTCCCACAGTTCGGCATCAGTGAGTGACTCGGTGAGTCTGAGCGTCACCTTGCCCTTGAGGACCGAGGCGTCGTACTCAACCGTCAGATCGAGACGCTGCGCGCACAGGTCAACAAGTCGCGCCAGGTCGACCTCGCCCTGGAGCTGAAGACGTGGAGGAGGCTGGCATGAGGATGGCGCAGCGGAAGCGGCGACTGCGAGCAGTGCCACAATGCACACCGCGACGACCGTAATTCTGCGGCCGATCCTCATCGCGCAACCACCTCCGCTCTGCGAGCATGCTATGCCGGCCGGCTCCGATTCAATGCTCGGCAAAGGCCGCCTCAATCGCGACGAGGTGTGTTGCCAGTCGCTGACTCGCGACAGCCACGCTCATCTCGGCGCGAATCGCCGCCAGTCGCTGCGCCGTTTCGGGAGGCAAGTCAGTGCCGAGACGGTTCGCCCGCGCCTCGGCGATGAGGCACTCTTCAAGTTCGGCCGCCTCAGCGCCCGAGTGCGGGAGGGCTGTGAATGCCGGCGGAATCCGGCAACGTCTGCTGGCCACGCACGTCCGCCACTCCGTCGCATATGATGTCTGAGCGCCTTCAAGAGCCGCTTCAATCAGATCCGCGCGGATGGACTCGACCTGCGTGTTTGCTGCGTTCGCGTCCGAAACAGCGAGGGTATACGCAGCGCGCAACTCCCCATCACCGGGATTCCCCGCCAAGTGCTCCGCCGACGCGGACAACGCGAGGGCGGCGCTTTCCGAAGTCGACTTCGCATCAGCGAGACTGGCCTGCAGATTCGTCTCCGCCTCTAGGCGATTAAGCAGAGCCTCGGCGCCCTCGGCATCGAACCCAGCCACAGCGAGCGATGATGGATCGAAGCCTAGCTCGACAGCAAGCGGTGTCGTGGCGCTCTGCTCGATCCGCTCCGTCGCCGCATGGCCGCCAAGGAGCCCGATTGAGACACCGGCGGCCCCGATCAATGTGACGAGCAAAAGCACGGTCTTCATGGCTGTCCTCCGTTTTCAACAGGCAGGGGAAGGGGGAAGTCGCACAGACGGATGGTCCAATCCGATGAGAGAATGACCGCGCCGGCGGCAAAAGTCAAGTTCGATCACTTCGCATGGACTTATCCACAATAGACGGCGATGTCCCCTGATTTGCGCAGATCACTGCTATCACACGACTTGTGTTGAATGGCGCCTCCGGCGACCGCTGGCTCGGAGCATAGTTCATCCTCTGTCTTGACGAACACGCCGCAAACCCGTTATACTGGCCGGGCACGGATCGCCTCGCCATTGACACGGAAGAGAGGGACTCTTGCATCGTCGTCAGCGATCGCTCCGCGCCCGATCGAGCTGGCCCATATGCTGGGCGTTGACGTCGGTTCTTTTCAGCGCGCTGCTCCACGGGTGCGACGAACGAGTTGACTCGACCGATTACGAAACCAGACCACCTTCCCCAACCGCCGCCCAAGCGCTACCGCTGATTGCTTCGGTAGCCCAAGCGGAGCCAAGCGCGCCGCCGGACACGGGCAACTCGATCGAATCCGTTCGGCAAGACCCATACCCATCCGAGTCTGAGTCTCTCGATGATGTCGGCGGCATCATCTCATTCGATCCTCCTCTGCTCGACTTCGGCCGCGTGCTCGCCGGCTCAGTCGTCAGCCGCGAGGTCTGGATCATCAACGCCTCTGAGACCGCCGTGACCGTGCTGGAAACGCACTCGACCTGCGGCTGCACCGTCGCACACATGACTGAGCGCACCATCAATCCTGGAGACGGGATTCCGACGAGAGTGCAGCTCACCGTGCCTCGCAGAGTCTCCTCCATCCGCAAGAAGTTGCGGTTTCGATTCGCCGACGGGCAGCCGGATCAGGTATTGAGCGTGCGAGCGGAAGCGATAGAACCGGTCGTGCTGATGCCCCGCTATGCACGCGTGGGAGGAGCCGAGCCCACTACGGTGGTCCTCGAATCCACCGACGGTATGGCATTCAGAATTCTCGGAACGACTCCCTCCATCCTCGCTCAGTCAATCGACGGGCCAGCAGCGACGCGACATGAGATCAGGATTGACGAGGTGCTGTGGAATGCAGCGGGACAACCCTCACGAATCGACGTGGCCCTGGATCATCCTGACGCCGCTTTGATCTCTCTGTCCGTTCGCGCGGCGTCGTCAACTGATGAGTCGCCTGCCGGTCAGGCGCCTGCCGAGCCGCACGTCACCATCGGTCCGCCACCCAGACTGACACTCACGACGGATCGCTTGAGGTTCGGCGCCATCTCCGACGATTCTCCTGGGCAGGCTGAGCTCGCCGTGCTGGGTACATTCCCTTTGGATGTGCAACCGAACATCGAGTTTACCTCCGCAAAGGCGGACCTTGTTGTACTGCGCACGGATCATTCTGCTGAGGGCCTCACCATAACCCTTCGACTCACAGCCAAACCTCGCGGCACTGGGTACGTCCGAAGTCCGTTGATGATCCGCATCGGCGCCGCTTGCGCCTGGTGCGATGTCCTGGCCGTAGTGAACAACCCTTCACGCCACCAACAGGAATCTCAGCCATGACACTCAACCGCGCCGCGCGCATCCTCGCGATAGCTTCATTCTGTTGGGCATTGGCCATTTCCCCCGACATCAACGTCTCGTACGCGCAGATCGCTGAATCGTTGGCCTGCGAAATCACTCTTTACGAAGACGAAGTCGAAATCGACACGTGCTGCTTTACTTGCGACTCGGAACTGTCGGTGCTGGTTGAGTACTCGTTCTGGTGGGATGAGTGTTCCGGCGGAGAGTGCTCGGATGACTTTGAGGACTATCGAAAGGAGACCTATCCGGTTATCGACGCCGTCATCCCGTTCTTCAGATGCAACGAGGGGCAGGTCGCGAATTCCGTGAGCTGGCGCGGGATCGTCAACGTGAGTGAATTCACGAAGGGCCACCCGAATTTCGCCAATTGCGGCAGCGGAGGTGACGAGCTCGAGGTGCTCGTTGTGCTCCAAGGCGGAAACGAATTCGGGACCAATGCAAACTGGACTGTCTATGCGTTTTACCCGCCACGCCAAGATCCGAACAGTTGGCAGCCGGGGCCTGCGGATTCATGGGCTTCCGCGGGCGTAAGCGGCGCCGAGGCGGACTGCGACTCGGGACACTGGCAGGTTTTCCAAGACGTCTGCAACCAGGGCGAACCTCCGATAGAGTGTCAATACCCTCACCCCGAGACATGTGAACTGGGTTGCCGGGCCTGCCCCGTCCCCGAACCGGAGCATTTCGGGGAAACTGAGGTCACCATCAGCGTCACGGGGGCAGCGTCTGGGCCGCTTGATTGCGACGATCTGAAGGATCTCGTGCGCAACAAATGCGATCTGGGCGAATCGCTGACACCTGTCCAGATCCTTGAACTGCTCTACAACACAGACGGGGAGTGTGGACCCACCTGGACGTGTGAATCAATCGTCCTCTGCCTCCTCGACATCCTCGAGCGTGCACTCACTGAGCAGGAAGCCGAAGCGGTCATCGATCAGCTTGACGAGTGGTTCACAGGCGAAAACGAGTGTCCAGATGGCAGCGCCATCACGAACCCGCCAAATCCCGATGATGTGCTCGATGGCAGAGACGACAAGTTCCCGACGACCTGCCCGGACGGCGCGGGCGAACTTTCGCAGTCGCCCGTCCACCTCTTCTCCGGCTCAAAGGCGGAAACCGTCATTGACTTGAGCGTGCCACTGCTCGGTGACGATTTTCAGGTGATTCGGTCCTACACCAGCAACCCAGCTTACGGCGGCGCCGGGTTGGTCGGCGAGGGTTGGACACTCTCCTGCTTTGACTACATCGTGCCCGCGTACGTCATACACATCGGTTTCGCTTGGGGAGACCCGCGCGAATGGCGAGTCGCTGGAGGCGGCGTGTACTACCTCAGTGGCGGTTCCGCCGGACTCGAGGAGACGACGCTGGGCTCCGTTGACGTGTACAAGGAGACACATGAGGGCGAGAGAGTTCGGTATTACTACCGCAATCAATCATCGCCACTGGACGTGCTCAACGGCATGCTTTATCAGGAGGAGGACTGGTACGGTAACATTCGTAGATATGACTACAATCTCAGCTTCGGCGAGCCCCGATTGGAGAGCATCTTTCTTGGGGGGACGGACGAGCCCACCTCCGAAGCGGTCATTCGCTTCACGTGGGACATCGGACACCCGAAGGGCCGGCTGCTCTACATGCAGGTGCTGCGATGGGAGAGCTCGGTCCTGCGGGAGGTCGAGCGGGTCGGCTACCTTTACCAGGCCGATGGCGTGAACGATCACCTGGGCTCCCCCGGAGACCTGATCCAGGTGACGCACAGGACACATCTGGACCGCGTCGAAAGCGGCCCCAGCGATTCCCACGAGCGCATCACCCAGTATCGGTACCACAGGGAAAACGTGACGCCGGGCACGGGCGACGATCGCCTCGAAGTCGAGGGTGGAAACCACCAGCTCAAACTCGTCATCAACCCCGAGCAGATCGAGTACATCGCCCAGCAGCGCAACGAAGAGTCGGGAGGCACGCTTTACCCCATCGTGAGCAAGGCGCTCAAACAAACCGCCGCAGACCTGCTCGAGGCCGCGGATGACGACGAGGTCTTCTCGCCGACCGTAGGCGATCCGATTCTGCTGATCGACCTCGCCAGCAAGATCATCGGCTACGAAACCTCGGGCCTCGGACGTGTAGCGACGCAGTTCCTCCAGACCGGCGGCTGCGGTTGCAGCGGCGCCAGCGCACAGGGTCTCAAGCAGACCTACACGTACTTCACAAATGGGACGAACGACGAGTACCGCTCAGTCAGGATCGTGGAGGAGTTGTACGACGAGTCCGTGCCCGAATACGCTGACTTCCGCACGCTCTACTACGATGTCGAGGGCCTCCAGTCGTCGCCGACTGGGCCCTACACGGCTCCGTACCTTGTGAACCGAGCGATTGTCGAACCGACGGGCGACGAACGAGAATGGGTATGGCACTACGAATACAACACCGGCAGCGATCGCACACTCAAGTTCATGATGACGCCTTCCGCGATGTCCGCGTACACCCCGGCAGACGCGACAAATCCGGCGTCCTACACTGCGCACACGGATGAGGGACTTGTTTACGCCTACACATTCGCGGATTATCGCCTCGGTGAGACGCGCCTAGGGGAAGGCAAGCACAGCAACACCGTCGGCGACTACACGCTCGTCTCGAAGACGACCTACAACTCCACGCGCGAATGGCTGGCCGACTCCGTCGAACGCTTCCGAGTCGCCGGATCGGCCAACGCCGACGATGTGGAGAAGGCGATCTTCGAGTATGGCTTCTTCAGCTCGACCGATCGCGTTGCGTGGATTCGCATCAAGACCGAGGCGGAGCTTGTCAGCGAGAATGGCCCGGGCATCTCCAGCGGATACTACGAATCCTACGAGTTGTACAATTCCAGTGGAGAAAACACCTGGAGCCGCGCAGCGGACCACTCGCTCACGAACCGCACTTTCGACGGTGTGCATGGTCGCGCCACGAGCATTGTGCGGAACGCCGCTCAGTCAGGACTGCCAGGCTGGGGCGGCAGTGGACACGAGGGCCTGACCTACTCAGGCTGGACGGACCGAAATGCCGACGGCGGCGCCGTTGAGACCGAGTACGTCTACGACCTCCTCGGCCGCCAGATCGAGCGCATCGCCCCCGGGGGAATCTCGTCCTACACCGTGCGCGAGACACGCTCCATCGAATCGCGGCCCTACATGCTCTACTACGCGGAGGTCACGCTGCCGCACAAGGAGAGCACGGCATTCAACGGAGACGCGACGATCGCCTGGTTCAACGCCGGCGGCGAGCCCATCGGCACGAGCAACTACGGAATCAGCGCGATCGTTACAACTCCAGCGCTTGACTACACCCTCACCGATGAGCTCGGTCGCTCTCGCATCACGCATCTGCTCTCCGGCCTCGTGCAGAAGCGCGAAGACTGGCACGATCTCGAGCAGGATCCGTACGTCACCGCTTTCATCTACGACGATGCCGGGCGCCTCGCGACCACGACCGACCCGATCGGCACCATCACCGAGAACGCCGCGTACGATGTCCTCGGCCGCGTGCTCGAAGTCAAGGTCGGTCAGACCGGCGGGAGCAACGTGACCGTCGCCGAATACTTCTACGATTTCGACCACGGCGGAACACCCGGCAGCCCGGCGCAGGGCCTTGGCAACGGCAATCTGACCTACGTCCGGGAGCACGTGGACGGCAGCAACGTGCGCGACACACTGCGTGACTTCGATTTCCGCGACCGGCCGTATCGGACGCTCAACGAGATCCCGCCCCACGATTTCGTGGTCTACGACAACGCTGATCGCGTCATCGAGCGCGGAGTCTTCCAGGACACGCCAACCGGCATCGGCACTCCCCTGAGTGATCGCGGTCTCTATGTGAAGTCACACTACAGCCAGCGCGGGCTTGTCTACCGGCAGTCGATTGCCACTGATCCGACCAGCGGCAGCCCCGAGTTCCTTCAAACCAACTCTTGGTTCGATCCCAATGGCCGAACCGTCGTCCAGTGGTCGCCCAACTCGCCGATCATCAAGCGCGAGTTCGACGGCCTCGGTCGCACCACCGCCTCCTACGTCGTCCGCGACGGAGACTTGTACACCTATGGCCCGGGCCGGAACAGCACTCCACCCATCGACGATGATGGGAGCCTCTCTCCGAGTCTCCCATATGACATCGTGCTGGAGCAGACCAAATACGAGTACACGGCCGATGATCGACTGGAGTTCGTCACCGCCTTGCGCCGCGTTCACGATGATGCGGCCACGGATGGGCCGCTTACCTACAACGGCGCTTCAAGCACTGCCCTCGGTGTTCCCGGTTACGTCGGCCACTACTACGACGCCTTCAACCGCCGTATCCGCACCGTCAACATCGGCACCAACGACACGACCGACGATCGCTTTGAGTCCGGCAATGCGGCGCCGACCTGGCCACCGGGCGAAGTGCCCGAGTGGGACGACATCGATTTCGAGGACTACCTCGTCAGCGCCACCGAGTACGACGAGCGCGGCCGGCCCTACCTCACGACCGATCCCGAGGGCAAGCAGGCCCGCATCTTCTTCGACGCCATGCATCGCCGCATCGCCGTTGCGGAGAATTACGTGGACGCCGATGTCACCGGATGGTCGGCGGGCAACGGCCGATGGACCATTACCGGCGTGGGCGGTTCATCGGGTGAGACGGATGAAGATCGGGTGACGAGTGTTGTCTACGACGGAGCCGGCAATATATCCAAGCAGATCGCCCACATCCCCGGTGGAGATCTCCAGGAGACGCAGTACTTGTATGCCGCCGCGCCGGCGAACCTGCTCAGCGAGGTGCGGTACCCGAACGAATCGACCGGAATTGCGGGAACGACGCGCGAGTACAAAGTTCTCTACGAATACAACCGGCTCGGCGAACTCGCCTCCGTCGAGGATCAGAACGAGACGCTCCACGAATACACGCGCGATGACCTCGGCCGAGTGACGCTCGACGCCGTTACGTTGGCGATGAGCAGCCCGATCGACGACTGGGTGCTCTCCATCGGCGTGGACTACGACGACTTCGGCCGATTTGACAAGGTCACCTCCTACACGACCACCGCCCACACGACTGTCAAGAACCAGGCGGAGTTCGCCTACACGCCGCTGTGGCAAATCAAGGAGGCGTACCAGGATTACGACAGCGCCGTCGCCTACGACGGCTCGGGCGTGCCGACCGGCAACACGGTGCGCGTCCGCTACGCCTACTCCACCGCCGATTTCGACTCCGGCAACTTCAGCCGGCTCGCCACCATCACCTATCCAGACGGAACTGACTTCAACCAGTACTACGGCACGAGCGCCGCGGACCTTGATGACCACATCGGCCGCCTGACTCGCATGCGCGTCGGCTCAAGCGGCGCCAACACCGTCAAGTACCAGCACGTCGGCCTGGGGATGGTTGCCGAAGTGGATTACCCGGTCATCGACGTCCAACTCGACCGCACCGTCAGCCACGACGGCAAGCGCAACAACCAGGGCTTCACCAGCCAGACGTCCGGCATCTATCCGGGCTGGGACCGCTTCGGCCGGGTCAAGAAGCACGTCTGGGTCGATGGCGGCTACACGACCGGCACGGGCGGCAATCCCAATGTCCCGCCCCTCGCCGAGATCGACTACACCTACGACCGCTCCAGCAACCGTCTCACCCGCACCGACGCCCGGCCCGGCGCTTCATGGGCCGATCGCGACTTCCGCTACGAGTACGATGGCCTCGACCGCCTCGTACAAGCCGACCGCGGCGCCGAGGGCGGGTCGTGGTCCGCGGCCGTGGGCGGGCAGCAGTGGGCGCTGGACATGCTCGGCAACTGGGATTCGATCTACAATGACACCAACGGCGATGGCAACTACACCTCATCCAGCCCCGACGAGGAGCAGGAACGCGCCCACAACTTCGCCAACGAGATCGAGGACATTACCTCCCTGCCCTTCGCCTACGACGCGGCCGGTAACATGACCGAGCAGGATCTGCCCGCGACGGCCACGAAGTACTACACCCACGATGCCTGGAATCGCCTCACGGCCGTCAGCATAGATGCGGCCGCGCTCGGCGAATACGAGTACAATGCCCTGCACTGGCGCACGCTGAAGCGGGCTCGCTCCCCCGGCGCCGGCGGCCTTGACGAGATGCGGCTCATGTACTACTCCGCCAATTGGCAACTTCTTGAGGAACGCATCGACCGCTCATGGACCTCGGGCTTCACCGAAGACGAGCGGGCCCAGACCTTCTGGGGCAAGCGCTACATCGACGATGCCGTGGCCCGCAGGCGCGACCGGGATGCCAACGGCACATACGACAACAACTTCTTCTACGTCACCGACGCCCAGTTCAGCACCGTCGCGATGGTCAGCGCCAGCAATGCGCGCGTGGTTGAACGCACCACCTACGACTCCTACGGCAAGGCGCGGCACCACTTCGGCGGCGACGTGACCGGCGACGGCGCCGCGACGGCCGCAGGTGATGATGCCGCGCTGGTAACAACCATCGGCTTGGGCAGCAACTCAATTGGTCAGGCCAACTACAAGGCCGAGCAGGATCTCAATCGTGACGGCACAATCAGCACGGCCGACCGGACGACGCTTGCTGGGCTGACCGGCGGGGCAGACCAGGCGGCGCTGGCGAGCGGGATGGTTTCTTTCACCACGACGGGTAGTGGAGGCTCGACCGTGCATGGGCCGGACAATCCCATCGCGTGGGACGGCTATGTCTTCAACGCCGAGACGGGCCAGTATCTCGTACGCTTCCGCTGGTACGACCCGGTGCTGGGACGGTGGTTGGAACGGGACTTCCTCAATTATCCCGAGGGCCTCAACTCACTACAGTATTGCAAGTCGCAACCCCTCGGCCTACTTGACCCCAACGGTTTGGCGTCATGCTCGCCTCCTGGTTTCCAACAGCCAGACTCCGTTTGGCAGTTGATGCAAGATCCGGAGTACAACCTTCGGACGCAAACGTCGTATAAACTCGCGCGATGGTTTTGCCCCACAGTTGCTGGAATAGAGACCTTCCTGGTTGAAGTGACACCAGATATCAGCATCAGGATTGGAATCTATCATACGATCGACGACTCCTTCGAATGTTGCCGAGGCAACAGGAAATTGACGTGTACCCGTAAGGGCTTCCGTGTGATCTTCGGTTTTGAGGCCAAAGCAGAGGCCGAGTGGGAACTGGAGGTGGCCACAGACAATTCTTGCAACGCGGATTGCCCTACAGACGGTCGATACTACGAAATCCTAGTTGGCACTCATGGAAAGGCTAACTGGTTTGGCGCCAAGGTGAAGGCCAAACTGCAGTTGGGGTACTTGATCACTCCTGAACTCGAAGGACTTCAGATTGGCCAGTGCGGCGTCGAACTTGGTCTCCCTGGCGGTGTGTCGTACGGCGGTGAGGTGATTGACAATGGCACAGTTGCTGAAATAGCAGCACATCTTAGCGCGACGGTCGGCGCAGGCGCCAAATTCTCGGTTGGTTCCTTTGGTTCTTGGGTCACGGAGTGTACGGACACAGGCGAGTGTTGTGATTAGAGGAGCTCGGAATGGTTTGTAATTTTTACCTCTCTGCGGTTCTAACAGCAGTTCAATTCCAGCCTGGTCCAGTATCGGACTATTTTAGGAATGCAAAGGGTCTAGAGTTTGATGAGTCTCCCATCGTTACCGTAAACGGCCATCGCATGCCTTCCCGTTTCAAGGTGTCGTGCCACGGAGACGTCGGGATAAACGTTCCGGAAGCTACAGACATTGAGTTCGCGCTGGTAACACCGCGATCTGTTAATGTAGACGGCCTTTCGTTCAAAGTGGATCGGCCGTTCTACATCGCGGCAACGGAGTTATCCAACGCGCAGTACGCATCACTTTCATCATTGGGCGGTGTGTACTATGAATATGATGATTTCGTCGTCCATCAATCCGTGGCCGCGAGAATGGATCCGAACGTGGCGACACGCTGGCTTCCTCTTATCGAGGAGTACCTCCGTCGCCCGAACGCCCCAGCGCTGACATTGACACTCGGCGAAGCGGGGGATGGTGCACGGACTCTCATGGTACGATCTGGATTGAATGTGCGACTGCCGCGGTTGGCTGAGTGGTTCGTGGCTGCCAGAGGGTACAAGGAATCAGAGTTCTGGTGGGGAGATGAGGTTGATGAGACGCTCATAGCATGGAGATCGAACGCACCGACGACAAGGAACAGCTTTGAGTTCTTTCGAGATGTCAATGACGGAGTGCCGAATCCGTTAGGACTCTACAACGTGTTTGGTAATGCCGGAGAACTTGTAGTCCCGTCATTGGCTGAGCGAGAGGTGCTGCGACAGCGATATGGGCCCTTTGGTAAGACAGATCTGGCCCAGAAGGAGGATTCCGCCCCGGGCTATGCTATAGATGATTATAGCGCCTTTTCACTTGGCGGGTCGGTTGATCCGCCGTTGGGCGAGAATCTTCCTTTCCTAGACAAGGATGGCGCGAGAGGTGTGTTTCGAGAGAGCACAACTTCGCTGCGCAGAATAGTGCTGAGGCATCAGTTTCTCGGCGACTTGTACTGGTGCGCCTCACCGCTATGGGCGACGGGAACGCGGTTTGTCGTCGAGGTTCCGGATGGAGACGTGCTTATTGAAGAGCAGTGATTGTGCGGCCACCATGGTCGAAGGGAGCGATGGTAGTACACCCAGCGAAACTCCCGCAATCCGTGTCGCACGCCATCGTGATGGTCGCCGTGTCGCCGATCGCGACTTCCGCTACGAGTATGACGGCCTCGACCGCCTCGTGCAGGCCGACCGCGGGGCCGAAGGGGGCTCATGGTCCTCTGCCGTGGGCGGGCAGCAGTGGGCGCTGGACATGCTCGGCAACTGGGACTCGATCTTCAACGACTCCAACGGCGATGGCAACTACACCTCGTCCAGCCCGGACGAAGAGCAGGAACGCACCCACAACTTCGCCAACGAGATCGAGGACATCACCTCTCTGCCCTTCGCCTACGACGCGGCCGGCAACATGACCGAGCAGGATCTGCCCGCGGCAGCCACGAAGTACTACACGCATGACGCCTGGAACCGCCTCACCGCCGTGAGCATCGACGCGGCCGATCTTGGCGAATACGAGTACAATGCCCTGCACTGGAGCACGGTGAAGCGATCGCGCACGCCCGGCGCCGGCAGCATTGACGAGATGCGCCTCATGTACTACTCCGCCAACTGGCAACTTCTCGAGGAACGCATCGACCGCTCGTGGACTTCGGGCTTCACCGAGGATGAGCGCGCCCAGACCTTCTGGGGCAAGCGCTACATCGACGACGCCGTGGCGCGGCGCCGCGACCGAGATGTCAACGGGACGTACGACAACAACTTCTTCTATGTGACCGATGCGCAATTCAGCGCGGTCGCGATGGTCAGCGCCAGCAATGCGCGCGTGGTCGAACGAGCCACCTACGACGCCTACGGCAAAGCGCGACACCACTTCGGCGGCGACGTGACCGGCGACGGGGCGGCGACGGCCGCAGGTGATGATGCGGCGCTGGTGACGACAATCGGCTTGGGCAGCAATTCGATCGGCCAGGTGAACTACAAGGCCGAGCAGGATCTCAATCGTGACGGGCAGATCACGACCGCCGACCGGACGACACTTGCGGCGCTCACCGGCGGGGCCGATCAGGCGGCGCTGGCGAGCGGGATGGTTTCCTTCACGACGACCGGCAGTGGCGGCTCCACGGTCCACGGGCCGGACAACTCCATTGCCTGGGACGGATATGTCTTCAACGCCGAGACGGGCCAGTATCTTGTTCGGTTCCGATGGTACGACCCGATGCTCGGAAGGTGGATCGAGAAGGATCCGATGGAGTTCATAGAGGGAATGAATCTCTACCAAGTCACATCGAGCCATCCAGTGACTCATACAGATCCGCTCGGATTGGGTCCAATGGTTGGTATCTAGATGCCTGCAGACAGGCCCTGGGACTCCCGCGCAAGCACACTCCTGTTTTGGATGCATGGGAAGAAGGATTGAAGGAAGGGGCAAATGACGGGTATTTCGCAGTTTGCGAGGGCTTCGGCGAAGTAATCACGCTGGGAGCATGGCCTGATCAGTGGACAGATGCAGTTCAGTACGATCCAAACGACCCAAATCTGAAGTGCAGTGAAGTGATCGGTGGCATTGCTGGCCCGTGCGTTGCCGCATACGGAGCTGGTATGGGTGTCACTGCGGCAGGCAAACTCATTCGCATTGGCGGTCAGCCACTTTATGAGATCACGTTTCTCCGTCCCGGACCCAATGTGTTCAAGATAATCAGTCGGCCTCTGCGCATCGGATTCCGAATCGATCGAGCTCATCACGGTCAACCGTGGGGGCATCCACACTTGTGGCGGTGGGGGATTCTCTCCCTGCTGTTCTTGCCAGATAATGTCGAAGCTGACTGCAGTGACATCGCCGCCGATCATCCAGGTGGAGATGCGGCATTGGTAGTGTGCGCCGAATGCGATACGGCTACTGCAGACACGAACACTGAAGAGGAGGAATGATCTGATGAGTGACGACTTCCAACCGCCGAGTTTTGTGGAAGGTTCCCTTGAGCTCCGTTATGAGAATGGAGAAGTCTGCGTTTATGGAACCCCGGATGGGCTCTTGCGGCTCGCGGATCTGTGCAAGCAGCTAGCCGACCAAGCAAAACCCCGTCGATCAAAGCACATCCACCTTGAGGATTATCAATTCCTCACAATCCGATCGCTTCCTGGTACTGTAGCAGTGTTCTCGCAATGACCGCACCTGGCCCTGAACTCGCAGCGGCATCAGGCGGAATAGGATCCGACTGCTTTCGGCCACGACATTCGATGTTTGTGACATAGCTTGCTCATGGATGACGCACACGTTAACTATATTCGAGAGCACGTGTTCGCCGCTGCTGAGGCCGAGCGGCGCGGCCACCGACTCCCATGGCTTGTTTTGTCCTGGATTCAGGCGCACCCTCGCCGTTTTCGGCAGTGATTGCATCCGCGCCGGCGTTCCTCCCTCGCATCAGCCAAGTCGATCGCTACGGCATCCGATTTTCGATGCGGCGCGATCAGAGGACCGCGGGTTTCGAGCGATGCAAGACTCGCGCCGCCATCGAAACTGCTGCAATCGGTATCGCACGCCATCGTCAGCGTCGCCGCGCCGCCTGTGGCGGCCGGATGCATCTCGGTGCCGGATCCGCCGCAGAGGCAGGCGGTGCTCGTCAGGCCGTTCGGAATCACCAGCGGCCAAGAGGAGTAGTTCGCGCACTGCCGAGCGTCGAAGTTGGCGACACCGAAGAAGATCGGGATTGGAATGCCCCCTGCAGGCGAGGCGGTGACCTAGAGGATGAACCGACGTGTTGTGCCGATGACCTGGTAGTTCAGGACGGACACTGCCCATGATTTCAGGCCGATCCGCGCTGGTGGCGGCAGCCATTGCACCTACGGCGCTGCTCCTCCCGCGCGTCTGCCAGGTCCATCGCTGTCGCATCGTCGAAGCGGTGCGGGGCGATGGGAGGGCCGGAGGCGCCCGCGATCTGGCGGGTGTTCGCTGCCGTAGGCGTCGGCGATGGATTCGGGACGGCCGTTGGCGCCGGCGATGCTTCCGACTCCTCACTTTCGCCGTTCAGCGAAGTCGGGCACTCCTCCTGGCAGGTCTCGTACAAGTGGAGCGTCACGGTCCCGCCGGTCGCGAAGATTCGTTCGACCAGGCCGCCGGGGCAGGGGCAGGTGCAGGAGCCGAGGGCGTTGGTGAAGGTCAGGGGGAAGGCGCTGTAGGATGCGAGGTTGCGGGCGTCGAACGCATGGGTGCCGAGGAAGAGCAGGCCCGTTGCCTCACCGCCCGCGCCGGCGCCCAGCCAGATTGCGAGGATGAAGCGCAGGTTGGCATGATCGTACGCCAGGTTGATGAGCAGCGTGCCGGTGTTGTAGAAGTTGAAGTTGCCGGTGCAGTTGAAGACGCCGATGTCGGTGTACCGCGCGATCTGAAGGCCGGTGATCGTGTCGGTCGGCAGGGCGCAACTCTGCCACACGCGGCAGCGGCTGGCGTGTTCGCACAGAGCTTCCGGCGAGGGGATGATCACATCGTTCGGGTCCGTCGAGGCGCAGGTGAGTTTCTTGCCGGTGCGCGAGATGTTCGCGTTGTTGCCCAGGCCGATCGCCTTGTGTGGGCTGCCGCACATGATGCAGGTCTGCTGGCACGGCGTCATGTTCACATCGGCGGTAAATCCGATGTAGCGCACCGGGAACTCGCCGCACGCGGGCAGATGGACGGTGTCCTGCCCGCACGTGATGTCCTCGCAACACTCGCACAGGCCGCAGCAGCAGTTGATCGAGTCGGCCAGGCCGCCGCCGGGCGCGAGCAGGAGGGTGTTGCCGGATGGTCCGAGGATGAGGGGCATGGTTCGACTTCCTTCGGTCGCTCACCACGAGTCAGGGGCAAATCTCCAGGTTGACATCGCTCGTCTGGTCTGTCGTCGGTGTGGCGCCGACTCCGATCACCACGCCCGCGACGTTGCGCGAGAGTGTGATGATCGATCGCTGCGCCGTGATGCGCAGGACGTTGCCGACGATGGCGTGAGTCACACCCGTCACGAGTGTGAGCTGCACACTGCTGTTCACGGTGGTGTCGATCTTGAGGCAACCTTCAGAGTCGAACGCCAAGCCACTCGCAGCGGCAAGACAGACCGAAGCGCCGGCGGCGGGGAGACGCACGAAGGCCTGGCGCACCGGGCTGATGGAGGATTCGACCCACAGTATCTGTGCTGCCCCGCTCTCGCCGCTTTCGAGTCGGTCGGTCATGCCGGCCGCGATGTCGGCGAACTCGTGGTTGGGGTCGAGCAAGCCGACTTTGACGGGGACAACGCCGCCGAGCGCGGCTCGGACGATGGCGCCGGGGGCGGCGGTCTCGAGCAGGATGGCGAACTTACCCTCATGCTCCGCCTGCGGCACGACGCCGGTGAAGGCCATGCGTTCGAGTTCGAGCGCGTTGCTCGGCAGGATGATGGGATCGGTGATGGCCAGCACGCCGAAGCGGTTCACTGTCGAGGCGGTCGAGTTGAGCACGAGAATGACGTCGTTATCCCGCCTCAGGCGCTGCGGCTCGCGCGTTTCCTCATGCTGGCGCTGGCGCAGATCGACGGCCGCATCGACGAAGGCGTTGTAGGCCCCTGCGGGGATTCGCAGCGGGTCGCCGGATTTCACCTTGCGCAGGGCATCGCCGCTCATGGTCAGATCCCCAAACCCGTGAAGTCGCCACTCTCGTAAACACGCTCGACATAGACCGCGATCGGCCGCTTCACAATCGCACCGGCCGTCGCGTCCTCTGCCTCGGCGTACCTGACCCAGAGGTACTCCCAACCCTTCTTGTCGATGCCGGTGATGTCGCCAATGCTCAGGCCGGTGCGGTTGGGGCGCGAGGCGAAGCGGAAAGTCAGTTCCCAGTCGCCCTGGCCGCGTTTGGAGCCGCTCACACCGAGGAAGAGGCACTCACCGGCGTTGAAGCCCTTGAATGGGGCATCGTTGACACGGCCGGTGAGGGCGAAGAGCGTACCTTTATATGTGGGCGTCACCAGACTGTCGTCGAGGTAGTGCGTTTCGGTGAACTGGTAGACGGGCACGACGATGTCCACACCCTCGACACTGTCGGCGGTGACGCCGATGGCGCCCTTGAAGTCCGGCGCGGTCTTGCTTGGCGGCGCATAGGAACTGATCGTGGCCAGCGACTGGGTGATGTGCTCATTGCCGCCGCCGGTTTCAAAGGTGAAGTTGCTTTCGCCGGTGCCGGGCGGATCGGTTGAAGAGTCGACCTGGTAGATGACGGTGCCGTCATAAAGATCGGGGCCGGCCTCTTCAACGCGCACCTGATAGAGCGGCAGACCGCCGTGGAATGAGGGTGCTTCGGCTTCGAGCGCATTGAGAGCTTCGAGATCATCGCTCGTGCCGCGAACCCAGTAGAGGCGCTCGGTGGATGGACTCCGGCCGCTGCTGGAGGTTCTGCTGATACCGCGTTCCTGAACTTCCGTGCTCATCCGAAGGCCAGTCCCTTGCTGGACGCCTCGACGAGGCGCTTGGTGTGGCGTGCGGTCTGCTCGGTGGCGCGGGCCGTGCGTTCAGCGCTGTCATCGCCGGCGGCAAGGCCACGCACGGCCGAAGCGTCGAAGGTGCCGCGGACACTCACGCGGCTTGCGATCGCATCGAGTTGATCGCCGAAGTCAGCCAGACGCTGGAGTGCGAGTGAGGCCGGGTCCTGCCCGTCGGCCAGCGCTTCCTCGCGGCGCTGACGTGCGGCGGCGAGCGCTGCATCGAGTTCCTCCTTCGTGCGGGCCAATGCTTCCTCAGCCTGTCGCACACGCTCGGCGGTCTGCTCGTCGAGTTGTGCCAGCGCCTCGGCGCGCTGGGCATCGACAGCATTGAGCGCCGACTCCTTCTCTTGCTCGCGATCGGCGTCGGTGCGGTTACGGCGGCGCTCTGCCTCGGCGATCGCATCTATGCGCTGGGATTCGATCCCGCCGAGGTCGGCGTCGAGTTCGCGGCGGTTGAGTGCCTTGGCGGCCTCGACGTCGAGCGATTCGTCGAGAATCCCCATGACTTCGGTGAAACGGTCAGCAAGCCAGTTCGTCACCCGGGCCCAGATGCGCTGTACGCCCGCAGCGAGATTCGCCCAGCCCTTGGCGAGGCCGGCGGTGAAGTCGGGGAAGTTGCGCTCAAACCAGTCGCGGACCTCGATCCACGCCTTGCGCACACCGGAGAAGGCGATGATGGCTCCGCGCTGCATGCCGGCGCTGAAACCGATCCACGCCTGGCGCAGTGGTTGGATGCCCTGCTCCCATGCGACACGCAGACCGGCCCACAGCACGCGAGCGGCCAGCGCGATGTCGCCGCCGGCGATGGCGTCGCGAATGCCGCCGATGACGGTGCCGACGAACTTGCCGAGTTGATCGAAGCGGCCGCGCAGCCAGTCGAGTGCTGCGCCACCCGCGCCGGACCATGCGACGACAGTCCCGCCGAGCAGTGCGGCGGCGGCGATGAGCAGTCCAATCGGCGAGAGGATCGCGGCGAGAACCACACCCACCTTGGCGATGATCGCGGCCGCGAGGCCCAGTGCGCCGCCCAGGCCGCCCACGGCGATGCCGAGAAGTGTGAATGCCAGTCCGGTCGCGATGAGAATTCCGCCGACTCCGCCCAGGGCCACGCCGACCCTGGCGACCCACATGACTGCGTCGCGGTTGGCCTTGATCCACTCGTTCGCGGCGATGATGATGCGGGTGAAGCGATTACTCAGGTCGATGATCGTCGGCGCCAGTGCTGAGCCGATGACAAACGCACCCACACGAACCGTCCGCCACAGAATGTTGAGCGTGTCGGTGAGCAGGGCCGCACTGGAGGCGTCCTTGGTCGAGATCGTCAGCCCCAGATTGTCCGCTTGGGCGCGAAGCGCGCGGATGTTGGCCAGCAGCGGAAGCAGTTGCGTGCCGGCTCGGCCGAGAACCTGCATCGCCAGCGCGGCGCGTTTGGATGGGTCTTCGACACGCGTGATCGCATCGGCAATCGTCTGGAATTGCTCTTCGGGTGAAAGCGTTGCGAGCTGCCTGAAGTTCAGGCCGAGATCATCGAAGGCGTCAGTCGCGGTGGACAGGCCGCGCTGGGCATCGTTGATGGTGCGTTGCATGGTGCGGATGCCCTTCTCGAGTGTTTCGATGTCGGCACCGGACTGCTCGGCCGCGAATCCGAGTTGACTCAGGGCCTCGACACTCACGCCCGTGCGGGCGGCCATCTTGTCGAGTTGGTCGCCGGCGGATGCGAAGATCTTCGTCGCCCCGGCGAGCGGCGCGAGGATCGCGGCCGAGGCGGCCACGGCACGCAGCCCAACCTGGCGCACACCCGCGCCGAAGGCCTTGAGCCGCTGCTGGGCGCGCTTCAAAGCGCGCAGCAGACGCGAGTCATCGCCGCCGATCTCGACGAAGGCCTTTCCGGCGCGGATGCCCTGGGTGTTAGCCACTGAACACCTCCGGCAGTAGAATGCGCGCATGACTGCTCACCACGTCGCCATCGTCTTCGATCCTGACTTTGGCGATGCACTCAGGACGCTCGCGCAGCAGATGCACGTCTGGGTCGTGGACACGCCAGCGAACAAGATCATCGCCCGAGAGATCTGGGCGCGCCATCCGGCGTACTCTCTCGAAGCGGGCGTGACGACGTTTGATCGCACCGGCTATTCCGATGCGTACGGGCTTCTCGACAGCATCCTGGGCTCGGTTGACGACCATCATGGCGTCTTCGACCACGATCCGACTTGGGGTGTGTTGCATATCTACGGTCTGCCCCCTGACGTCCGGGTCCGCGAATCGCTCGCTTCCTACGGCGCGACGGTGACCGAAGTACTGGCAGACCAGTTCACGGCGTCGCGGCAGCCGCCGCCGGCGATGATTGCTCCAGAGTGAGGTCGCTGCGTTCGACATCACGCCCCCTTCACACTGTTGCGCCAGAGATCCGGCAACTTCGGCAGCTCCTTCTCCAGCGCCGGGTTCATGTAGGGGCGGGCGGCGATGCGCACGCGGCGCTCAGTGCGCTTACCGCGCCGGCGGCGCGTGACGGTGGTCGTGCCGCCGCGCTCAAGGACGCGCGGCGCGGTGGAGGCTCTGAACCCCACCGGACCGACCACGACGGAATCACTCTGCCGGTCGTAGCCGAAGAGGATGAAGCGGCGCAGCAGGCCGACGTGCGAGTGCGGCGGCTGGCCCGGCTTGCTCGTGCCCTTGCGCTTTCGGATGCTCGTCCGCGCCGTCTGGCGGATGAATGCGCCGGCCTTGCTCAGCACCCTGCGGCGCGCGGCATCGACGGCCCGCTTCACTTTGGGCCGGTCGAAGAACATCTGCTTGATGCGCAGGTCGATCATCGCTATTCCAAGGCACTACGATTGGCGGTGGCCGCAAAGTACCGCGTCATCTGGTGGGAGCCGATCCGCGAGACGCTGCCCGAGTCCATCGAAGGCCTGAAGGCAACGGGGATTCTGCGACCCGCCTTCTGGCTGCGGGTCATCGGCATCTCTGTGGTTGTGGTCGCACCCCTTGTGGCATGGATGGTCTCGGCGTATCCCGGAATCACTTTGCCCTGGGGCCGGATGCTCGCAACGCCCCTTCTCATGCCGGCGGTCCTTTTGCTGTATGTCGCAATCATGGTTGTGTTTCCTCGTCGTATCGAGATTCGCCCGGAGTGGATTCACATCATGCATGGCCAGTCGAACAGCCGCATTCCGCGCGAGCGTATCGATGGGATCTGGATCGATGAGCCTAACGGCTGCTCACCCCGGTTGATCGTGGACTGCCGCAACCGACGTGGAGAACCCCGTGAGTTGAAGTTCGTGGTCGGTCGATCGGTCAACCTGGATGACCTCGCGATGCTCATTGGCATGATCGAAACCTCCGCAACGACCGGCACTCAGGATGTCGGTTACGAACTGCCACGCTGAATGTCCTTCATCCCAGGCATGCGCCCGTCGATGAACACTTCCTTGAGTACCGACACGTCCGCCTTCATGACGCCCGCCTTGCGCGCGAAGGGGTCGAAGTCGCTCGGCCTGGCGGCCCGCTGCCGCTTGGGATTCCTCTGCGTGTTGGCGATGAGTGCCATAATCGATGAGGTTCTCGCCCATTCGTCACGCTGGCGCTGCTCGGCCATTGCCAGCAGGTCGCGCAGCGTCAGGTCGGCGGGGTCGAGGCTGAGGATGCCGGCGCAGCGCCAGATGAGTTGCCAGAGGTCGCCTGAGTCAGCGCCTCCTCGACAATCCGTTCGATCTCGCCGCCCTCCAGTCGGGCCTCGACCACGTCGCGGGCCTTGTCCATCGCCTGCCGGACCACCAGCAGCACCCGCCCGAGGTTGGCCCGGTCCCTCGGGCTGGGGCAGAAAGCCACCAGTTCATCGAGCAGCGCCGCCGTGGCGGAGTCGATGGCGTCGCCGGCCATCGCGGCGCCGAAGGATTCGTCGCTGACCTGCTTCTGGTCCGCCTGCGGCTTGACGAGTGCGTAGATAATGTCGCACAGCAGAACCGGGTCGCGCGTGAGGCGTTCGAGCAGATCGCCGCCGCTGATCACTTCGAGCAGATCGGTACCGGTCAGTGAGCGGATGCGCTTGAGGGCCGCGACATTGATCTCGACGGTCCACTCGTTACCCGCGTTGTCCTTGAAGGTCTTCATGTGCAGTGTCCTCCGGCTTCTTCTTATCGAAGAGCCGCGGATCGATGATGGGGAAGGCGGCTCGCATTTGACGGCTCGCCCACGGCGCCAGCAGCCAGACGAACCAAACGGCCAGAATCGCATACATCCAGCATCCCATGTGTGCGTTCTCCGAGCATCCGCTTCGTTCACGGCGTCGAGTCGTAGAGCACGCCGATGTTCAGGACGGCCGACGCCGCGGACGATGCGTTGCTCACCATGAGGCCATCGACCGAGTCGCCTGCGAGCGGATTGGCGATCTGCTGGCCGTCGAGCCAGAACCACGTCTCGTTCTTCACGAGGTCGATCGACAGCGCGGTCACCCCGGTGTCACGAATGCTGATGTGTCCCCGCTCCCCGAGTTTCGCGCCAATGGCGACGAGTTCATCGCCGGTGAACGCGAGGACGATCGGAACCTGCTCAGCCGCCGTCACGACGGTGTCCGCCGCGGGGAGCACATCGCCCGCTCCGCCCGAGAACGTCACGTCGTCGCTGGCCACGCCATCCACATCCACGTCGTAGCGCCGGCCGCCATCCCAGTAGATGTCGATGACATCGCCGATCTGCAGCGTGGTTCCCGCAAGGGTGAGCACGCCGGTGGTGTCGGTGCTGCGCGTCGAGAGCGTGCCCGCCTCGGCCGCGGGCAGCGTGATCGGGCCCTGGCGGATGGAACCGTCGGCGGTGCGCTGAAGCGTGGCCCCCAGCGGCGCGCCGCCGATCTCGCCGGACAGTGACAGAGTACTCGTGGGCATTACGCACCTCCGATCCACGAGGGCGGCGTGGCCGAGTAGGCGATCTTCGCCGTCACCGAGACGGTGATGCCTTCCTCGAGTGGCTCGCTGCGGCTGAAGGAACTGATCATGAAGTCGGCCTGCAAACCCTGGCCCGAGTCCTCATCGAGGATCTGGAAGCCGATGATGCCGTTGTTGAGGTAGGCGTTGCGGATGGCGGTGAAACCGGCGTCGGCGGTGTCCCACACCATCTCGAATTCGACGGTGGCGGATTTCAGCGTGGCGACGGTGGCGCGCCAGCCCGCGTTGGCGCGGGTAGTGAGGTCCGCCTCGGCTGCCTCGCAGTTGAGCGTCACATCGCGGACATTGGTCAGTTCCAGCCACGCGCCGCCAGCGCCCTGGCCGTCCACCTTGTAGTTGAGGACGGCCTCCATGCCGAGTTTGAAGCCCATGGGTCACGGTCCTTTCGTCGTCTACGTCCTCACCCTGTAGGTGACCGACACGACACTCGTGAATGCGCG
>CAADHA010000088.1 GCA_900696685.1 uncultured Planctomycetota bacterium
GTTGCCGCCGTGCACCTCCGTCGGAACTCGAGCGCTACGCGATCTCTGGCGAGGGGCAGTCACGACGGCATTGAAGACCCACTGGCAGTTGCTGTCAATTGCTGATCCATCGAAATCTCCTGCGCCGGTGCGACGAGGGGCTCGTCGCTCCCGCAAGTGAATCGCAGTGATGACCTCGTGCTCTGAAGCGAGGGATTCAGAGAGAGTCTCGGCGGATCGCTGACGGGAGTTTTAGCGCCGCGCGAATCCGAAGCCGTTGTTGCGGGGCTCGCGCAGGCACGCCTTGCTGAGTGTGAGTTGAACGCCTGCCAAAAACCTCAATGGAGCAGGCGCCTCATCCGAATCCGCGAACTCCGCCGCGGTGTCCACGTTGTCACACACCCGCAGAACGGCCTCACGCCCGATAGCACCGTTCGCCTCGAGGAACTCACGCAAATCACGCGAGAACCGGTCGATGTCCGCTCCCAACGCCTTCGGAAAGGTAACCGGTTGCTCACCAGCTTCGCCCGCTGCCATCTGCCGACTGGCGGCGAGGAACTGCCTCAGCAGCGCGTTCTTGGCGGAACGATCGACGCGGACGATTCGCAGCAATTCGGGGACGATGTGCGTTTCATCGTCACCTTCAACGGCGATGCCATCGGACTCCAGAAGAGACGCCCGGAGAGCCGCCCCCGCGAGCCGACACTTCTCCTTGGCCAGGTCTGCTCGCCGGAGCGCGACGTCCTCTTCGAGGTCAGCGACCATGAACCGGATTGCCGCCTCGGCGACATCGGCACCGAAGACGTGGATCGTCTCGCCGATTGACGCCGTCTCGCACTTCTTCCTCCCCTTCTCGACCCACTCAGTGAACACCCGCTTCGCGCACGGGTCGCGCAGGTCGATGCGGTCCTTGATTGCCTGTTGGATGATCAGCCATTCTTGATCGGTCGTAGGTTCAACGGGTTTCATGTTCGCGCTCCTTCCGATCTTGTCCTCTGGTGTGTGCGAAGGATGTCGATCCTGTATGAGAATCGATGCCGAGGAGCCGTTGCGCGCATCCGCTCGGTTTGAGACCTGTGCTCATCACGTTTTCTCTGTGCCGAAGAAACCCTCGAGACCGCACGGCGCTGTGCGGACCGGGCAGACCTTGGAGTTGCTCGGCACACCGCACTTCGGGCACCGAGGGGGGACGCAGCGCAGATCCGCAGTCGAAGTCCGGCCTGCGCTCGCGGCGGGGTGATCTCGCCGTTCATGTTTCATACTCGCGCCTGTGGAGAGCGCCAGCACGCCATCGAGGTCGGTGATGGCACCAGCGCGTGTCAGTGCTGCACGAGCGGCCGCAATCCGACGCTTCGGGGTCGGATACAGCCGATCGGGGAGTTCGCCTGCATCGATCGGCTCACGGACCGCTGCGGCGATGATCCGAACAGCGTCCTCGACGAGGTTGACCATCTCGCGCACGCGCCGGGCCTGCGTCTCGAACGCTCCGGCAATTTCGTCGTAGGTCATTCCGTCGAGAAGGTGCTTCTCGGAGTAGGTCACCGCCAATCGTCCAGTCGCCCGTTCTGCGACTTCGAGGATCAGCGTGGCCTCCTCGCGCTCGCCGAGGTTCACAAGGGGATCAGCTGAGGGACTGGCTTCCCGCCGCGCCTCATGCTCGCGTTCATGGTTGCGGCGCCGCGCCTCCGATCGAGTTCGATCCTTCCGCTTCCTGGCGATGATCGTGCTCGATTGCGCAGGCCGATGCCCGTTGCAACCGTCCCGTTGTTGCCGGTTTTTCAGACTGAGCCACGCCTGCTGACGATCGTCTTCGCCGGCGTAGAGCTGATCGAGGCCGCGGTACGCCCTTTCCTCATTTTCCGCGAGGAGACAAATCACGCAATCGGAATGGTTGGGCGGTCTGGCCATCTGCACGACTCCTTTCCATGGGCAGGTTGAGTGCCGGGGCCGTGCTTGGCCGATACAGTGGTCGTGAGGTGGTCCGCACGATCCCCAGCGGGTCTGTGGATCACGCCTGGCCGAAGCGTTGCAGCGTTTCGGCCGGCTTTGACAGGAACGGGGTGAGAACGAGTCTGCGTGAGTTCGCGCAGCGCGTTGAAGAGGTCGTCGAAGTCATCCACCCATCGATCTGGCTGCGGATCATCGCGCTGATTGCCGTAGCCCCAGCGGGCACCGATCGAGGGAACATCGATGCGCCGCGCCAGGCCGAAATCGGTCGATTGATCGCCGATGACAACGGCGATATCTGCGCGTGATGCGCCGACCGAGGCGAGGGCCTCCAATAGCACCTTCGGGACCGGCTTCTGCGCATCGCCTACGACGAAGTCGAAACAACCCGAAAGTCCGGCTGCATCGACCAACCGATCGATGACGAGCGCCGGCGAATTCGAAAGAAGGACGAGAGGCTGGTCAACGCTGCGGAGAAACTCGCGCGCGCCTTCAAACAGCCGCGGCGTGGCCTGGAACTCCGCGACGCATGCTTCGGCGAACGCGGCTTCATCGATGGAGAAGGGGATCGTTGCTCGCACAAGCCCCCTAACGCCATAGCCGTAGGCGTCTCGAACCTCCGAGAGCGACATGGCCGCGGACCCATGTCGAGTCAGCGTGGCGTTCACCACAGTCGAGACCGCGTGGGCCGTGTCGGCGATCAACCCGTTGAAGTCGAGGACGATCATGCCCGGTCCTCCTCGGTGTTGACCTGGTCGATAACGACTCGCGCGCGATGCGCCGGCACTGAGATGACGACGCCGGCAGCGATGCGGATGTCGATGCGCCCCCAGCGGTGTCGCAGGATGCTGCTGATGCCGGAGCCGGGGTCGGCGCTGCTGCTGGTCGGCTCCATTGCCTCTGTGGCCGGCTCTAATCCAGGCGACTTGTTCGATGCGTTGACCATTTGGGGTCCTCCTCGCCAAGGATTGAAGATTGTACCCGGGTTGTGCATGTCCTCAATGATTTCGTCCTCAAAAAGTGCAAGTTTTATTGCACTCAACCCGCTCAAAACCCGATCACAGCGTTGGAACACGGAGCAGCCCCCTGGACCGAAGGCAATCTTGACCGTAGAGTTCAATCTATGAGGAAGTCCACGACCGAGAAGCGACAAGACGACTGGAACTCGTTCTTCTCGCAGCTCATCCGCCGTTCGAGGGTCCGGCCCACCAGCGCGGCGATTGGGAGCGCGGTGCGAAAGCGGTTGCCGGAGAGCCGGTCGAGGGGCGTGTCGGATGGGCTGGTTCAGAAGTGGCGGTCTTCAAACAGCCAGCGAAAGCTCGTGCCTTCAGACGAGGTGGTCGCCAGGGCTTTGCTTGGGGCGCTGGACGAGTTGGGGGTCTTTCGGGACAGCGCGACTGCTGACGATGACCGACACAAGCTGCTTGACCTACTCGGGTACGACCTGACAGTCTCAATCGAAGATACGCTCGGCAAGATGGCCAAAGCTGCACAAGATGGCCTCTTGAACGTCTTGGACAAGCGTGGTGTTCCCAGCAAGCAGTTGAGCGAGCCTGAGCTCCAACTCGCTGCCGTCTGCCAGCTGTCTCAATTACCTGTTGAAGAGGATGTGAAAAGACTCGTCTCCAACAACGGCCAGGCTGTCATTCACTTTATCTGGGATGGGCGCAGCAACTCGGAGGCCAATACATCACGCAACCGATTGGTGAAGGAGGTGGAGCAAGGGGGCTTGAGTCCCTTCTTGCGGGACGCGTATTGTGCGAAAGGGACCAAGGTTGACTGCGCGTTTGGCGTGTATGCTCGCGATGATCGCGGGAAAGAGCGGTGCAGACAAGAGTTGGAGGCACTCGCACGGACGATTGCCGCTGACAGCGATCATCATCATGATCAGGGAGGTGTGGGTCCAATATTGCGTTTTTGGGAGTGCACGGTTAATGCCGCCCCCACGATAGAAGACCACTTCTGGATTCACCTGCACCCGAAGGATGATCCGCGGGCCTGGCGCATGATTCGTCACTTCAGTCTCTTTGAGAAGATTTGGTACAGCAGCGCCTGCACCTTTGCATCACCTTTGGAACCCCACGATGTACGGCTAATTCTGCGCCGACTTGGAATCGAATGGAGCGAAATCGATTCTAGTTGGACCGTTCCGTCGGATGCCTGTTTTGTGCTCAAACGAGACCGCGATGCGACCACCTGAGGTCACCGATTCGATGGGACTCGACATACGAGATATGTCGATCGACTACCCCGCAGCAAGCGGGCTGGCGCGGGCTCTTCGTGGCGTGAGTTTGCACCTCGATCATGCCGAGTCCCTTTGCATCATTGGCGCCTCTGGGTCAGCCAAGACGACGATGTGTCGCGGAATCCTTGGCATATTGCCCAAGGGCACGCGAGTATCCGGGCAGGTATTCCCTCCTGGCTGTGTCGGGCAGTCCATTTATAGTCTCTCAGCCGCTGATCTCCGCGAGTACCGACGTACAAGTGTCGGCGCGATTTTTCAAGACGCGCTGGGATCATTGATACCAGGCGTTCCGATTGGCCGTTCGCTTGAGCGCGTTTTTCGACTACGGCGCGATCTCGGCAGACGTGACGCGCGACGCGCAGCGAAGCGTGCCTTGACCGAGGTTGGTTTCAACGATCCAGCAGACGTCTGGGATAGGCCACCAACGGCGATCTCTGGAGGGATGGCGCAGAGGTGCATGGCTGCGTTCGCTTTGTCTGCTCCACGGCTTCGAATCCTGTGCGCTGACGAGCCCACCAGCTGGTTGGATAGTGTTTCCGCAGCGCAGGTACTTGATCTGCTGTTTGGCATTCACAGGAGCACGAGCGTCATGCTACTGCTTGTCACCCATGACGCACGGTTAGTATCCAGGTGCGATTGGGTCGCAGTCCTTTCACACGGCCGTCTCGTGGAAATGCAGAGAAGTCAAGATTTCGTGCGCGCGCCTCGCAGTGACGCGGGACGAGCATTGATGGAGGCGTCTGCGCAAATCGGTGCAACCCAAGCACCGCCTTCTAAACTGTCACAAGGATCAACCCCATGAACATCATGGCAGGATCGTTGGGCGGACGCATTCCGCCGGTTCGATCAGATCGGCTCGCCGTGCTATCCGTCGTGGTCAACGCCACGTGCAACCTGCAATGCCGTCACTGCTACTTGTCTCCGGCCGGTCCTCCGATCGGAATGCGGAGTGAGCAGTGGCACCGCTTTCTCCGTTCGACGTTTGCCGATTTGAGGCCGCATTCAGTTTGCTTCAGTGGCAAGGAGATTTTTTCTCTCCGCGAGAGTGTCGATCTCTTCTTCGGCGCGATTCGGATGCGCGACACCATCCAAGGAGATCACGAATCACGAACTCGGATCGGAGTAGTCACCAACGGCACGCGGGTCGGGTCTCATCGCGACATGCTGTCGGCAACACCACCCGACTGGCTGGACATCTCCATTGACGGCGTTCGAGATAGTCATGACGCGATCCGGGGACGAGGCGCTTTCAACAAGGTGGCGCGCAATCTTCCGTGGCTGCTCGAAGTGCTCAGTGATCGTCTGTGGATTGCCACCACACTGATGGATACCAACGTCGACTCGCTGCCTGAAATCGTTTCGTCCCTCAATCAGGAGTTCGGCCTGCGTCGCTTTTCGGTTGGCCTCTACAAGCCACAGAGCTACACAGATTCCCTCTTACGCCTGAACGACGTTGGGCGGGAAGATCGGACACTCCAAGCACTCCTCGGATTAAACGCGATCGATGTCAACGGCGCTGTCGATGTGAAGTTCGAGTTCGATTCACGCGACACGTCGCTGCTTCGTCGGATGGAACAGGAGGGATTGATTCCCCGGGAGGGGTTCATCCGAGTTGGTGAGCAGCATTTGGACAATGGCGTCACGCTGCGCATCACCACAACAGCGGGGTGCGTTGGATTGTGGCGGGCGGCACGTGTGACGAACGAGGGCCTCTATATCGCCGCCGAGGACCTGGTTGATGCCACTTCGTACGGGAAGAGGGCCATCGGACACATCGCGGACTTCGACTACGACGCACGGAAGCTCTACGAAGCCGGCCTTGTGCATTCTCGGTTCAGAGAGTTGCTCGGCTCAACGTCTGAGCAGTTCTTCAACGCACTGGCGCGCAATGCTTAGCAGCGCGAAAACGGAGGAACTGACCATGAAGCGCCTCATCATCGGAATTGTGTTGCTGCTCGTGCTGGCGTCGGTCATTGCGTTGGTCATTTGGCAGCGATCCGACAGCACAGAGGCTCGCACGGTCCGGATTCCGCTCGAAGGGGACATCCAGACTCTGGACCCGGCCGCTCTGTCTGATCCGACCACCAGTCGCATCGTGTGGCAGATATACGAAGGCCTCGTCGGCTTGAACGCCAACAACGAGGTTGTGGCGCTGCTTGCCGAGTCGTGGGAGATGCTTGACGACGGACGTCGGTGGGTCCTGCGTCTGCGAAAGAATGTCTTCTTTCACCCACACGCGGCCTTGGGCACAAGCGATGAAACGCGAGCCGTCAACGCCCGCGATGTCATATGGAGCTACGAGCGACTGGGCAAGGGGTTTGGATCCTTCGTCTTTCAGGGCCTAATCGAGGGTTTCGACGCGTTCGTCGCCGGCGAAGCCACATCAATCAGCGGAATCACCGCAACAGGCGACTACGAGGTCTCCTTCAAGCTCACGCGACCTGACCCGTCCTTCATCCACAGGATATCGACGCCGTACTTGGCAATCATGCCTCGGGAAGTGTTCGAAGCCGACCCGGATGCCTTCGGTAGCTCCGATGCGATTGGGACGGGTCCATTCATGCTGATTCAGGCCACGGCGAACGAGGTCGTCCTGGAACGAAACCCACGCTACTGGCGGGAGACCCCCGGGAACATCAAGCGTGTGAGGTTTCGTGTCGAAAAGAACCCTCAGTTCCGCGTGGCTGGGCTCAAGGCCGGCAACTACGACCTGGCCCAATTGCCCGCGGACTTCCGGGGCGAGTTCCTCGAGGGCGACCAGATCCGCCCTGACCTGGTGAGGAAGTTCCGAGCATTTACTGACCTGACCTTCAACGTGCACTACCTTGGAGTGGACGCCAGGCAAGTGACCGATCCGGCGCTACGACGGGCGATCTCGTTAGCGATCGACCGGGATGCAATCGCGACGCGCTTGCTTTCCGGAGGTGCAATCCCAGCCCAAGGACCGGTGCCCCCGGGGATGCAGGGGTATCGGTCCCCGAAAAGGACAACCGTGGGCCAAGATGCTGCAAGGCGCGAACTGTCTACGAGTTCATATCGCGACGAAGAAATCCCTATCTTGGTCAGCGATGTCCCGCACCACGCTGATGTCGCCCAAGTAGTACAGAAAGATCTGGCAGACTGCGGCATCAAGACGCGAATCGAGCTTGTTGATTTCAACACGCTCGTGACACGCCTGTTCGGAAACGACCGTCCGCCCCTGTTCATGGCATACAGCGAGTGGGTGTTTTCGGCCCCGGAGATCATCATGGAGCAGTTCCGCTCCACGGCGACTCCAAACCCCAACCTCTTCGCCTATTCCGATGATCGCGTCGATGCGCTGCTGGTCGAGCTCAGCGCCGCATCGGGCCGGGAGGACGTTAATCGCATCTGTGCGCAGATCGAGACGATTGTGCGCGAGAATCCCCCGGCAGCATGGCTGTATAACGAAAGGCACACGTTCATCGCAGCTCGCCGCTTTTCGAACTTTGCGGTCACCGGAAACAACCATTGGCTACTGGCGGATCTTCAGAGCGAGGAGTAGCGATGGATGCAGCTGTCGAATCCATCCCTGCCCCGCATCCGGTCAAACGATGTCTGCTTTTCGGTTTGCGACGAGCGATACCGGCACTTGGCATACTGCTCACCGTACTAACGATAGTCTTTGTTGTCTTTTCAGTGCTGCCTTCGGACCCCGTCCGCAATGCACTTGGCGTCAACGCAAGCGAAGGCGCCGTCACAGCGCTGCGGCACGAGCTTGGCTACGATCGGCCGCTTGTTGAGCGCTACGTGCAGTTTATCACAGATGTGGCTCGCTTGGATTTCGGTCGATCGCTCCATAGCCGGCGACAGGTGCGTCCGATGGTCTTCGAGGCGTTGTTTATCACTCTGCGTATTGGCGTCCTCGCTTTGCTGTTGAGCATGCTTATCAGTCTTGGACTCACGGCGCTGGCCCAGTTGACCAACAGAACGATTGAGCGAGGCGTCGTCTTCACTTGCAGACTGCTGACCAGTGTGCCGAGCTTGGTGATGGCCATCACAGCTGGCGTGCTGCTCCTCTGGTTCCTTGGCGGCTTTGCGGACGCGGGGCTCAGAGCCACGGCAGGTGCCGTAGCGGCGATCGCCGTCTATCCAACTTTCTCCCTGACCGAGATTGGTGTTGTTGCATCATCGCGTGTACAGCAAGCGAGCTTCGTGTTGGCGGCTCGTAGTTACGGAATGAGTGAGCTGGCTGTGTTCTCTCGTTGCATCATTCCGACCGTCGTTACGAGCTGGCTAGGCCATGTCTCAAATCTCGCAGCAATGATTCTCGTGTCGTCCGCTGTGTTCGAAGTCGTATTCTCGCTGCCCGGCCTGGGGGACTTGTTGGCGAGATCGGTCATTCGGAATGATCTACCCGTCGTTCAAGGCGTTTCGGTCGTGATCGTCGTTGGATTCCTCGCTATCGATGCGCTGTTCAATCAAGTGCTTTTGCCGCGTTTTTCCGTCTATTCCGGAGGGTCAGCGTGAAGGTTGTGCTACGCCTCGCCGCGGTACTTCTGGTTCTGCTGCTGTGCGGCACCGGTTGGCTGTTGCCATCATCCAACACGCCGGATCTCGAAGCTCGCTTCTCGAAGCCATCGATTGCTCATTGGGCCGGTACGGACCATCTGGGTCGCGATGTTCTGAATCGCACTCTCCGCGCGACCTCCCATGCCGCAGCAATTGCGATCCCGGCTTGGCTGATCGCGGTTGGTGCTGGTGTACTGATCGGCATGCTTGCTGCGGTCTACGACAAGCGTGCGGTCGGTCATCTGGCTGATTGGGCCATACGCACCGTCTTTGCGACTCCCTTTTTCCTCGTGCTCGTCGGACTCGGTGCTGTGCTCGGGCGAGGCATGGGAACAATCTTCGTTGTCGTCATCTTATTGGGCTGGGCGCCTCCGGCCCGGCACGCTCGGGCTATCGCGCGCGAGGCCCTCGGTGCGCCCTATACTCAAGCGTCGCGCGCGATGGGCTTCTCGCCGCTTGATCTGGCGCGGTTTGTTCTTGCACCCGCCTGCTTGTGGCCGGTGCTCGCCGCGAGCGGGGGCCTTATCGTGGAGATTCTTGCGCTCGACATGGCCTTGACGCTGTTTGGCTTTGGACCGCCACCGCCGTCGCCGACACTCGGCACATTGGTTAGCGACGGTCTCAGGTCCTTCGGGGCGGCACCGTGGACAGTTCTGGCGCCGCTCATCGTTATGTGTGTCTTGTGTGTCATGATTCGCGGCATGCTGCAGCGCAATGCCATCGCCGTGGTCTGAATCCACGAGCTTTCAGTCGGGTACCGCGCTCAGAGAGAAGTCCATCCCACAGACATCGAAAAGTCGTGCATCAATCTGATCCGGCTCGATTCCGTCGGCCTTCCACTTTTTCATCCTGTCCATCAGAAAGCTGAACGCACTACCCTCGATCGATTGGAAGTGAGAGGACGGATTCAGTGCCCAGGCAAACGTGGGCGCCTTGACTGCGCCGATCATCGAGTTCTTGAGCACGAATGTAGCGGCGTGGCGAAGGAGTTCTCGCACAGATGAAGGAGGGCTCTCAGCGAGCATCGAAGCGAATGCATCTTGCTTCTTGTGATCGAACTCGTATAGCCCCCGAACAACATCTACGAGAACGCATCGGACGAGTATCGGCAAGTCGTCTGGCTTCCCGTACTCGCACATGGAGTGGGCCATCTCCGCGACGTACCGCGCGTTCTCGAACCGCTGCTGCACCAGTTTTTCAACTGCCGTTTGGAACTCCTTGGATTCAACGGCGGTGGTCAGCGACCGCCGCTGCGCCTCGCGTTGTTTACGCTTCTCGCGCTGGATGCCACGGTTGGCGACCCTGATCGCCTCTTGAACGTCAGCGCGTCGAATAAACAGGTCCCAGCTCTCGGTAGCCGCTTCGGCGGCCGCGACGAGGGCCGCTACCTCCTCGTATGGAATCGCTTGCTTCACGCGACGTGACTCAAGCCGAAGGACGCCGTCAATCTGAAGCGCTGGATCGGCGACCTGCCGAGCTTCATCGCAAAGCTGCGGTAATGACTCGTCGAAGCGCTTTACGATCTCCGCGATTCGGTCGCGCGTGGGCCGGAGTTGACGTTGCCATGTGCGGATGGACCGTCGTTGTTCTGGCGTCCATTCGAACTGCCTCTTGTCTGCACACATGTCGCTCTCACTCTCACATGGGCAATTGTGGGCTCACTCCCAGTGGCTGTGGAACGTGCTGGGACATCGCCATCAGGGACGATCGTGCCCGCATTGTACTGCTTGTACAGTGGCGTCGACCGCGCCTGTATGGGCGAGCACCCAGAGATTGGGGACACCACCGAAATCGAAAGTGGGAGTGTGGCTGAGCCACCACAGGCCGGCGAGCGATAGCGCGACCGCCGCCGCGGTGCGCGCGGGTATCGGGTACAGGCGGGGGAAGGAGCGCCGACGAGACTGCGCGCTTGACCGAACGAGGTGGACCGCCTCGGCGAGGCTTATCATGCCTGCACCAACGGCATTTGGATCGCGGCTACGGAGGCCATCCTGGCGTGCAGACCTTCGGATGGTAGTCTTGACGTGGGCGCTGTCGGTCGAGACACCGGCTTCCCGCGCAGCCGAGAGGATGCAGGCGGCAGCGGCTGTCACTTGTGGGCCACTGAAGCTCGTTCCACTCATCGCGATCGTGTTCGGGCCGTCCGACCTCGTGCGCAGGAGCACGCGCTCGCCAAACGCGGTTACATCTGGCTTCGGATTCGCAGGGTCGGCGGAAGGTCCGCGCGACGAGAATTCCGAGATGTTGCCGTCGCGGTCGCACGATGCTGTTGCGATGGCGCTCTTGGCGGCGCCAGGACACGACAACGTTCGCGTTCCCGGTCCGGAGTTGCCGGCGCTAGCGCACACGACTTGCGGCATCCCGTTGACAGCGCGGCAAAGGATGCACGTGTTCGCCCCGCGGCAATGACAGCCGCCGAACGAAGCATTGACGACATCTACGCCACGCTGAACTGCAAGCGCGAGGCCTTCGAGAATCCATCCGAGTTGGCCCGCGCCATTTCTCGCGAAGCTCTTGATCGAAAGGAAACGAGCCCGGGGGGCGAGACTCGCGACGATCAGGGCTGCATTGGAGCCGTGACGGCAGTCAGAATGGTCGTCCGGCTCCGGTTCCGCTGGCACGACACTCACACGATCAACGACGCGAGAGGCGTATTCAGGCCGTAACTCCATCCCAGTATCGACGATCGCGACGGTGACATCCTCGCCGTTTGTGCCCGCTCCGGCCAGGCGCTTGCCCCGGCGGTCTGTTCTCAATCGCTGGACAACTTCCTCAAGGCTGATGCACTTGTCGGTGGTGGTCTCGATTCGCACAGACGCCTGGGGGATCTCACGGTCCGCGCGATCGATGACCGCAGGCGATGTGGCGAAGAGCCCATAGGCGCTTGAAAACGACTGCATCAGGGCCGCACGAGTGGGAGGAATCTCAGCGATAGCGATCCGATCGATGCCCGCGAGAACACGCGCTGCGTACCCCTCACTCTCTCTTGCCTGTGCCCAGCGCGTCGCGGCATGGCGTGAATCGAACGCTGCTGCGACGGCGACTGTGTCGTTGTCCGCCGTCTGGATGCCGAATGCTCTTTTGGAGAGCAGCGAGATTCGCTCGGCGGGAAGGCGGCCATGTCGAATCCACGCGACGGCGCCACAAAGCACCGAGACGGTCCCCACAACCGGCGATGACCATGATGTCGGGTTGAGTACGAGAAGGAAACATGCTGCCGCAACCGCCGCGATCAGCGCCGTGCGCGAAAGGATCGCAGCCGCGATGAGCGACACCGCAAGAGGCAGCGACAGGTGGCTCGAACCGTCCGATTCGATGATCGAGGTAACGTGGACCGCGAGAAACCCGGCGATGGCAACCTCGATCCACCGCTCAACGATTGCCACCCTCGTGGCCGCGACGAACAGACTCGCAACAATCAGCGTGAAGACGACCTTGAGCCAGGGATCAGTCGCCGCGAGACCAAGCGCGTCAAGATGCGGATTCATGAATGCGGCGCATATGGTGCTGCCCGTGATGAAGAGAAGCGCACCGACGAGCAAGCGCAGAAGCGCACGACCGTGAAGGAGCGCAAGAAGTCCGCATCCGAGAAGGACGATCTTGATGATCGGATGATCGAGCTGTACGGAATGGATAAGGTGATGGATCATCAATCATGCAACTCGAATGATGTGTCGGCCCGTGTGACGTCGAGACCAGCCGCCTTGAGGGAAGCGATCGCTTCCTCGATTTCCGCTGGAGCGCCCCGAAGTCGGACTAGCAGGACATCCTCGTCCGGAAACAGTTCCGGCAAAGACCGAAGTGCGAAGGCGGAGCCCTTCGCCATATGCATGCTCTCCACCTGTCCCCGGGGCAACTCGCTGTAGCCGCGAGGAACCAGCGCGACTCGAACCGCGTCTCGCAGGGCATCGCCCATTACCGGCTCTCCGGGGCGCGTCACGTACACATCGCGATGTGGAACAGATTCGCTCACGGAATGCTCAATCGGAATGCGCTTTGAACAAACGACTGTTGCCAGACATCAGAATCGCCGAGTCGGGCGATGGAAAACGAACCTTTGTACCCGCGGACGATCGCGTAAGCGCCTTCTTCTGGTGCACCGCTGGCACTGACAATCGTTGCACGGCCGAAAGGATCGACAATCTCATACGCTGCGCGCCGGCCGTCGGCAGCCCAGCGCACCGCCGTGACCCGCCCGATGATGAGGACTGTGTGTCCCTCGTCGTAGTCACGGATGTACGTGGTCCGATCACAGAAGACGATCCAGAGCACGCAGAAGAGGATCGCGGCGGTCATGATCACCCGCAAGCAGGCTCCCCCGATCCTCGCGACACTACGGCTTCGCACGATGGCGAACAAGATGACGATCACCGCCGCAAGCAGCCCCCAGAGAACAGGATGATCGGAGACACTCATTGGAATCTACTCTTCTTCAGCCATGCACAGCTGGAGACGCGTTCAGCGGCGCACGAAGGACTTGGCCATCCACAGTCTGCACGCTATCGATCTCATAGGTGAACGGGAGGCCGTTCACAATCCGGAATCGCCCGTAAGTCATCGCGAGCTGCTCGAGGGGCAGGTTCAGATCCCGCGCAACCCGCGCCTGTACCGCGAGCACGACCGCGTCCAGGTCTGCCCGAATCAGGATGCCTGGGGTCACCGCCATCCTTCCTGAGCGAGACACGGGCACGCCCCGCAAGAGAATCTGCCCCTGTGTTGGCGACAGATCGATACAGCGCGTACTGAATCCGCGCACCTCATCCGCGCTCCCGATGAGCCGAGATTGGCCCGGATCGGCGAGTGTTCCCCCGAAGACCCAAATGCCATTGGCCGCGTTGCCTTCATGGCGCGCAACAACAATCAGTTGCGCCAGACCACGCCGAAGCCAGGAATCAACAAGATCAGGAGGAATCTCGGCTTCGTACCCAGGGATGCATCCTGCCGTGGATAGACGGAGCGCAACACCCTCGTTGCGAAGGGATTCGAACTCCGCTGCCTGTGCGGCGGGAAGTTCCCGTTCGAGACGTACCGTCTCGATAGGTTCCTGTGGCGCGATCCGTTCCAGCATCGGCGCGTTGGCGTTGGCACCCGCCTGGGGTTCAGCGCTCGCAACGGCGCCATTGGGCGACGGAAGTTCACGCACGGCGATTGGCGCCGGCGGTGTCGGATTCATGCTGGCCGCGAGTTGTGCCGCAACAGACGGTGGAGACGGGTCCATCGGCAACTCCAGTACCTCGTCCACAAGCGGAATCTCCAACATCGTGTCCTCGGCGCGTGATTGCTGTTGCACCGCAGAGTCAACTCTGATGTTCGCGGTCTTTCGGAGATTGGATAACAGCAACAGCACCATAGCCACCGCTGCCACCGCGATCGGCGTCGCGATCCAGCACTTCCAAGATGGAATCATGTCTTTCATCGCAATCGTCGCTCCTTGCAAGAATCGGTTCATGGAAGTGCCGGCGCAGGCGACAGTTCCTGCACCGCCACACCGGCTGCGCGGACTGTGTAACGCACGCGGTACGCGACGTCGTATTCCACTGGCGGTTGAACACGCAGTGCGACTGTCGCATCCGCGGGCCATCCAGCCAGTTCGTCGCGGAGCCCGGCCAGGTCACACGGGCGCTCGTCGATCTGGATCGATTCGCCCGGCCCCACGGTGATTGTGGCAGCGACATCATCAGCATGGACCGGGTCCGGCGACTGCATGAACGGGTCCTCGTGAATGATGGTCCGCACCGATCCAGTCAGAAGAACGAAAAAGGTCATCAGAATGACGAAGACGTCCACCATGGGCGTCGTCGTGCCGATCGTTGGGGAGAGATCATCAGGGTCGGTGACCATGCCGCGCACTCCGCAATCTGAGGTTCCAGTTGTTCTCGAGCCGATGCCGCTCCTGGGACCATCGGCGATACGCGTTCAGAACTGCTTCCGTCGCTTCAGCAAGGCGCTGCTCATACCGGCGCTTGATATGCGCGGCTGCCATAGCGATCAGGTAGGCCGCGACTGTCAAGATGATCCCGATGGCTGTGGTCATCAGCGCGTCTCCGATGCCGGACAGCGGCGGGATTGACCGGCCGCCCGCGTCTGTCGCGCTGTAAGCAGCGATGAAGACTTGGCTTCCGCTGACGGTTCCCAACAATCCCACGATCGGGGCGAGAGACGTCAGCAGATTGAACCGCTTGTGGACGCGCAACCAGTCAGGCTGAAGGATCGTGGAAGCGATCCGGAGATAGCCGGTCGGCGTCGTCGTCTCCGATTGAATGCTCTCGGAGATCGCTGACCTGAGCGGGGCATCGCAAGCGTGAGTGTCGTCAAGCCACCGCTGTATTCCTCGCGATGGGCCTGCCGAGAGAACGTTATTGATCCTGCTGCGCATTGTCACGATCGGATTGAGGCCGTCGTGTGTTGCTGGCTCAGCAAGGGCCGAGCGGACGGTGCGCATCTGTGCCACGTGATTTTCAAGCCGGTCCCCAATCTGGCTCGCCTGTTCGGTCCAGCGCTTTCCGCGCCGGAGGCGCAGCGCGCCAACAACCGGGACCGCGTGCACAAGGAGCCAGTATGCGCCAATGCCAAGAAGCACGTAGGAGAGCAGCGTGATTGTTTCAGCGATGGTCATGATGCTGAGGTCCTCAGTTGTTGCTGTTATCGCGGCTCAGCATCGCGTCCAGTTCCGCGGCAATGCGGCGCAGTTCGACGGCCGCCGCTGAGATGATTTCCCTGGATCGGACGTCATCATCGACGCTGCTCGTGATGTCATCCGTGACTGGCAGCGGCGTGGCTGGCGCATCGCCATCCGCAGCAGGGACGATCTGATTGTCCGACAGAGTCGCGAGGGAAGCGTTCACCGCCACGCTCGGTGCCGCGTTCGCCGCGAGTCGATCGCGGTACTTGGTCAGGTAGTAGTCGATCGTTGAAGCGGCTTGTTCAAGCGCCTTCTCCACGGCGATGTCGCGATCTCCGGACTGATCGATGATCGGCAGGAGGACGATCTTGACCTCGCGAGCAATCCGCTCAAGGTCGCTCGTCGTGTCGGCGGAGTCACTTTGGTTGTCGCGACCACTCAGAGCCGCGGGCGTCGTCGGTGCCGCAGGCGTCCCAGTTCCTGTGAGAAGATCGGCCCACTGATATGGGTTTGGGACCGCCTGCTGGCCGAGCGCGAAGCCGGGGCTGAGCAGAGCGAGAAGAATGCTGACGACGATCGTGAGATGAACGCGGGTCATTGGGGGTTCTCCTGATCAAGGTGATGGTCTGCGAGTTGTCGGATGATCTGCGCGGTCGCCCAGACGGCTGACTGGGTAGGGTCGTCAATCACGTCGTCTTCGTGTCCGGGCGTGGATCGTTCATCCTCATCAGCCGCGGCTGTGCGCTGGTCGCCCACTCGCTTTACTGACGCGCCGTGAGCGCGGTTTGCAGGAGGTGAATCGCGATCGCATCCGGTGATTGCCGCGATTGCGACGAGAAGCAGAGCCGAGAGAATGCGCTTACTCATGGTCGTCCTCCGAAGTGGCAGGTCCGCGTGCGGGGGTTTCGGCGGCTGCGACAACGCTCGGCGACTCGGCGGGGTACTTGCGGAGCAGGGCCGCGAAGAACTCCTCGTCGTTGCGTTGTGGCGGTGTGTAGGATGGCGGTGCATTGCGCGGGAATTGCGGCAGTTGCGGCGGCGGGCCTGATCTGGCGTCGCTCAGCACGGTGTAGAGGCCATTCAACGGCTCTTGCGAGCCGGCGATGTGCCGACGCCTTTCGAGATACCGAACTTGTCGTTCCGCCTGCTGAACGAGAAACCCGCGCTGGGCGCTGATCGCGCCGATTTCTCCCTCGATATCCTGGGCTGCATACTCAAACTGCGCAAACATGGCGTGCAGATCCGCTTCATCTCGGCGGATTTGCTCCAGTTCACCTGCATTCTGGTTGACGATGGCCCCTTCCCATTCAGCGATTTCATCGAGCACGCGGAGGGCTGAGACGAGCTCCGGCGGAAGTTGCTCCGTCTCGGTCGATGCGGCAAAGCGCTCCAGGACAGGCAGGATGCCGCGGATCTTCTCTGCAGCAGCATCACGGTTCTCTGTCGCGAGCCGTTGACCCGCCAGAACATCCTCACCTTGGCCATGAATGTTCCCGATTGATTGAGCGAGGATTTCTTGGTGGGTGGCGAGGGCATCGCGCAGGGCGGCCAATGCCTCGGCCTTCACTCCCAAGGCGGTGTCCTGCTCGCGGATGGCGTGCGCATTCGCCTTGTAGAGCAGGAACTCATGTTCGAGCGTAGGCTCCGCCTCGAATGCCGCAAGCGCGGGCTCGACGAGGTTCTTCGCGCGCCGGTTGGCCTGGAGGAATGCGCTTTGGGCTTGGACCATCCCTGCGATCGCAGAGGACAGCGTGTCATTGCTTGTGAACTCCTCGAATTCGACGACGCCCGAACGCCCGTGGATTGAGCCGCCCGCATCGGACTGCGCGCCTGCGGGAAGAGTCGACGCCAAGGTGAGGGCGACGCCAATGATGATGAGTGCCAGAAGTTGCCGCATGTCTGTTTCTCCGAGAACGTGTGGGCTTGCCACCTATAGATCGCCGCCGCAGCTGAACAGCGCGCAGTCGCACGTTGCATATTTTGCAGATCACGTGGCTGCTCCACGTCGAGGAGTCGCGGCGAGCGCAGCCAGTCGCGTCGCAGACAGCGACATCCGATGCTCGCTTGTGGCCACGTCGACCAGGCGCCGCGATTACAGCCGGTTACCAC
The DNA here is from genome assembly GCA_900696685.1 of uncultured Planctomycetota bacterium. Classification (GTDB taxonomy): domain Bacteria; phylum Planctomycetota; class Phycisphaerae; order Phycisphaerales; family UBA5793; genus UBA5793. Next base: position 17,433 of record CAADHA010000088.1, read on the forward strand.
CGTCAGCGCAAGCGCGAGACGAAGCATTCGCTCAGGTCGCGCTTGAGAAACGCGACGGAGCAGTTTCGGAGCGCTCGGCGAGCGCGCTAGTTGCGGCAGAGATGGCCAACATCGATCTGGGCGGGGCGTCCAGGGCTTCAGTGAATGGCCGGCACGCTACTCCGCAGAGACGACTTAGCAGATGGGAGGCAATCGACCGACCTTTGCCCCGAGCTGCAACCACGAGAGGAACGAGAGTTGCCTAGGGTGGGCGAGATCGCATTCTGGCCAACGTGAGCTTCCGGCAGTTTCGACAGGGCCTGCGGCGCTCCTCGCGCGCGTCCGCCACATCCAATGCGGCCGCATCCACGAACCGGTGCGCCGCAATCTGCGGCCCCGTCACTTCCCGCGATGCCACTCCTGCTCCCGCATCGAAACTCCCGCAATCCGCGTCGCACGCCATCGTCAGGGTCGCCGTTCCGCCTGTCGCCGCCGGGTGCATCGCGGTGCCGGGCCCACCGCACAGGCAGGCCGTGCCGGACAGGCCGTTGGGGATGACCAGCGGCCAGGTCGAGTAATTGGCGCACTGTCGGGCGTCGAAACTCGCAGCGCCGAAGAATATCGGGATCGGGATGGTGCCGGCGGGTGAAGCGGTCACCCAGAGGACGAAGCGGCGCGTGGTGCCGACGATCTGGTAGTCGAGCACGGCGCTGGTGATCAGCACGCTGAATGTGTTGCTCGTGCCGGTGCAGTTGGCGTTGGCGTACTGCGTGGCGTCGATGCCGGTATCCGGCAGCACGACGCACATGTGCCACTGGCGGCAGACCGTGCCGGGGGCAATTTCTGCACACGGCAGGTCGGGATCGCGGATCGGCGTGTGCGCGCCGTCGTTCCAGTTGAAGGGCAGCACCAGATCGGGCATAGCGGCGGAGAGGTACTTGTACGAAGCCCACGTGCCCGGCGCGGCCACGCAGTTGTTGTTGCGGAACGTGCGGCAGTTCGTCCCGAACGTCAGGCCGCTGAGCGTCACGGTCAGGCATGCCTTGCCGCTGGCGTTGTGGCAGCCGGCGGTGGGAAGCGCATGCTTGATCCCGTCGCCGCACACCCAGCATTCGCAGCACAGGCAGTGGGGGCACTCGACGCCTTCCTTGCAGCAGCAACATCGCGTGCTCGTTGCCGGCAGGCCGGTCGGGCCGAGCAGGAGCGCGTTGCCGGATGGGCCGAGGATGAGGGGCATGGTTCGACTCCGTTCGATCTCTCGCCACGAGTCAAGGGCAACTCTCCAGATTCACATCGCTGGTCTGATCCGTGGTCGGCGTGGCGCCGACGCCGATGACCACGCCGGCCACGTTGCGCGAGAGGGTGATGATCGACCGCTGTGCGGTGATGCGCAGGACGTTGCCGACGATGGTGTGAGTCACTCCTGTGACGAGTGTGAGTTGCACGGTGCTGTTGACGGTGGTGTCGATCTTGAGACAGCCGCTGGCGTCGAAGGCCAGGCCGCTGGCGCTGGCGAGGCAGACGGCGGCGCCACCGGCGGGCAGGCGGACAATCGCCTGGCGCACCGGAACCAGTGAGGATTCCGCCCAGAGGATCTGGGCCGCGCCGCTGTCGCCGCTGTTGAGGTAGCCGGTCTGGCCGGCAGCGATATCGGCGAACTCGTCATCGGGTTGGAGCAGGCCGACTTTGACCGGCACGACGCCACCCATTGCGGCGCGGACGATGGCGCCGGGCGCGGCGGTTTCGAGGAGAATGGCGAACTTCCCTGCGTGCTCAGCCGCCGGCACCACGCCCGTGAGCGCGACACGCTCGAGTTCGAGGGCGTCAGTGGGCGCGATGATCGGATCGGTGATCGCCAGCACGCCGAAGCGGTTCACGGTCGAGGCCGTCGAGTTGAGCACGAGGATGACATCGTTGTCGCGGCGCAGGCGCTGGGGCTCGCGGGATTCCTCATGCTGGCGCTGGCGCAGATCGACGGCGGCATCGACGAAGGCGTTGTAGGCCCCTGCGGGAATCTTGAGCGGATCGCCGGATTTCACCTTGCGGAGGGAACTCATGTCCCGATCCCCAGCCCAGTGAAGTCGCTGCTGTCGTACACACGCTCGACGTAGACCGCGACGGGCCGCTTCACCAGCGCGCCGGCCGTGGCGTCCTCCGCCTCGGCATACCGCACCCAGAGGTACTCCCAGCCCTTCTTGTCGATGCCGGTGATGTCGCCAATACTCAGCCCGGTGCGGTTGGGCCGCGAGGCGAAACGGAAGGTCAGTTCCCAGTCGCCCTGGCCGCGTTTGGAGCCCGAGACGCCCAGGAAAAGGCACTCGCCCGCGTTGAAGCCCTTGAATGGGGCGTCGTTGACCCGGCCAGTGAGGGCGAAGAGCGTACCTTTATAAGCGGGCGTCACGGAACTGTCATCGAGGTAGTGCGTCTCGGTGAACTGGTAGACCGGCACGACGATGTCCACACCCTCGACACTGTCGGCGGTGACGCCGATCGCCCCCTTGAAGTCCGGCGCGGTCTTGCCGGGCGGGGCGTACGAGGCGATGGTGGCCGATGACTGGGTGATGTGCTCGCTGCCGCCGCCGGTCTCGAAGGTGAAGGTGCTCTCGCCGGTGTCGGGCGGGTCGGTCGAGGAATCGACCTGGTAGATGACGGTGCCGTCGTAGAGATCGGGGCCGGCCTCCTCGACACGCACCTGGTAGAGCGGCAGGCCGCCGTAGAACGACGGCACCTCGGCTTCGAGCGCGGCCAGCGCTTCGAGATCATCGCTCGCGCCGCGCACCCAGTACAGGCGCTCGGTCGATGGACTCCGGCCGCTGCTCGAAGTCCTGCTGATCCCGCGTTCCTGTACTTCCGTGGTCATCCGAAGGCCAGTCCCTTGCTGGACGCCTCGACGAGGCGCTTGGTGTGTCGTGCGGTCTGTTCCGTGGCGCGGGCGGTGCGTTCGGCGCTGTCATCGCCGGCGGCGAGGCCGCGAACCGCGGAGGCGTCGAAGGTGCCGCGGACACTGACGCGACTGGCGAGCGCATCGAGTTGATCGCCGAAGTCGGCCAGACGCTGGAGGGCGAGTGATGCCGGGTCTTGCCCATGTGCCAGCGCTTCCTCGCGGCGCTGCCGCGCGGCGGCGAGCGCTGCATCGAGTTCCTCCTTCGTGCGGGCCAGTGCCTCCTCGGCCTGTCGCACACGCTCGGCAGTCTGCTCGTCGAGATCGGCCAGCGCCTCGGCGCGCTGGGCATCGACGGCATTGAGCGCCGATTCCTTCTCCTGCTCACGCTCGGCATCGGTGCGGTTGCGGCGTCGCTCGGCTTCGTCGATCGCATCCTTGCGCTGCGATTCGATGCCGCCGAGATCGGCGTCGAGTTCGCGGCGGTTGAGCGCCTTAGCGGCCTCGCCATCGAGCGACTCATCGAGCAGACCCATGACTTCGGTGAAACGGTCAGCGAGCCAGTTCGTGACACGGGCCCAGATGCGCTGCACACCGGCGGCGAGGTTCGCCCAGCCCTTGGCGAGACCGGCGGTGAAGTCGGGGAAGTTGCGCTCGAACCAGTCGCGTACCTCGATCCATGCCTTGCGCACACCGGAGAAGGCGATGATGGCTCCCCGCTGGAACCCGGCGCTGAAGCTGATCCACGCCTGGCGCAGCGGCTGGATTCCCTGTTCCCATGCGACACCCAGACCGGCCCAGAGGACGCGCGCGGCCAGAGCAA
>CAADHA010000089.1 GCA_900696685.1 uncultured Planctomycetota bacterium
CCGGGTGCCTCATCGCCATCGACACGGACGCCCATCGCGACCGGCACTTCGACTATCTGATCTACGGCGTCCTTACAGGCCGCCGTGGTTGGCTGACGGCCGGGCAGTGCATCAACACCTGGCCGGCCAAGAAACTGCATTCCTGGCTTCAGACCGGGCGATCCTGACGACCCGGCTTTTGTCTTCTTCGGGCTGAGAAGTCCAGCCCCTGCGCAACTCTCGGCGGCAACTGGAGGGTCTGGGGAGCAATTTCCGTCAAATGCAGGGAAAACCCTTGACGATCTTTCAACCGCCCATTATGCTGTCAGTGTCCGGACCGGCCGTCGTGGCATGCGGTTCGAGGAGAGGAATCCGTTTCAGAAGGAGGAAGCAGCGATGAGGATCTCATCACTTGGCGCTGTCGTCGTGGCGGCATCGGCGCTCGGGGCGTCCGCGTCGGCCAACACCATCATCGACACCTATCCGTACTGGGACAACAACGTCACCAACGGCTGGTCGAGGGTGGCGCAGAGTTTTGTCGCGCCGAATGACAACGTGCTCGACAACTACAAGTTCGGCTTCGACGGCAGCAACGTCACCATTCAGGTGGACATCCATGCGTGGGACAACAACACCGGCCCGACCGGCCCTTCGCTCTGGTCGACCCAGGTCGTGGGAAACGTCGGAGACGTCACACTCAGCAACATCAACCTTGCGCTCACTCCGGGAGCGGTCTACGCGCTGGTCTTTGACTTCCAGGGTTACAGCGGTCCGAGCATCCACTGGATGCTGAATAATACGGGCAACCCCGGCGGTCATGCATCCTGGTGGAGCGGCTCCTGGCAATACCTCAACAGCGGCTGGAGTACGAAGTTCAGGGCGGAGTTCAGCGGCACCGGGTTCAACATCCGCCTCAGCGGCCAGTGCCCCGGGCAGAAGACGCTTTCCTGGAGCGGCGCCGGCTCGGGCCAGATGGGCATCATCATCGGCAACGGACCCGGCAACTTCACCATCCCCGGCGGCCCCTGTCAGGGCACGCAACTGGGCCTCACCGGACCCGGCGGACTGCAACTCTACAACATCATCGGGACCATGGGCGGCCAGGGTCAGGTGACAGGCACCGTCGGAACCGCCGCCTGCGGCAAGTGGATCCAATGCATCAAGACCAGCAACTGCGCAACGAGCAACGCGACCGGGCCGATCTGATCCCGATCGACGCAGATTGCCGGCTCGCCGATTCACGCGCGCGCCCCGCCTCCGCCCGGAGGCGGGGCGTGCTTTTTTGCGCCCCAGGTGTCGCTCAAGCACCTTGAACGCGACAGGAACCGCCCGGAATCAAGGCGCCATCGCGCTCGCGGCGTGTTGCCTGCGAACGCGGGCGTGCCGCGCGGAAGCGAAGCCGATCTGTAGGTGATTGCGTCCTCGAAACTACTTTCGTGTCCGACCTGCGGGGATCCCGCTCCCCTCTCCGTCTTCGCGGCAAGCAGTCGCCGCGAGGGAATGACAAGAGCGCAACCGCTGCGCCCGGAATTGGCGCCTGCGACCCCGAAGCGAATGATTGTGCTAGGATTTCCCCGACTGATCACGTCTGCCCTGTGTTCCGATCTGAGCCGTAAGGAGATTGAGCAATGCGAATCGTCCCGACTCTCTGCACGATTCTGCTTCTGCTGGCCGGATCCGTCCGGGGGCAGGACCCCCCTGCCGATCCGGTTGAGAAGGAACTTGAGGCCCTGCTCGCCGAGCACGAGCAATCCGACCTGAAGTTCACCGAGGGCTACCGCGCGTTTCTTCCGCGCTTTGAAGAGTTCGCCAGGAAGCACCGCGGCAGCGAGGCGGAGGCACGCGCCACGCTCTGGCTCATTCAGCAGGCATGGTGGCTGCGCGACGAGGGCAAGATGGAATCCACCTCGATGCCACTCGCCGAGGACCTTCTCAAGCGCCATCCGCAATCACAGCACCTGCACCTGCTCGTCGAATACTCCTACGTGTTCACGAAGGAGCAGCGGCAGGCGCTCTACGAGCGAATGCTCGACGTCTCGCCTCATGCATCGGTCAAGGCGGCCGCCCACTTCGGCCTGGCGCAACTCAGTCCTGCGCGGCTCGCGGACGGCTCGCCCAACCCCCACTACGCAAAGCTCCTCGGTGAGTACAAGGACGTCAAGTGGCGCGAGACGACTTACGGCCGCATCACCGACGCCCGCGTCAACCCCCACGCGCCCGCGGATCTCGCCGTCGGAAAGCCGGCTCCTGGGATCGAGGGAATCGACCACAACGGCAATCCCATGAAACTCTCCGACTTCCGCGGACGGGTGGTGCTCCTCGATTTCTGGGGGGACTGGTGAGGCCCTTGCAGGGCCATGTACCCGCACGAGCGGTCGCTCGTCAAGCAGTATGAGAACAGGCCTTTCGCCATCGTCGGCGTCAACAGCGATCCTTCTCTCGAGTTCCTCCGCAAGGTGATGAAGGACAAAGATCTGCCCTGGCCGTCCTTCTTCGACGGAGGCGGCACGGGCGGGCCGATCGCCACCAAGTGGGGCGTGCGCGCCTGGCCGACCATCTACATCATCGATCACGAAGGGATCATCCAGAGCACGAACCGCGCGACGATCGACGAGGTCGTCGAGCGTCTCGTGAAGGCGGCGCCCCCGCTGCGGCAGTGACGGTGTTGTGAATCAGCGGCGCCTCGGAGGCGAAGACGCAGGCGACACGCCCGACTGCGCGCCGCTTTGACGCAACGATGCGCCGTTGCCTTCCCCGCATGCTCACCGCAGGTCTTCTTCCAGCAGCGTCCGCAGCGCCATACGCGCCCGGTGCAGTCGCGTTTTGACGGCCCCGGATGAGATGCCGAGAACCTCGGCCGCTTCTTCCGTGCTCATCTCCTCCATGTCGCGCAGGAGGATCACTTCGCGATAGTCGTGGGGCAGTTGATCGATGCGGCGGCGGACCATCTCCCGCGTCTCGCGACGTTCGAGGAGTTCCTCGGCCGAGGCGCTCCACGCCGGCCGAACGTCCACGCGGTGGCCAGTCGCGTCGAAGGCCGGCAGGAGAGGCTCGATCGAAACGCGCCCGCGCCGCGCCTTGCGGCGCAGGCGCATCAGCGCGGCGTTGACGACGATGCGGTGCAGCCACGTGCTCACCTGCGACTGGCCGCGAAAGTCATTCCAGCACTTGAAGGCCTGGAGGAAAGCGTCCTGCACGGCGTCGCGGCTCTCCGCCTCGTCGCGCAGCAGGCGCCGGGCGGTGGCCAGCATGCGGCCCATGTTGTCTCGCACCAGTTGTTCGAACAGCGCCTCGCTGCACGCACCGTCGGAGGGCACGGTTCGGGTCTGCGTCACGGGGCCGAACGAGGAGTTTTCGTCAGATGCACTCATGGTCGCTCCGTCCTGAGAAGTTCGCGGATGAACGGTGAGTCGGAAAGAACGTCCGCCCCGCGGGCGCGCAAAGCCTGCAGGTAGTACAGAGCAGCGTCGTCGAGGTAGGTCACGTGGGTCAGGTCGAGCGTGAGTCGCTCCGAGCCGTTGAGCCGCTCGCGGCAGGCATCGTCGAGAACGACCACGTCGTCGTCGGTGATCGCCCCTTCGATCAGCAGGGCGGGCGACCCGTCGGAGCGGGTCGCGATTGAGATACGCAGCATGTGATTCTCCGCAGCCACGGCGGAGGGAATGCAAGGGCCGTGCCAGGAAGGGCAACCTGCGCAAACGCTCAAGAACGAGCCATGGCGGCCGATCGAGTCTGGCCGGACCGCTCCGTCCGGCCACGAATCCTCGTGGAACTACGAAGCCGCCTCGGCGCTGCGCTGGATGCCCAGGCGCTTCATGCGGCTGCGGAGCGTGTTGGGGTGCAGGCCCAGTGAGCGGGCCGCCCCGTGCTCGCCCTCAACCAGCCACTTTGTCGACTGCAGCGTGGCGATGATGTGCTCGCGCTCGACCTGCTCGAGCGTCCGGTCGAGCGCCCCGGGCAAGGGGGGGTTCGCGCCAGCCGCCGCGGCCGCCGAAACGGGAGCCGTGGCCGCCAGCACGCTCTCGGGCACGAGCAGTTCCGGGCCCGGAGAGAGAATGACCGCCCGCTCGACGATGTTCTCGAGTTCGCGCACGTTGCCGGGCCAGTCGTACTCGATGAGGCGCTTCAAAGTGTGGGGCGCGATGTGCTCGATTGCACGGCCGACCTGCGCTGCCGAGCGCTTCACGAAGTAATGAACCAGCAGCGGGATGTCCTCGCGCCTCTCGCGCAGCGCCGGCGCATGCAGGGGAAAGACGTTGAGGCGGTAGTAGAGGTCCTGCCGGAACGCACCGGACGCGATTGCGGCCGGCAGGTCGCGGTTCGTGGCGGCGATGATGCGCACATCGGCACGGATCGTCTTTGCGCCACCGATGCGCTCGAACTCTCGCTCCTGCAGGATGCGGAGAAGTTTGACCTGCACGTCAAGGGGCAGCTCGCCGATCTCATCGAGAAAGATGGTGCCGCCCTCGGCGAGTTCGAAGCGGCCGATGCGGCGATTGACCGCCCCCGTGAACGCCCCCTTCTCATGCCCGAAGAGTTCGCTCTCGACCAGGCCCGTCGGCAGGGCGGCGCAGTTGACCTTGATGAGTGGCCGCCCCGCGCGCCGGGAGCGCGAGTGAATTGCGCGGGCGATGAGTTCCTTGCCCACGCCCGTTTCGCCCGTGATGAGGACCGTCGCCTCCGTCCCCGCCACCAGTTCGACCTTCGCCAGCACCTCGCGCAGGGCCGCGCTCCGCCCCACGATCTCCTCGAAGTTGTGGACCGACTTGATCTCCTCCTGGAGATAGACGTTCTGCTGCTGCAGACGCGACCGCTCGCGCTCGGCCAGCACACGCTCCGTGATGTCGATGATCATCGTGCGCGTGTGCCTGCCGCCGGGCTCGGGGCGTGACCAGCGCTGCACCCACACGGGCCTGCCGTTGTCCTTGCGGCGGAGTTCAAGTTCGATGCAGGGCAGTTCCCGGCCTGCCTGCTCCGCCGCGATCGACTGCCGCACGCGGGCCTGATTCTCCGGGGTGTCGGCGACGAGCGTCAGCCCGACCGTGTCGCGCACTTCCTCGGGCCTCACGCCGAGCATCTTCAGCGCGGTGCTGTTGGCGCTGAGGAAGCGCGTCTCCGTGTCCTCGTAGACATATCCGATCGGGGCCTGCTCGAAGAGGTCGCGGAACTGTCGCTCCGACTCGCGCAGAGAGCGCTCCGTGTGCAGGCGGTCGAGTTCCGCTCCGGCCCGCTGGGCGAAAATACGGAAGACCGAAAGCCCCCGCGGCTCGTGGGGCATCGGCCGCTCGTCGAACACCGCGAGGTGGCCGAGCGTCTCGCCCCGCGCGCCGATGAGCGGCACGCCGAGGTAACTTTCGATCCTCATCTCGACCAGAGGCGCATCTCGGGGAAAGAGCCGGGAGACTCCCGCCGGATGGTGGCACAGCCGGCCCGCCACCACCTCCTCGCACGGCGTGCCGGCGAGGTCCCACTCGACGTTCTCCGCGATCCGGCCGGCCGCCCAGAACGCCAGCGTCCGCACCCGCGTCGGCACGCCGGCGAACTCGGCGACGAAGGCGTATCGCACATTCAGGACCGAGGCGAGGCTCCGCACGAGCGACTGGAGAAACGCCTCCCCTGTCGCGTGGCCGGTGCCCTCGACGATGCGCTCCAAGATGGTGAGATCGTCCGGCGGCGCCTGGCCTGCGATCGGCGCAGACGAAGCGCCCGCCTTCGCGGCATCGGCCGCGCGGAAGTCTCCGCCTGCATCGCGGGCGTGCTTGCCCATGGGGTGTCAGCGTCCACGAAATCCGCACCGTCACCGATCACGAATCGACGGCTGACACCATGATATCACAAAGTCGATGCGGCGGGGCGATCACTCTCCCGCGCGCCCCGCGCCGCCGGCTCGCTGCGCCGCAAGCACCGCCTCAATGAGGGCCTCGGGCACGTCGTCGGGCACGTTGTCGCCTTGCGCTCCGCGCGCAGCGCGCGTCAGGACCAGCGTGTCGCGGTAGGTCTTGAAGTAGTTGCGGCACTGGGGGCAGACGCGCAGATGACGCTCGAACTCGGCCCGAACCTCGGGCGGCTGCGTGCCCGCTTCGTATTCGTCAAGGAACTCGATCAGTTCGCGGCAGGTCATGGGTGATCATCCTCATCCGTGAGCGGCGGCGCGCGGTGCGGAGGCGGCATGGCGCGGCGCCTGTTTGTGTGAATGTGCGGCTCGGATCGGCCCGCCCGCCGCAGCCGGGGCGGAAGGCCGGCGGGCCTGGTTCTCGATGCAGCGCGTGACGAGGGCCGTCCAGCCCGTCTGGTGGCTGGCGCCCACGCCGCGCCCCGTGTCGCCGTGGAAATACTCGTAGAAGAGCACGAGGTCGCGCCAGTGGGGATCGTCGGCATAGCGCCGCACCTCGCCATGGCAGGCGCGGCGGCCGTTCTCATCGGGCAGAAAGATCGACGCCAGGCGGCGCTTGAGTTCGCCCGCCACCTCATCGAGCGCGGCCATGTTTCCCGATCCGGTCGGGCATTCGACCTTGAGCGAGTCGCCGTAGAAGTGGTGGTAGCGCTCGAGGGCCTCGACGATGAGGTAGTTGACGGGGAACCAGATGGGGCCGCGCCAATTGCTGTTGCCGCCGAACAGCCCCGTCGTCGACTCCGCGGGAACGTAATCAACGCGGAACTCATCATGCCCGGCGCGATAGACGTAGGGATGTTTGGCGTGGCAGCGCGACACCGAGCGAATGCCGTGCGGCGAGAGGAACTCCGTTTCATCGAGCAGGTAGCGCAGCACGCGCTCGAGGCGAGGCCGCGACGGAATCGCCAGGAGGTGGTGCCGGTGCGCTTCGTCGCCTTCGAGCGTCTCGTAGTAGGAGATATGCCGCGCCAGGTCCCGGCGGTTTTCAAGGAACCAGCGCATGCGCTTGCCGAAGCCGGGCAGGCGGCTCACGACGTCGTCCTCCAGCACTTCGACCGCGAAGAGGGGAATCAGTCCGACCATCGAGCGCACCTTGAGGGGCATGAGCGAGTGATCGACGTGCAACTGGTCGTAGTAGAAGCCGTCCTGCTCGTCCCACAGGCCGGTTCCGCCGAGCGTGTTCATCGCGTCGGCGATGGCGACGAAGTGCTCGAAGAACTTGGAGGCGACGTCTTCGTAGGCGGGGTCTTCACCGGCGAGTTCCAGGGCCATGGCCAGCATCGTGGTGCAGTAGAAGGCCATCCACGCCGTACCGTCCGCCTGTTCGAGATGCCCGCCCGTCGGGAGCGGCCGCGAACGGTCGAAGACGCCGATGTTGTCAAGGCCGAGGAATCCGCCGGAGAAGATGTGCTTGCCCTCGACGTCCTTGCGGTTCACCCACCATGTGAAGTTGATGAGCAGTTTCTGGAAGACGCGGGCGAGGAAGACGCGGTCGCGCCCGCCGCGCGGCCCGGTCATCTTGTACACCCGCCAGCACGCCCACGCATGCACGGGAGGATTCACGTCACCCAGCGCGAACTCGTACGCCGGAATCTGACCGTTGGGATGCATGTACCACTCGCGCAGCATCAGGACGAGTTGCTCCTTGGCGAACTCGGGATCGATCCTGGCGAAGGGAATCATGTGAAACGCGAGGTCCCATGCCGCGTACCAGGGGTATTCCCACTTGTCGGGCATCGAGATCACGTCGCGGTTGTAGAGGTGCGTCCAGTCGCTGTTGCGGCCGCTGAGGCGCTGCGATGGCGGAGGCGGCTGGGCCGGATCGCCCTCGAGCCATTGCTCCACCACGTAGTGGTAGAACTGCTTGCTCCACAGCAGGCCCGCGTATGCCTGCCGCGCCACAGAGCGCTGCTCCTCGCTCAGATCGCCCTCCAGGCGTGCGGCATAGAACGCATCGGCCTCGCGCCGGCGCTGCTCGATGAGGTCATCGAACGCATGGCCGAAGGGCGCGGCCGCCGCCTCCTTCAAGGCCGTCAGTCGCAGGCGATATGTCGCGCTGCCGCCCGCGTCGATGACAGCGCGGAAGTGCGGCGCAGCCTTCGTCCCTTCGCCCGCCCGATTCACCGCCTCGTACTCGCCGTTGATGACGCGGCGGTGGAACGCGTCCTTCACATGCGGGTTTGTGTTCGGCGTGCCGTAGAGGCGCTGCGTGTTCGTCTCGTTCTCTGTGAAGAGCAGGGGCGCCGCCGCGCCGCCTCTGTCAATGCTGAAGCAATAGCGCCCCAGCGTCGGATGCTCGATCTCAAGGGTTTGGTCGTCAATCCTGCGTATGACGCCGCGCTCCCCCTGCCCCTCGCCGCGGCGACCCCACGACCAGGTGTTTCGCAGCCAGAGCGTCGGCAGAAGATGAATCGGCGCCGCCTCCGGGCCGCGGTTGTGGATCGTGATGCGGATCAGCAGGTCTTCCGGCGACGCCTTGGCGTACTCGGCGACGACGTCGAAATACCGATTGTCGTCAAAGACGCCCGTGTCGATGAGTTCCAACTCAGGCTCGCCCTTGCCGCGGCGGCGGTTCTCCTCGACGAGCCGCTCGTAGGGGAACTCCGCCTGCGGATACTTGTACAGCGCCTTCATGTACGAATGTGTCGGCGTCGAGTCGAGGTAGTAGTAGCACTCCTTGACGTCCTCGCCGTGATTGCCCTCGCCGTTGGTCAGACCGAAGAGGCGCTCCTTGAGAATCGGGTCGCGCTCGTTCCACAGCGCCGGCGCAAAGCAGAGGCGGCACTGCCGGTCGCACACGCCCAGCAGGCCGTCCTCGCCCCACCGGTACGCCCGGCTGCGGGCGTGATCGTGGGGGAGGTCGTTCCAGCAGTCGCCGTGCGGCGAGTAATCTTCGCGCACCGTGCCCCACTGGCGCTCGGCGAGGTAAGGCCCCCACCGCTTCCAGTTGTCGCGCCGGCGGGAGTCCTCCAGCAGCCGGATCGATTCGGGATCATTCATCCTGCGGACGCTCCCTTTGCGGTCATTGCGACCATTGCGGTCCGGGGGCACGACGACTTCGAGGTGCATGAAGGGTATCTCCAATGAATGCCGACGTGGGGAAGCCGCGCCTCGCCGGCTTTGATGCGAGACCCGTAGTGAGGGTTACCAGATTCCCCAGGCGAATGCCGGCCTCAGATTGCTGCGACAATCTCGACGGCCTGAGGCGCCGCAGGAATCGCTGCCCCGGAAACCTTCTCGACCGTCGACAGATGCCGTGCCAGGGCCGTGTTGAACTGCACGAGGTCCTTGCTGAAGAAGAGATCGAGCGTCCAGTCGAGCGCGACGCGGACCTTCTTTTCGAGGCGCGGCAGTTTGCTCAGGTAGATCGTCCGCCACATCCACCAGGCAATGAACCCCGAGAAGTTCAATCCCATGATGTTCGCGACGCCCGTGCGGTGGCCGAGCGAGGCGAGTTGGCCCAGCGTACGGAAGCGGAAGGGGCGCATCCCGCGCCCGCGCAGGCGCGCGAGGATGTTGCGCGCCAGGGTGCGCCCCTCGCGGATGGCATGCTGAGCCGTGGGCGGGTGCGTCCTGCCGGTGCGCGGGTCGGGAATGCTCGCGCAGTCGCCCACCGCCCAGATGTTGGATTGGCTGATGGCTTCGAGCGTCTCATTCACGCAGATGCGCCCGCGGTCCTTGCGGCACGAAAGGGCTTCGAGCAACGGGTGCGCCGAGGTGCCCGCCGTCCAGACCAGCGTGCAGGACTCGATGCACGTGCCGTCATTGAGATGCACGCCTGCCTCGTCGTAACGCGCCACGCGCGCGCCCGTGCGGATGTCCACGCGGCGGTCGGCGAGTTTGCGCATGGCGTAGCGGCCGAGTTTCTCGCTCAATTCCGGCAGGATGACCTGCCCGGAGTGGACGAGCACGACGCGCACCTGCTCATGCGAGAGGTTCGGATAGAAACGGATCGCGTCGTGGATGAAGGCGTTGATCGACGCGGCCGTTTCGACGCCGGCGAATCCTCCGCCCGCGATCACGAACGTGAGCAGGCGGCGGCGCACGGAGGCGCAGCACTCGAAGTCCGCCTCCTCCATGTTGGCGATGATGCGGTTGCGCAACCGGATCGCGTCACCGAGCGACTTCATGGTCAGCGCCCGCTCCTCGAGGCCGGGCAGGTCATAGAAGTTGGTGACCGAACCGAGGCCGATGACGAGATGATCGAACTCGACTTCGTGGTGGTGCCGGTCGTCGCCGTGCCAGAGGGTGACGCGCCGGTTCTCGAGGTCGATCGACTCCACGTCGCCGCAGAAGAACTTCACGCGGCGGAGGAGTTTGCGGATGGGATTGACGATCACCGTCATGTCCAGGTCGCTCGCCGCGACTTCGTGGAGCATGGGGGTGAAGAGGAAGAAGTTGTCGCTGTTGACGAGAATGACCTCGACATCGTCGCGCCGGCGCAAGAGCCGGTCGAGTTCGAAGGCGGTGTACAGGCCGCCGAATCCGCCGCCGAGGATGATGATGCGCTTGCTGGTCATGGGAATCCTGATCTCGTGCGCCGACACGCCCACGATGAGGCTCTGCGAATCGTGGGATGTATTCCGCGAATCGTGGGATGCATCTGAGATGCTCCGGAGCGCCTCCCGGTTACGGCCGCGCCGCGCGCACCCTCTCGTCATTCACGTTGCCCCCGCGCAGAAACCGCAGCGCGTGCCCGTCGGGATCGCGCAGATGCAGGCCCGTTTCAAGAGCCGTCGCGCCCTCCATCTCGACCACCCCCGGCGACACGAGCCGCAGCATCGGTCCGCGCAGACTCGTGAACGCCTGACCCGGATCGTCGCACGCGAAATTGACCTGCCAGTGCCAGAGGTCGCTGGCGCGCGTGTCGGCGGGATACGCCCGGCCGTCGCGCGGCGCAAGGTATTCGAGCAGTTCGATCGCCGGGCCGACATGCTCTGCCTGGCCGGGCCAGCGCAGGGCCGTGATGCGCAGCCGGGCGCCGAAGACGTTGTTGAGGTGCTCCTGCTCGGTTCCGTAGTTCTCCGCTTCGCCCGCGACGATCATGCCGAGTCGATCGCGGTAGAACGCCAGGCTGGCGTCCGTGTCGCGCACCACGATCGCGGTGTGGTCGATGCCGAGGAACAGCGACTCCCTGCTCTGCCACCGCGCCTGCCCCTTGCCGGGCGGGAACTGGAGAATCTCGAGGACGTGATCTTCCGGATCGCGGAAGTAGAAGGCCCTGATGCCGCCCGCGTTCGGATTCCAGGAGGGCAGCGTCTGAGGACCGGTCGAGGCGTGGCGGACGCGATGCTGGCGCAGGCGCGCGTAGGCCGCGTCCATGTCGCCGGTGATGATGGCGATATGCTGAAACCAGCCGTCGTTGCTGCGCGAGTCGAGCGGAATCGGCCGGCCTGTCGGCGCAAGGTACTCCGTGAGTTCAATGCGCTCCTCGCCGAGGCGAAGCGTGCAGAGCCGCATGCGTGCGCCGAAGACTCCCTGGAGGCGCTCCCAGTCTTCCCCCGCGACTTCGAGGTCGGATTCGAGTTGAAAGTCCAGCACGCGGGTGTAGAAGTCGAGCGCGCCGTCCATGTCCGCGACGGTGAGGCCGATGGAGATGGTGCGCTGTGCAAGCGGCGCATCAACCGCGGGCGTCTTCGCCCCCGCCGCTCGGGGCTGAGCGACTGAAGTGCGCAGCAGTTCAGCGCCCGGGGGCGCCTTCCGCGCCGGCAGCGTCAGCAGCACCGCGAGCAGCGCGGCCAGCGCCCCCGCCGCCGCGATCGAGAGGCGTGTTGGTTCAGGCCATGACCGCGAGCCGGTGGGCCGGGGCGTACTCATGCCGATGCTCCCTTGGCGCGCCGAGACGGTCGAGCAGGTGGTCGCCGATCCGGATGGCGTTGGCGATGATCGTCAGCGCGGGATTCACCGCGCTGGATGAACAGAAGAACGAAGCGTCCACGACGTAGAGGTTGTCCAACTCGTGCGCTTTGCAGTTGACATCCAGGACGCTGGTGCGCGGATCGCGTCCGAAGCGCAGCGTGCCGCATTGGTGCGCCACGCCGGCCAGGGGGATCTTGCCCCCCTTGGTGAGGAACTTGCCGCCGTCGAAGGTGCGCATCACGCGCTTGAGGTTCGCGATCAGCCGCCGGTGCGCTTCGAGGTTGTTTTCCGTGTAGTGCAGTTCGATGCGGTCGTCGGCGCTGAGAGTCACGCGGTTCCCGGGGTCGGGCAGGTCTTCGGAGGTGATCCAGAAGTCGATCGAGCGCTTTCCCATTGCTTCAAGCAGCGGCAGCGGGGCCAGCGGCGGCGCGCCCGCCTTGAACATGTGCCCGTCGAACTTGCCCACCATCGAGATGTGCCCCAGCGGCAGGTCCGAGTCCGGTCCGCTGAAGTAGAAGTCATTGACCGCGAGCGTCTTCTGGAAAAGCGTCGGATTCGCCTTGGCGCAGAAGTAGAACAGGACGGAGTTGTTGTGGGCCATGTAGTTGCGGCCCACCAGCCCGGACCCATTCGCCAGCCCCGACGGATGCCTCTCCGTCGCCGAGCGCAGCAGGAGCGCAGCCGAGTTGATTGCGCCGCATGAACTCACGACGAAGTCGGCGGAGAATTCCTCGACCTCGCCGCGTCGCTGCACGACCACGCCCTTGACCGCGCGCCCGTCGGGCGTCGTTACGAGGCGCAGGGCTTTCGCCTCGGTCAGCAGCGTTACGTTGCCGTAGCGCATCGCGGGCTGGACGCACATGGTGTGGGCATCGGACTTGCCGCCGACGAGGCACGGGTAGCCGTCGCAGGTCCTGCAGCGCACGCAATGGCTTGAATCGAGCGCCCTCTCGTTGAGGCGGATGCCCAGGGGAACGTGGAAAGGATGCAGGCCGCAGAGCTGCAAGTGATCGTGCAGTTCCTGCATGCGCGGTTCGTGTGAGACGCGGGGGAAGGCGTAGGGGGCGCTGCTCCACGGCTCGGTGGGGTCGTCGCCGCGCCGGCCGCGCACTTCGTAAAGGTATTCCGCCTGGGTGTAGTACGGTTCGAGTTCGTCGTAGGTGATGGGCCACGCGGGCGAGACGCCGCCGTGGTGGCGCACCTCGCCGAAGTCCGCCTCGCGCATGCGAAACAGCGCCGCGCCGTAGAACTTCGTGTTGCCGCCGACGTTGTAGTGCGTGCCGGGCTGAAACTCGCGGCCCCGCCCGTCGAGCCACTTCTCCGGCGCGTGGTACTTCTCTTCCAGGACCGCGGCCCGCGAACTCCAGTTATCCGCCTCGCGCGGCACGAACCCGCCGCGCTCGAGCAGCAGGATCCGCTTGCCCGAGGGCGCGAGGTGATACGCCAGCGTGCCGCCGCCCGCCCCGCTGCCGATGATGATCACGTCGTAGTGCTCGATGGCCGCCATGAGGTTCACCCGTAGTAGAGCGTCTGCTCACTCTGATGCCGCGCGGGCGGCTGAGGATTCGCGGCCGGCGCCGAATCCGACGTCGCCGGTTCGGCCATGAGGCGGTCGAACTCGCAGCGGAAGATGCAGCGATGCCCGTTGACGTGGTGCAGTTTGGCGCAATGGACGGCCGGCCGGCCCCGAAGGCTGACATACGCCTGCGCGCCCGCCAGCATGGCCAGGGGCGGCGCGGTGAAGTAGATCCACCAGTGCGTCCACACGCCTGCCCACAGCGCCGAGCCGAAGGTCCGTGCCGGGTTCATGCTCATGCCCGAGAACGGCGATTCGAAGGTGATGAAGAGCATGACCAGCGATCCGGCGAGCAGCCCCGTCGCGCGCGTCAGCGCGCGATGATTCGAGGCGATGAGCACCGCGAGCATGAGCAGGAGTGCGATGACGAACTCGCCGAGCCAGGCCGCGATCGGGCCGTGCGGCCCGGGCAGCGTGGCGACGTATCCCACTTCCGGCGCGGAAAGCAGCGCCGGCATGAGCGCCCGCACGAGCAGCACGCCCGCGACGCCGCCGACAACCTGCGCGATAACGTAGAAGATCGCATCCGGGCCGCGCACCTTGCCCAGGCGCCAGAAGGTGAGCGTCACGGCCGGATTCATGTGCGCCCCGCTCCGCTGGCCCAGGGGCGAGTAGATGAGCGCGATGGCCGTCAGCCCCATCGCCACGCCCATTACCGCGCGGGTGACCAGCGGCGACTCGATCGCGCGCGCCGCCGGCGAATGCGGATGAAAGAGCGCAATTGCAAAGACGCACGCCGAGACCATGAACCCTCCAAGAAGCGCCGCTTCGCAGAGATACTCCGGCCAATGCGCGCGCAGCGCCGCGACGCCTCGTGAGACGACATGGCCGCGAAGAGGCACAAAAGACACAAGAGGGGAAGGAGAGACAGAACGTGCAGGCGGCTCGGAGGCTTCACTTCGCAGGTGTGTCGTCATGTCTGATACACCCCCGCCCTCACCGTTCTCCTGTTGCTCTCCTCTTGCGATTCTTGTGCTTCATTGCGGCCAATGTTCTGATCAACAAGCACGGATCGCTGTAACCGCAGCAGTTCGCCCAGCGACCACGCCTGGAAGGGGCAGCCGCGCGGCTGGTGCGGGATCTCGGCGTCGGCGATCTCTGAAATGTGGCCGAGGCCGGCGGTATCGAGGTGCGCCATGAGAGGCCCGAGGAACCGCTGCCGCGCTTCGCGCCGAGCCGCGTCGTCATGGCCATGCACGCGCACCCACGCCTCGACGAACGGCCCGATGAGCCACGGCCAGACCGTGCCCTGGTGATACGCCGCGTCGCGTTCGTGCGGCCCGCCTTCGTAGCGCCCGGCATAGCCTGACTCCTGCGGGCCGAGCGATCGCAATCCCAGCGGCGTCAGCAGATCGCGCTCAACCCGCTCGACGATCGCCTTGGCGCGCTCGCCCTCGATGATCTGCAGCGGCAGGCCTCCAACCGCGAAGATCTGGTTCGGCCGCACCGACGCATCGACCGCCCCGGCGACGTGATCGACATCGACCACGTCGTAGAGGCAAGCGCGATCGTCGTTCCAGAACCGCCGCGCGAACGCCGCCCGCGCCTTGGCGTGCAGCGCCTTCCAGCGCCCGTCGAACGCGCCGGCGATCCACAGGGCGTTGATCCACAGCGCCTGCACCTCGACGGGCTTGCCGATGCGCGGCGTGATCTCCCGGTCGCCCACGCGCGCATCCATCCATGTGAGTTGCTGTCTGCGCTCGCCCGCCGCAAGAAGGCCGTCGTCATCGGGGCGGATGCCGTAGCGCGTGCCGCACGTGTACCCGCCCACGATCTCGCATACGGCTTTCCGCAGCGTCGCCAGCGTGTGCCCGCTGATCGCGAGGTTTGCGCGTTGCGCTGCTTCGAGGAACTCGTGAACCGCGATCACGTACCACAGCGAGGCGTCTACGGAGTTGAACTCCGGCGCGCAGGCCGCGCCGCTCGAAGCCGAATCGGGAAAGCGGTTGGGCAGCATCCCCTGCGACACCGTCCCGGCCCAGCCGAGCAGAATGGACTCGGCCTCTTCGAGGCCCCCCGAGGCGATGTACAGGCCGCGCATGGCGATGAACGTGTCGCGTCCCCAGTCCGCAAACCACGGATAGCCCGCGATGATGGTGCGGTGCGGCCCACGCTGCACGAAGTAGGCATCGGCCGCGCGATCGAGAGGCGTTGCAAAGCGAGATCGCCGCAGCCGTTCGACTGCCGCCAGCCCTCGCATCATTTCCGCAGCCGATCGCAGAGATTCCTCCGGCTCGTCGATTTCGACCTGATCGGCGGAGACAATGAGCACCGCATCACCCCGCGCGAGGTTGAACGTGAACACGCCCGGAGAAGCGAGATCCTCGACACAGTCAAATCCGCGGCGATGCTCCTGCTCGTAGAGAAACTGCCGGTACCACACCGGCTCGTGCCGATACGCGCCGCTGCTGACGGCCTCGATGGGCGGGTGAACGACATACGGCCGCCAGCGCACTCGCTCTCCGTTCACCTCCGCATCGAAGCGCAAAGCGGGATTCTCATGGTGAAGCGCGTGATAGTCGCGGCTGGAAACCAGCGGCCGAACATGCAGCGCCGCCGGACCTGACGCCGACCGCAGCCGCCACGCCATGGCGCACTGCGCGGCGCCGTGCGGCATGAACAGCTCGTGCTCGAGGCGCGAGCCGTCCGGCAGGCGCCATGTCCAGCGCGGCCAGGGCTCGGTCGTGAACGAAGCGATCTCGGCGCAGCGCTGCGGATGCACTACGCCGGGCGCGTAGCGCTGCGGCAACAGCGTCAGTCTGCCTTGCGGCGTCTCGATCCATGCATCGACGCCGTTGACGAGCATGGTGCGGCCTGCCGGCGGCGTCGTTGCCGCGATGAGCAGGCCGTGGTAGCGCCGCGTGCGAAGGCCGCCGACCGTCCCGCAGGCGAACCCGCCGAGGCCGTCGGTCTCCAGCCACTCGCACTGCTCGTCAGGCAGCACCGAGGCCAGGCCGCGACCAGAATCGGCTCTCAGGCTGACATCCGCTGCCGCGTCAGACATGGCAGATCACATCCTTGATGCTGCCGCGGCCGTCGCGCAACTTCGCCGGCGCCGAGTCGAGGTCGAGGCGGCTGGTGAACAGCGCCCTCACGGCCCCGGGCCAGCGCTGCATGAAGACGCCGAGGTCGCGGATCGCCGCTTCGAACGCGTCGCGCCCCGCGTTGACCGTGCCCAGGAGCACCTGGTTCCTGAGCACGAGGTTGCGCATCAGCAGATCCGTGTCGACCTGGATCGGCGCCTTGCGCCCCGGCACGCCGGTGAAGATGAACACCCCGTTGGTCCCCAGCGATTCGAGCACTTCAAACGCCAGCGACGAAGCGCCCATGGCCTCGTAGACGAGATCGATGTTGCCGACCATCCCGGCGAGTTGCTTCACGTTCGTCGTCGTCGAGGAGACATAGGTGGCGCCGATGGCGGCGACGATTTCGGCCTTGGGGTTCGGCGCCGTCTCGCGCGAGTAGACCCACGTCGCAAAGCCCGCGGCCCGCAGCGCCATCGCGCCCAGCAGTCCCACCGGACCCGCCCCGAGCACCACCGCGCGGTGGCACTGATGAGTCAGGCCCATCTCCTTCGACCTCACCGGGCACGTCCACGGCAAGCGATTCTGCACATCGTGAATCTGGATGAGCGCCTTCTCGGCGATGGTGAGCGGCTCGACGAGCACGGCCACTTCGCGCAGTTCGTGCGGCACCTTCACCATGAACCGCTCTTCATCGACGACGAACTCGCCCATGAAGCCGTGCATCTCCTTGATGCCGCGCTCCACGAAGTCGCCGGTGTAGCAGAAGTCCTGATGCCCGCTTCGGCACGCGACGCAATGCGCGTGCGGGCACGGCCGGCGGACCATCGGGATCACCAGGTCGCCCCGCCGCAACGTGCGCACCTGCGAGCCGACCTCGATCACTTCGCCGAGCATCTCGTGGCCGATGACCAGGTGCCGCAGGCCGCGCGGCGGCGTGCCGTAGTGGAACGAGCAGATCTCGCGGTCAGTCCCGCAGATGCCGATTTCGAGCACGCGCAGTTTCACCTGCGTCGGACCGGTGAGGCGCGGCTCGTCGTGTTCGATGACGCGGATGTCCTTGACTTCAGGAAAGACGGCGACGGCTTTCACGTGGGTGGTCTCCTGCGAGTGGATTGCGGGCGAGAGCGAACGCCGGTGCCGCATTCAGATGCGCGCAGGTGCGAGGCGGTTACGGGCGGCGATGAACAGCGCGGCGTAACCGCGCTCCCGCGCAATGCATCACAACCCGCATGATCCAGACTGCACCGACTCCATCGCGCCGCACGCGACCATCCATCCGGTTCCCAAAGCGCGGGACAGCGGCGCGCCTCCCCGAGACCGCGCCCCCTCCCGCCACCGGGCGAATCATCGTTCACCCCGAGGAAGGGCCGCCCGAGGGCCTCGACGTCACGCAGGGCGTCATCGGCATCATCGCCTCCGAACTCTGGCGCCTGCGCGGCGGCAACGACGTGCTCAACTGGATCGAGGCGGAGCGCCTGCTCATCCACGCCCTGCTGGCCGGACTCGACTGCGACCGCGAAACCGCGACCGCCGCGCGGCATCCAACCTGACCTGTCGGCGTCGCCGGCGCGGCGCCTCTCTTCTCGTCACTCATGCAAGGAGCACCCGACATGTCGCGTCTTCATCGATCACTCTGTTTCATGGTTTCGCTGTGCGTCGCCGCGATGGCCCTCGCCGCCGCGCCATCCGCAAACGTCTCGCTCGATCACAACAGCCGTCAATTCATGGGCGTGAAAGCCAACACCGGATTCGTCATGCACTCGACGAACAAGGAAGGCCGGCACGTCCTCACCCTCTCGAACGACTTCAAGGTGCCCGATGCGCCCGCGCCGCACTGGCAGATCGTCGACAGCCGCGGCAACGTCTACCTCCTGCAGCGCCTCATGGTCAAGGACGCAAGCGGGGAGAAACTCCACCGCTCCATCGTCGTCCCGGCCTACGTGTCCGACATTGCCAAGGTGCAGATCTGGTGTGCCTGGGCGGAAACGCTGCTCGGCGAGACGACCTTCGACGCCGTCATCACCACTGAGTGCTGCGCCATGCCCGCGGATATGTCCACACGCACCTCGACGCCGTTCAAAGGCGTCAAGGCCAATACCGGCCGCGCCACACTCTCCTGGGTGGACGGTAAGCGGACGCTGACGCTTTCAAGCGACTTCAAAGTACCCGATGCGCCCGCGCCGCACTGGCAGGTTGTGGACGGCCGCGGCAACACCTACCTCCTCAACCGCCTCGACATCAAGGAAGGCAAGGTGAACCGCATGATCGTGGTGCCGGCCTACGTGCCCGACGTGGCGAAGGTGCAGATCTGGTGCGCCTGGGCCGAGGTGCTGCTCGGCGAGGCGACCTTCGAGCCGATGCGCTGAATCATCCCGCTGCCTTCTCTCAACTCAACTGGCACAGGTGCGCGCCGTTGTGGGCTGATGCGTATTCACAGACAGCGGCGCTGCATCTTTCCCTCTGCCCGATCCCCGAAAGGACACATCATGAGACCTGTCATCCACCGATTGCCGGCCGCGCTGCTCGGCTGTGCTCTGCTGGCGCCGCTGGCCGCCGCACAGACGACCATCGAGGCGCCATCGCTCACTCTGGAAGGCGCGCGGATCGCCATCGACGCCGCAGCCGCAAAGGCCCGCGCGGACGGCGCGGGCGGCGCGATCGCCGTCGTCGATCAGGGCGGCAACCTCATCGCCCTCGACCGCCTCGACGGCACCTTCGCCGCCGGCGCCAACATCTCGATCGGCAAGGCCCGCACCGCCGCCCTCTTCCAGAAGGCCACGCGCGTCTTCGAGGAGATCATCCGCAGCGGGCGCACGCCCATGATCGCCCTCGACGACTTCACTCCGCTCAAGGGAGGCGTGCCGATCGTGATCGACGGCCGTGTCGTCGGCGCCGTGGGCGTCAGCGGCGCAAGCAGCGCCGATCACGATGATGAACTCGCGAACGCCGCGGCCGAGGCGGTCTCCGCCCGCGCTGTCGGCGGCGAGTCGATGATCTCGTCCGGCGAAGTGACGCGAATCCCCGGTTCGCAGGTCGCCTCCGCCTTCGCGCGCGGCGTGCCGCTCATCGAGAACAACCAGTTCAAAGTCCACGCCAGCCGCCGCGAAGCGCCCGGCCAGGCGGAGGTCCACGGCGGCGAGGCGGACATCATCTACGTCCTCGAAGGCGGCGCGACCTTCATCACCGGCGGGCGCGTCGAGAACGGCCGCGCGACCGCACCGAACGAAGTCCGCGGCGACTCGATCGTCGGCGGCGAGACGCACCGGCTCGCCCGAGGCGACGTCCTCGTCGTCCCCGCCGGCACGCCGCACTGGTTCAAGGAGATCGCGTCCGGCGGCCCCATGCTCTACTTCGTCGTCAAGGTTCCCTTTCGCAAGTGAGACCGCACATGAAGCCGAATCGCATCAACGCACTCATCGCCTTGGCCGCGCTCGCGCTCGCCGCCGCGCCCGCCTCGGCCGACTCTCTTCCGGCAGGCGCTCCCGTCGCCGCGGTCGATCTGATGACGCACGAGGGCCTCGCTGCGGTCAAGGGCGAGTGGCACTACCACGACGCTCGCATCGTCGAAACGGACTTCCGCGCCGTCGGACCGGATCGCAAGCCGACCGGCCCGCCGAACCGCACCTACGACATCGAACCCCGCGCCGGCGGACTCGACTTCGACGACTCGTCGTGGGAAGTCATCAGCCCGACTTCGCTCCAGGATCGGCGCGGCAACGGTCGCCTCTGCTTCAACTGGTATCGCCTGCACTTCACCGTCCCGCCGGAAGTGAACGGCGTCGATCCCGCCGGCTGCACGATCGTGCTCGACACGACGGTTGATGATTATGCCGAGGTCTGGGTCGATGGCGTGCTCAGCCGCGAACTCGGCCAGTCGGGCGGCTCCGTCATCGCCGGCTTCAACGTGCCCAACCGGCTCGTCGTCGGGCGCAACGTGCGGCCGGGCCAGACGATTCAACTGGCGATCTTCGGGGTGAACGGCCCGGTCTCCGATCCGCCGCCCAACTACATCTGGATGCGCAGCGCGACCCTTGCGTTCCACGCCGAGCCGCACGCCGTCACGCCGCACTTCGTCGAGACAGCGATCATCCGCAACGATCCCGCGCTCGATGCGATCATCGCGCCGGACACGAAGATCGCGAAGATTGCCGAGGGTTTCATCTTCACCGAAGGCCCGGTCTGGCTGCCGTCGGGCGAACTGCTCTTCAGCGATCCCAACGCGAATCGCATCTATCGCTGGTCGCCGAACGCCGGCGTGCGCGTGTTCCGCGAGAGCAGCGGATACAGCGGCGCCGACGTCGCGGAGTATCGGCAGCCCGGCTCCAACGGACTCGCGCTCGATGCGCAGGGCCGACTGACGATCTGCGAGCACGGCAACCGCCGCATCTCGCGCCTCGAAAGCGATGGTTCCATCACCCTCCTCGCGGATCGATTCGAGGGACGCCGCCTCAACAGCCCGAACGATCTCGTGTACCGCTCCGACGGCGCGCTCTTCTTCACCGATCCGCCCTTCGGACTGCCGCATGTCTACGACGACCGGCGGCGCGAGCAGGCGCACTTCGGCGTTTACTGCCTGCGCGACGGGCGGCTCAGCCTCGTCAGCACCGACCTCAAAGGCCCCAACGGCATCGCGCTCTCTCCCGACGAGAAGCACCTCTACGTCGCCAACTGGGATGAACAGCGCAAGATCGTCATGCGCTACGACCTGGGCGTTGACGGCACGTTCAGCAGAGGCCGCGTCTTCTTCGACATGACCGCCGCGCCCGGTGAGGAAGCGCTCGACGGAGTGAAGGTCGATCATCGCGGCAACGTCTTCGTCTCCGGTCCCGGCGGCGTGTGGATCATTTCGGCCGAGGGCCAGCACCTCGGCACGATCGTCGGCCCGGAACTGCCGGCCAACTTCGCCTGGGGCGACGCCGACAGGCGCGTGCTGTACCTCGCCGCCCGCACGGGTCTGTATCGCATCCGTCTCAAGAACCCCGGCGCCGGGCGATAGACCCGTCAGCCGTGCCGACGATGTGAGCGTGACCGTCGGTTGGTCACCCACGGCGCGGCGGCCCGACGGCGATGACCGAGCCTCGGGCCGCGGTGCTGCCTGCCTGAATCCCCGATGCGGGCTCGTTGACTGCGGCTGCGGGCGCACTTGAATCTCCGCAGCGATCGGGCAATGCCTGGTCGGGAGGGAGCACAGGGCTGGACTATCGCATCATCAGCATCGGCACGCTGGCGGCCCATCCGCTGTGGGGGGAACGAGGAGCCGTGCGCACCGCGCACGCAACCACGACGCTGGTGCGCTCGGGCGACAGGGCGATTCTGGTGGATCCGTCCCTGCCGGGCGAGATTCTCGACGCGCGTCTGCGCGAGCGGTGCGGCTTCGGGTGCGAGCGGATCACTCATGTTTTTCTGACGTCGTTCCGCCCTGATCTGCGGCGCGGGCTGCGATCGCTCGACCATGCGACGTGGTGGCTCTCGGAGGCGGAGCGAGAAGCGGTCGGCGCGTCACTCGTCGCCGCGTTCGGGCAGGCGCGCGATGAGGGGGAGGCAGATCACGCCGGAATGTTGCGCGAGGAGATCGCCCTGCTTCGCCGCTGCGAACCTGCGCCGGACAAACTCGCGCCTCAGGTTGATCTCTTTCCGCTGCCGGGTTACACGCCCGGCCTGGCGGGGCTGCTGCTCGCGGCGCCGCGCTGCACGGTGCTCATCTGCGGCGACGCGATCCCGACGATGGAGCACCTCGAGCAGGGCCAGGTGCTCGCCGACTGCTACAGCCTCGATCAGGCGCGCGAGTCTTTCGGCGAGGCCATCGAGATCGCCGACCTGCTGATTCTCGGCCGGGACGACCTCGCGGTGAATCCGATGCGACGGCCGTTCTGAATCCCGGCGGCACTCGCCGGCCGCGCATCACTGATGCTCAAGTGGCGAGGCCGCAACCCGGAGGGCCTGTCACGGCTACGCTTTTCTTCCCCCGCTGCGGCGCATCGGAAATCCGCAGCGGCGGCGGAGAATCGGACGGCGAGGGAGCGCGTACATGGCCGGTCACAGCAAGTGGGCCAACATCAAGCACCGCAAGGCGAGGCAGGACAAGGTCCGCGGCAAGATGTGGTCCAAGTGCTCGCGCGCCATCATCGTGGCGGCCAGGCAGGGCGGAGGCGACCCGGAAATGAACCTCGCCCTCCGCTACGCCATCGACGACGCCAAGGCCGTCAACATGCCCAAGGACACCATTGAGAAGGCGATCAAGAAGGGCGCAGGCGGCCTCGACGGAAACGTCGAGTACACGCCCATGCGATTCGAAGGATACGGGCCCGGCGGCGTCGCCATCATGATTGACTGCCTCACCGACAACGTGAACCGCACCGCATCCGAAGTCCGCATGGTCTTTGACAAGTACCACGGCAAACTCGGAGTGAGCGGATCGGTGGCTTACGGCTTCACGCAGCGCGGCTACGTGGCGGTTGCGGCCGAGGGCGTTGCCGAAGACGCGATCATTGAGAAGGCCATCGAGGCCGGCGCCGATGATGTGCACAGAGGCGACGGCGTCTGGGAAATCTATTCCGCGCCCCACGACCTTCATTCGGTGAAGGCCGCCCTGGAGAACGCGGGCTTCCGCGTGGAGTCCTCGGAAGTGGCCATGCTTCCCAACAACACGGTGGAGTGCTCCGGCCCCACGGCCGAGCGCCTTATGAAACTCATCGATGCGTTCGAGGACCTCGACGACGTTCAGAAAGTCTACACCAACGCGCAGATCGCCGATGCCGACCTCGCCCGACTCGCGGGCGACTGAGTTCCTGCAAAGAAGTCGCGAGGACGCGAAGAGACCTGGACGGCCGCAAGCGCATCCGGGCCTCACTCCTGCCGCAACTCTCGCTCCTCGTCGAGCCCGTCAATTCACAATCAGCGTGGTGCGCCAGGTGAGCGGGCCTACGCGGCGATAGGAACCCGGTTCGAGATCGAGGTAGTAGGTGACCTCGATCTCGCATTGAGAGTCGACGTCCGCCGGCACATGCAGGCCTGGAACTCGGTACGCGACTCGGTTGGCGAACCACCCGATCCCGGCGTTGGAGTCCGGCTCCTCTTCGAGCGTGACCTCCTGTGCCTCACCGTTGATGCGAATGCCGCTGATCTCGAGCCGATGTACGCGGTAAGGCACTTTGCCGATTCGCTGCCACTCGCGCCCGAAGAGGGCGCCGAGGACAATGGGCGCCGGCGCGAGGCGCGTGTCCGCGCCGGCGAGAAAGAGGGGCGGAGGCACGAGTTGGAGCCAGCGAGCCACTTGATCGTCGGTGAGGCGCGCCTGCTCCATCTGGATCGTCAACCACTTCTCCGCCGGGCGCACGGGGTCGAAGGGCTGCCGCGTCGTCTCCTCCAGCCACCAATCGGCCGCAAGCAGCGCATCGGTAATGGATGAGGCGCTGGAATGAGTCAGCGTGTGCTGTTCGGCGCGCCGGCTGAGGACTTCAAGCGCAATGCGGCCGTACTGCTCGCGTCCGACGTCGAGGCGCAGCAGCAGGAGAGGCATCTGGGCGGCGACCTCGTCGATGCGAGTCATGGCGAGGTGAATCGCGCCGGCGCTGAATGCAAAGGCAGCCGCAAGCACGGCCGCGCGCCGCATCGCGGTTGATGCCAGGCCTCCGGCACGACCAGCCCATCGCTGTCTGAAGTGCACGGCCGCAGCCGCAAGGAGACAAGCGGCGCTCAGTGCGCCGCCGACGATCAGGATGGACACGATCATCCACATGGCGTCAGGCTGTCCCTGGTTGTGTGCTCGCGCCCGCACCGCCTTGCGCCTGATCGCTCTCCGCAGCGGCGCCTCGACCGACGAAAGGCGCGATGATGAGGGTAACGCACGGAACAAGGAGGAGCCATTCGAAACCGGCGAGGAACCCCAGCGCAGCAAAGGGCGTGAGGGAAGTGATCGTCACCGCAGCCGCCCACTCCGACGCTGCGGGCCGCCCGCTCCGCGGCCGCACGAGCATGAGCACCACCCACGCCGGAAAGACCAGGCCGGTGAAGATGAACCACCAGCGGTAATCGACGATCGGAACAAGGACCAGCATCCAGGCGATGAAGAGCACGGCCCAGAGTCGCGGCGCCGCGCCGCTTTCGACTGCACGCGCGCGACTCACCTCGATCTCGCGCCAGTGAACCGCCATCGTGAACCACGACTGGAGCAGGATGTGCATGATTGCGGGCCAGCGCAGGCCGGTCTGCGAATAGATGACAGTGTGCAGCAGCATGATCGCGAACGCGGCGGCAAAGAGCGCAAAGGTGCGCCGGCCTGCCGATCCCCCGCCGACGCTGCGCAGCGCGCGATGGAACGTGAGGTCCATCGCCGGGCACAGCAGGAACCCAAGGCAGAACAGGGGCGCGAGGAACACCAGGCCCGATGGGTCGCGCTGTGCCCAGAACGCCGCCCTGGCCGGCGCGGCGTCATCGAGGAGCAGCATTGCCGATGCGGCCGTCATCGCCATTGAAATGCCGTAGACCGCGGTGGCGGTGCGCACGATGGCCCGATCACTCAGAGCGCGCGCTGCCCAGGCCAGGGCGACGACGGGCAGGGGAATGAGCATCGCCAGCGCCGCGGGCACTTCACTGAACTCGTAGCGCCATACGGCAGCGAGGAAATAGACGTGAAAGGCGATGGTGAGCAGGGAGAACCACGACATCGCGCCGCCGTGCCGCGCGATCGCCGCCCGGCTGGACTCGACCGCCGGGAACGCGAACGCGAAGAGCACGATTCCGGCGAGATTGGGTAATGCAAAGGCCGCGACCCCCGCCCACCCGTAGTGGTCGCGCAGCACCAGGGGAAGGTACATGCCGATGCACCACGTCCACGAGCACGCGAGAAAGACCGCCCAGCCCGGGGTCCCGGCGGGCGAAGCCGAAGCAGGTGCATCCCGGCCGGTCATTTGAGAAGGCGCCGCCGGCGGCGCCGTCTCAGCCCGCGGTTGCCTTCCGGTCCCTTGGGGGCGCAGTGGAAGGTCACCTCGCATCGGCCGACGCGCGGATGCGTACGCCGCCCCGTCACCTGCTGGAGGATTTCAAGCGTGAGATCGATGTTGAACTCGATGCCCGCCTGAATCTTGGCCCTGACATCTTCGAGCGGGTTGACCTTGTAGATGGCCGGTCCGAGGCAGGGACGCAGGAATCGGTAACTGATGCGCTTGCACACCACGGTCCACTTGCCGCCGAGTTCGCCGAAGAGATACATGCCCGCGGCGATCTCCGAATTCGCCACCAGGGCCGCACCCGCCATCGCGTCGTAGAAGTTGCGGTTGAAGCGCCGGAACGGCAGCACGTACGTGAACGTATGCGGATCGAGTTTCTTCATCGTCAGGCCGCTGTGAAACGCGATCGGCAGATAGAGGCGCGAAGTGATCTTCCGGATGAACTTGTACTTGTGCGCCAGGCGCTCGACCCAGGCCTCGAAGCGAGGCCAGCCGCGCAGTTCTCTCCGGGCCGCGCGAGCGTCAAGGTCTGCCGAACCCCCGGCCGTAACTGCTCCGTCCGGCGCATCCACGATCGGGACCGCATCGCCGGGAGATTCGATCGTGGCACTGGTCAGGGTTGCGGAGGCCTGCTCCTCGGGCGCGCAGAGGTCATACGCATCGAGATCGGCGCACTTCTCTTCGATCGAGGGGGCCCCGGCATCCTCGCCGAGAGGGACCGGATCAGCCGCAATCGCCGCCGGCGGAATCGCGTCAACGTCCGTGAAGGAATCACGGTGCACGCGATCCAAGCCGGCTCGAGTTGCAATGTCGGGATTGTTCAAGGAGCACTTCCGCGCCGCGGGCAGATGCTCGGCGGGCTCGCGCGGCCGCGACCGACTGCGTCGAAACGACTCGCCGCAGCGCCGGCCGGCCCGGCCGACGAGGCCGGCAAAGGCGGCACTGGATCATTCACCTCGAGGCGGCAAAGGTTATTCGATTCGAAGGGTGAAGGCCACCCGCGGGCCCGTTTCAGAACCTGCCGATCGATGAGAACAGGCGTCGCCTCCGCCCCGGCGTGTCTCGAGTGCCCCAGGTCAAAGTCAGTTCGGCCGGCGGAGCAGCAACTCATCGGCTTTCGCCGCGCGCCCGTCGCCTGCGGCGTCGCGCCATCCTGCGCAGGACAGTGATTCTCGGTGCGGCAGTTCTCCTCAGTTTCGCCGACCGTTCGGGCTGGCTCCTTGCCGACCGGCCCGATGCGGACCGGTATCACCTCGTGGACGCCGCGGTCGTGCGCGTCATCGACGGAGATACGCTAGAAGTGGACTTGCCCGACCATATCACCGGCGCGGAGACGACCCGGGTGCGGATCATCGGCATCGACTGCCCCGAGGCGGCCCGGGCCGGCTCCTCGCCCCGGCCGGCCGACCCCTTTGCTCGGGAAGCGACTGCTCTCTCGCGCGACCTGCTGAGCGGCGGCCGGGTCCGCCTGCGCCTCGAGCCTCAGGGCACGCGCGACGCATACGGCCGCCTTCTCGCCCACGTCGATCTGCCGGACGGAACCGGCCTGGCAGAACGATTGCTCGGCGAAGGGCTGGCCCGGCGCGAGGACCGATGGAACCACTCGATGCTCATGCGCTACCGCCAACTCGAGCTCGCAGCCCGCCGCGCCGGGCGCGGCCTCTGGGCGGAGGGGCCGTAGATCCCGCTCCTCGCGGCGGTTCGCATCGCACAACCGCCGCGATAGGATCGCCCATGCCAATCGACATGCTCGGCAGTCATCTTTCCGTCTCCGGCGGATACATCTGCGCATTGCGAGAGGCAGTACGCCTGGAGATGCAGACCGTCCAGATCTTCACGAAGAACCAGAGGCAGTGGAAAGCGCCCCCGATGGACCCGGCGGCCGCGGGCGAATGGCTCGCCGAACTTCGCCGCCTCCGCTGGACGAACACCGTCAGCCACGCAAGTTACCTCATCAACCTCGCGACGCCCGACGATGAGCATTACCGCAGGTCCATTGATGCCATGACGGATGAGATGGAGCGTGCCGAGGCGCTTGAGATCGCATTCGTCGTGGTTCACCCCGGCTCATCGCTCGACTCGCCGCAGGAGGAGGGCATCAGGCGCCTGGTCGGCGCGATCGACGAAGTGAATCGGCGCAGTGCCGGATTCCGCGCCCGGTTGTGCCTGGAGACGACCGTCGGCGGCGGGTCGCAGATCGGAGGCCGTTTCGAGCACCTCGCCGCCGTGCGACAGGCCGTCGCCGAGGCAGAACGCGTCGGCACGTGCTTTGACACCTGCCACGTCACCGCGGCCGGGTACGACCTGTCCACGCCCGCGTCGGCTCGGGCGGTTTTCGACGAATTCGATCACGTCGTAGGCCTGGAGCACCTCTGCTGCTTCCACCTCAACGACTCAAAGTTTCCCTGCGGCAGCCACCGGGACCGCCATGAGCACATCGGCCTGGGCCATGTGGGCCTGGCGTGCTTTCGCCACATCATGACGACCGGCCGCTTCTCCCGCACGCCCAAGATTCTTGAGACGGAGAAGGCGGAAACAGAAGACGGCACGCCCTGGGATACGATCAATCTGAGAGAACTCCGGCGTCTGGCCGCCGGACGCCGAAATCGAGGAGTGGATCGACGCCGCGCCGCGTCCACCGCCGCCCGCTCGCGTCCTCATCCGCAGCTGCCGGCCCGCCGGGCGGGCCGCAAGAAGTGAAGCCTCCGGAGAATGAACCAACCATGCCTATCCCGCGCCGATCCATTCTCCGCCGTCTCAGGCTCCATCTGCCGGCCACTTCACTCGCCCTGCTGACCGCATGCGGGTCGATGCAGGACCGGGGTCGCAATGGGCCTGTCAATCCCGTCACCGCGGGCAGCATGGAAGAAGCACAGCGCTTTCTCGACGCAGCGGAGCAGGCGCTCAACACAGGGGACAAGGACGCGGCGCTGGCCGCCTTCGCCGCCGCCATAGAGGAGAATCCCCGCATCGTCCGCGCCCACATGGGCATGACGGAGATCTACAAGGAGCGAAAGCAGTGGCCCGAGGCGGAGGTTTCTTCGCGCCGCTGGGTCGAAATCGAACCCCGCAACTACGAGGCCCGGTACACGCACGGCTATGTCCTGCACCAACTCAACCGCCTCGTGGAGGCGATCCGCGAATACCGCCAGGCGCTCATCATCCAGCCCAACAGCCCGGAAGCGAACCTCAACATCGGCACAGCCTACCTGCAACTGGGCCAGGCGGTCGAAGCCCTGCCATTCGCCGAGCGCGCGGCGCAACTGCATCCCAACCATGGGCCGAGCCGCGCCAACCTCGGCGTCATCTACGCAGCCGTCGGAAACCATGAGAAAGCGGTGGTCAACTACCAGACGGCGTTGGAACTCATGGAGCCTTCAGCCGAGCTTACTCTGAATCTCGTCGAGAGCCTGCGGCACCTTCAGCGCTACCCCGAAATGATCAACGCCGTCGAGGCGCTGATCCGCATGGCTCCCTCGCCGGACGCCTACGAGCGTCTCGGCTACGCCGCGTTCAAGCTGCGCGACTACGACCGGTCGGAATCGGCTTACCGCTCGGCGTTGCGGCTGGACCAGAACTATTACCCGGCGATGAACGGGCTGGCGGTCAACCTGCTCAACGACTACATCCGTTCGGAGCGGACCGATGCAGCCGCGCGCCAGGAGGCGCTGGACCTTCTGCGCCGTTCGCTCCAGGTTGCGCGGAACCAGCCGCGGATCGTCGAACTCCTGAGCCGCTATGGACAGTGATGGCGGCGCCACTTCGCCCGGCGGCAGATGCCTCGGCGATGGACCCCGACTCCGGGGCGAAGGTCCGCAGCCGCTCGCGCTCGGCCGCATCGCACTACGATTGCCGGGAGCGTGCGCCGATGCCGAACGACCGTATCGACATTCGACTGATCGAAGGGTCGGTGTCCTGGGAACCTCCACCGCTCATCGAGGAGGGCGGCGGCGAGTGCGCCTTCCTCGGCCGGTCGCGAGCCGAAGTGCATGAACGACACGGCCGGCTGATCCTGCTGCGCTACACGGCATACGAGAGCATGGCCTGCCGAGTTCTCGAGGGCCTCGCCCGCCGCGCCATCGATGAGTACGGCGCCCTGTTCGTGCGCATCCTGCACGCGCTGGGCGACGTGCCCGTCGGCGAGGCGAGCGTGCTCGTCCAGACCGTCTGCCCCCATCGCGCCGAGGCATTCGACGCCTGCCGGATGCTCATCGACCGCCTCAAGGCTCAGGCCCCGATCTGGAAGAGCGAGGCGTGGGCGGACGGCACAACGTGGTCCCGCGGCCAGGCGATCAACCCAGACATCTTCGCCGATCACGACGACGATGACACGGAAGGCGTGGAGGACGTTCAGCCGTGAGAATCACCTGGTTGCTCGCCTTCCTCAACGGCCTGTACTTCCTGCTGCTGGGGCTTTGGATCGGGTCGCTGGTGCTGAGCGCCGCATCCGCCGCGGTCGTCTTCCCCCTGATGCGGGCTCTGGGCCCGTCTCTGCCAAAGTTCGCCCCGCTGCCTGACGGGCACGCGACGCTCCTCGCCGGCCGCCTCATGGCGACGGTCTTCTTCATGCAGGACCTCATCGAACTCCTCGCCTGCGCCGGAGTCGTTGCGATTCTGTTCATGCACCTGGCGGTTTTCCGTATGCCGGCGAGAAGCCCCTCCAACGTGCTGCGCCTCCTCGCCGCAGCCGTGCTCCTCGCGAGTGTCTCGTACGAAGTATTCGTTCTGGCGCCGCGCATGAATGACCATCTCCGGCACTACTGGAGCGCGGCGGAGGCTGGCGAGACCGACCGCGCCCAGGCGGAGCGAACCGCGTTCCTCGCCGACCATCCGCAGGCAACCCGGATGATGCTCATCACGTTGGGCGCACTGGTGGTGATGATCTTCGCTTCGGCGGCGGCGCTGTCGGCGCCCGCGCCGGAGGTGCAGCAGCAGCCGAAGCGCGGCGTGGAACTTGAGGAACCTGAACTCCTGCGCAGGATGGGCCGCTGATGGCCGCGAGAAACCGCAAGCGGGTATCCCGCACACGATCGACGGGCCGCCAGGCCGCTGATCTGCCGCGCAAGACCGTTGCGCAGATACGGCGTGCGCATCGCATCCTTGCGGCCCTCGAGGAGCGCTACCCGGACGCTCACTGCGAACTCAACCATCACGACGAACTGCAACTGCTGGTGGCGACGATCCTCAGCGCACAGGCGACGGACGCGGGCGTGAACAAGGCCACGCCGAAACTCTTCGCCCGCTTCCGGACCGCGTCCGACTTCGCGGCCTCAACTCCCGAGGAGATCGAGCCGTACATCGCCTCGATCGGCCTGTTCCGCAACAAGGCCAAGGCGATCCACAGCGCATGCACTTCGATCGTCGAGCGATTCGGCGGGCAGGTTCCGCGCACGATGGAGGACCTGCTGACCCTGCGCGGCGTGGCGCGCAAGACGGCCAACGTCGTGCTCGGCAACGCTTTCGGAGTCAACGAGGGCGTGGTGGTCGACACGCACGTGGCCCGCGTCGCCGCCCGCTTCGGCCTCACGAAGCACACCGATCCAGGTCGCATCGAGCGCGACCTCATGGCCCTGTTTCCGCGCGAGAAGTGGTGCCTTCTGGCGCACCTGCTGATCTTCCACGGCCGGCGCGTCTGCAAGGCGAGGCAGGCGCTGTGCGCGGAGGACCCGATCTGCCGCGCGTTCTGCTCCAACGCCGCGGTCCCGGGGCGCCGGCCGGCCGCGCGTTCGTAGAATCCCCCATGTCCGACCTGTGGCAAGAGCGGCGGGCCGAAGCGCATCGCAAAGTCGAGCCGCTCGCCGTGCGGATGCGGCCGCGCACGCTCGACGAGTTCGTCGGTCAGCAGCACTTTCTCGGGCCGGGCAAACTCCTGCGGCGGATGCTCGACGCCGACCGCCTCACGTCGCTGATCCTCTGCGGTCCGCCGGGCACGGGCAAGACGACGCTCGCGGAGGTTCTGGCGAAATCCACGCGCAGCCGCTTCGAGCGCGGCAACGCGGCGATGGTGGGCGTCAAGGACGTCCGCCGCATCATCGACGAGGCCAGCCGCGCCATCGAACTCTCCGGCCAGCGCACCGTCTTCTTTCTCGACGAGATCCACCGCTTCAACCGCGCGCAGCAGGATGTGCTGCTGGGCGACGTGGAGCGCGGCACGATCATCCTCATCGGCGCCACGACGGAGAATCCCTACTTCGCCGTCAACTCCGCCCTGGTCAGCCGCAGCACGATCTTCCGCTTTGAGCCGCTGTCCGTTGAAGAGGTGGAATCCGTCGTCCGCCGCGCGATGGCGGATGCGGAGCGAGGCTACGGCCGGCTCGATCTGCGCGTGAGCGATGAAGCGATCCGCCACTGGGCCGTGATGAGCGACGGCGACGCGCGGCGCGCGCTGAGCGCGCTGGAAGTGGCTGTCCTCTCGACTTCCAGTCCGTGCGATCGCCAAGCCGCGAGCGGCCCGGTCGTGATTGACCTCAGGATCGCCGAGGAGTCGATCCAGCGCAAAGCGATCGTCTACGACGGCACAGGCGATGAGCACTACGACGTCATCAGCGCGTTCATCAAGTCGATGCGCGGCAGCGACCCCGACGCGGCGGTATACTGGCTGGCGCGCATGGTCGTGGCCGGTGAGGACCCGCTCTTCATCGCGCGGCGGATCGCGATCCTGGCAAGCGAGGACATCGGCAACGCCGACCCGCGAGCGATCGCAGTCGCCGCCGCCGCGTACCAGATCGTCGAGCGCATCGGCTGGCCTGAGGCGCAACTGACGCTGGCCCAGGCCGCGATCTATATGGCCGTCGCGCCCAAGAGCAACGCCTCGGCCATGGCGATCTGGAACGCGTGCGAGGACGTGCGCAACGGGCGGACCATCGAAGTACCCGCGTCATTGCGGGACACGCATTACAAAGGCGCGGCGACGCTCGGCCATGGCGAGGGCTATGCCTACGCGCACGATCACGAGGGCGGCGTCGTGGCCGGCCAGAACCTCGGCGTGGACAAGGTCTACTACGCGCCGACGCTCAGCGGCCTGGAGTCCCGAATCGCCGAACGTCTCGCGGAACTCCGCCGCATCCACGCGGCCGGCGAGCCGAAGCTGCGCGATCGCTGATCACGCGGTGCGCATCGCGGCCGGAGGGGCGCCCAGCGCCATCTCCCCCTTCGCCAGGACGACGTGGTTGCGACCCGTGCGCTTGGCCTCGTAGAGCGCCGTGTCCGTGGAGTTGAGCAGCGCCTCGGGTGACTTGATCGCCACCAGCGAAAGACTCGACACGCCGAATGAAGCGGTCACAGTTATGTCTTCGTGCTCGTGCCAGACCGCCCCTTCGATGCGGGCGCGGAATCGCTCGGCGACCTTCACCGCCTCGCGGCAGTCCGATTCGCAGAGGATGACGGCGAACTCCTCGCCTCCGTAGCGGCAGGAGATGTCCTCGGAACGCGCCACGTCCTCGAGCACTCTCGCCACTTCCTGCAGCACGTGGTCGCCGAACGGATGGCCGTAGGAATCGTTGAGTTCCTTGAAGTGGTCGATGTCGGCCATGACCAGTGAGAGGTGCCGCCCGTGCCTCCGCGCCGCATCCACGCACTCGCGCAGCCGCACGTCCAGGTGCGCCCGGTTCCACAGGCCAGTCAGCCCGTCAAGATGCGCCCGCTGCGCCAGCATCCGCATGAGGCGCCGCGTGCGCAGCGCCGAGCGGACGCGGGCGCGGAGTTCGGCCATGTCGAAGGGCTTGGTCACATAATCCACGGCGCCCAGGTCAAAGCCCCGGACCTTGTCCCCGCTCGCCACCGACCCCGAGACGAAAATCACCGGGAGGTCATGCGTAAGCGGGTCGTTCTTGAGCTCGGCGAGCACGTCAAAGCCCGAGCAGTCGGGCAGGTCGATGTCGAGAAGGATGAGGTCGGGCTTGACCTCGCGCGTGATGCGCAGCCCCTCCGCGCCCGTTGACGCCGTGAGGATGTCGAGATTCTGGTCCCGCAGCCTGATCTTCAGGAGCCGGTGGATGTCCACCGAGTCATCCACGATGAGCACACGCGATCGGTCAGGGGTGCTGGCGGTCATGTCCGTTGTATTCCGGTGCGGCGTCGAGATTGAAGGGTTCAGGTTGAGGCGGCGCGTCGGCAGAGGTCGGCGAGTTCATCCACACAGCGGCGGATCTGCTCGAGTGCAGCGCCGGCCTTGACCGCCGCCTCGACTTTCGCCGCACAGTCTCCAATCAACGGGAATCCATACCCGCCGCTCGCCCCCTTCAACTGGTGCGCCACTCGCTGCACCTGGTCAAGCGCGTTGGACTCAAGGCCCGTGCGCAGCACCTCCACGCGCTCGGGCAGTTCGTTCACGAACAACTCGACGAGGTCCTGCATGTCCGGATCGTCGGCAAACTCGCTGAGCAGGTTCTCGCCTGGCTTCTTGCCGCTCATGGCATCCCCCACGCGCAGAGGTTGATCGAACGCCCTCAGGTCGGGGCGGCTGCGAAGTCCATCGGCCGGATCAGGCCGCCTGTTTCGTTTCCGGCAGGAAGTAACTCAGACAGGACGAGGCGGAAGCGACACAACTCAGCCACCCCGGCGATCCGGCAGCCGATCGTGCTCCCTCCACTCACCCATGTCCGGATAAACCACGCGGCTCAGTCCGCGGCTCTCGTGCATGCAAACTCATCGCGCAAGGCAGGATAGAGGGCGCGATAGCGGGCGCGCAGATCGGGGTAAACCTCGGCGGCCGCCCCGGGTTCCGTGCGCTGCACTCCCGTCCGGACCATCCGGCTTGCCGACCGCACATCCCTGAAGACGCCGCTTGCTGCGCCGGCGAGCAGGGCGGCGCCCATCGCGGCTCCGTGGGGCGAGTCGCACGCCGTTACCGCCTCGCCGAAGATGTCCGCCATCATCTGGCGCCACACGGCGCTTCGCGCCCCGCCTCCGGAGACACGGATCTCGCGCGCCCGGACGCCCGACTCGCGCAGCAGATCCAGGCCGTCGCACAGTCCGAACGTGATTCCCTCCAGCACCGCCCGCGCCAGGTGCGGCCGGCGATGCTCCAGCGACAGCCCGAAGAACACGCCGCGCGCGTTCGGATCATTGTGCGGCGTGCGCTCGCCCGTCAGGTACGGCAGGAAGACCAGGCCGCCGGCGCCCGGCGCGATTCGGCCCGCCTCGTTGGTCAGGATTTCATACGGATCGCGCCCGAGGTAGCAGGCGTGCTCGTTGAACTCATCGCCGAGCAGGTCGCGCAGCCAGCGCAGGCTCCCGCCGGCACTGAGCATCACCCCCATCAGGTGCCACATGCCCGGCACGGCGTGGCAGAAGCAGTGCAGCCGGCCTTGCGGCTCGGGGCGATAGGTGTGCATCGGCGCGAAGACCACGCCCGACGTGCCGATCGTGACGCATACCGTCCCCTCGTCCACGATGCCCGAGCCGACGGCCTGGGCCGCCTGGTCGCCGGCGCCGGCGGCGATCGGCGTGCCTTCGAGCAGGCCGAGTTCGCGCGCCGCCGCCGCGCCCAGCCGCGTCGAGGCCGCGTCGCTCTCCGTCACCGGTGCAAGCCAGGCGCGCGGGATGTCCAGCGCTTCGAGCATCGCGCCCGACCAGTCGCGCTGGGCCACGTCCAGCAGCAGCGTACCCGAGGCGTCGGACGCGTCCGTGAAGCGTTCTCCGCTCAGGCGAAAGCGGATGTAGTCCTTGGGAAGCAGGATCGACTCGATCCGCGCATACGCGTCGGCCTCGTGCTCGCGCATCCAGAGAATCTTCGGCGCGGTGAAGCCGGTGAGGGCGATGTTGCCCGTGAGTTGAATGAGGCGCTCGGCGCCGACGGCGCGCGTGATCTCTTCGCACTGGTCGGCCGTGCGCTGATCGTTCCAGAGAATTGCGGGGCGGATGACGCCGCCCGCAGTGTCGAGCGCAACAAGGCCGTGCATCTGCCCGCTCAGGCCGATGCCGGCGACGCGGCCGGCTTCGATGCGCTCCGCCTCCATGACCGCGCGCACTGCCGCCGCCACCGCGCGCCACCAGTCCTCCGGGTCCTGCTCGCACCAGTTCGGCCGGGGCATGTGCAGGGGGTATTCGACCAGCCGGTGCGCGATGGCGTTGGCATCGCGCCCGTCCACCAGCACGACTTTGGCGCCTGTCGTGCCGATGTCAATGCCGAGAAGAAGAGGAGATGCGCTCATGCGGCGCGTCATGGTAGGGCGCGGGCGACTCTCGTACCGCTCGTCATTCTGTCATGTCGGCCGGGGCAGCGGCGACAGCGCTGCGGCTCGCGGCGCTCGTGCACGGACCAGGTGCGCCTCGAGCCAGCCGCGCGCCCGATCGGGATGATCGTGCGAGAACAGAATCGCCTCGTGGTCGAGGCTGTTGATCCGCTCGTTCGCGGCCCGCAGCGCATCCATCGAGTTGCGCAGCGCGACCTCGACGGGCATGCGCTCAGGATTCACGTCGATCCCGAACCACCCGCGGTAGCCGTACATCTTGAGCGTGTAGAGCAGCGCCTCGGTCTGCTCGGGCGAGAGCGTGCTGACGTTGAGGTCCTGGTCATAGTTGCCCAGCGGCTGACTGTTCCAGTGGCTGTGCGCGAGTCGGCCAACGCTCAGCGGCCAACTGAAGGCGTAGGCGAGATCCTCGAAGCCCATCAGCACGTGCCCGACCTCGGGATTCATGCACACGAGTTTGTGTCCCTCATCGAGCAGCCGGCGATTGTCCTTCGCTCGCAGCATCGACTCGACCTGATGGCCGAGGAGCAGGCCCTCGGGCGTGGTGCCGAAGAGGATGCGGCCGCGCGGTTCGTAGGGCTTTGGCTCGAATGCGATGCGCATGCCCGGCTCTGCATCCATCGCCTCCGCGAGGCCCTCGGCAAAGCGATCGCGCATCGCGGCAAAGTCGAGCCCGAAAGAGTTCTCATATCCATCGATGCCGGGCCAGACCACGGCGAAGTCGGTGTCGAGTTGCCTGTTGAGGCGCAGCGCGCCTTTCGTGCGCTCGATCGCATTGCGCCGAGGTTCTTTCAGGGGACTCGAAAGCGAGCCCCACTCGAACTGCTCATCCCAGAAAAGCAGGGGAATGACCGTGAGCAGGCGGATGCCCGTGTCGCGCGTGAACGCCTTCCAGAGGTCAAGGTTCTCTTCGTTGATCTCGTTGGGGTAGTGCGCTTCGAGGGCGCCCAGGCCCTGGCCCGCGAGCGTGGCGGCGATGTCGAGGCGCTGCTCGATCGTGCGGTCGGGCTGATACTTCGCATGAAAGCGCGAGTGAGCCGGCGAGAAGAACCAGATCCCCGCGGAGAACTTGAGATCAAGGTTGAATGACTGAAGATGCGCATGCATCTCGGCCGTCGTTCTGCGCATCGCCTGAGAACGTAGATCAAGCATCGGCATACGTCGTTTCTCCCGCAACCTCTCTCGTTGCCACTTCTGTTTGATCCTGATCGATATCGAGTGACCCGGACTGGCTCACCTCCGGCCTCACGAGCGCAAGCCGGCGCTTCATCACGCGCACCGCTTCTTCATTATTATCAATGAGCACGGCGCTGCGGCCATTCCTGATCGCCGCTTCGCCCAGCGTGCCGCTGCCGGCGAAGAAGTCCAGGCACACATCGCCGGGATTCGAGTGCACGCGCACGATGCGCTCGATGATGGCCAGCGGCTTCTGCGTCGGATAGCCGGTCTTCTCCTTGCCGTTGGGGCTGACGATCGTGTTCCACCACGTGTCGGTGGGCGTCTTGCCGCGTGCGGCCTTCTCCGGCCCGACGAGGCCCGGGGCCATGTAGGGAATGCGGTCGATGTCGTCGTAGCGGTAGGTGTAGTTCATCGGATCCTTGGCGTACCAGAGGATGTTGTCGTGCTTGGGCGACCAGCGGCGCGTGGCGCGGGCGCCGTAGTCGTAGGCCCAGATGATCTCGTTGATGAAACTCGCGCGGCCGAAGATTGCATCAAGCAGCACCTTGGCGTAATGCACCTCGCGGTAATCGAGATGCAGGAAGAAACTGCCCGTCGGCTTGAGCAGACGATGCGCATCGAGCAGCCGCGGCTCGAGAAACGCCAGGTAGTCATCGAAGACATCGGCGTATGACTTCGTCCCCAGGCGCACGGATCGATAGCGCCGGCCCTTGAAGCCGGTGCGGTCGCCCGCGTCGTCGCGCACTGTGTGCATCTGCGTGCGGCTCTGCACCCTGCCGGTGTTAAAGGGCGGGTCGATGTAGATGAGGTCAAACAAGGCGCCGGGCCAGTCCTGCATGACGGCGAGGTTGTCGCCGAAATGAATCTCGAGGCGGGGGACACCGGCGGGCGGTGTGGTCATGGCGTGAGTCTACCCGCGCGCCGCCCGGCCCGCACCGGCCGCGCCCGGCCACGCGGGCCGCCGGCGAACGCCTCCCCGCCTCAGCCCGCCCGCAGATCGACGGGAGAAAACTCCACCTGATTCTCATTTCGGCGGAACCGCGCGGCCGGACCGGAGCGAATAAGGGAATATCACGCCGCAGCGTCCGTTGCGGCCGTGGGGCTGCGGTTTTCTCTTGCGTTCTGCGCCGCAGACTGTATGATGGGGCGACGGCGAGCCGGTCTCGCAGGTCCGTCGGCCCGAGAGCCGCCCGCATGGCGCTGCCGCGGCGGACGGGCCGCTCATTACCAGGGTCTTGACATCCATCTGAGGGAGACTCGCCATGAAGCATTGGAGTCGTCGATTCACATTGCATCAGATGGTCCTTGCCGCGCCAGCCGTGCTGATGTGCTCTGCATGGAGCAGCATCGTCCTCGCCCAGCGCGGCCTGCCGTACACGATTGAGCCGCCGGAGGGTTCGGTCGAGTTCGGCGCTTCTGTCGCGTCCGGCGGCGATGCCGATCGCGACGGCCTGCCGGACATCTTTGTTGCGGACCCGTCGTTCCGGATCGGCAATGACATCGTCGGGCGATGGTTCGTGTGTCGCGGCACGGACGGGGCGATCCTCTGGAGTGGAACCGGAGATCAGCCCATGCCCTCAAACTCCGCTCCGTTCGTCATCGGATCATTCGTGGGAGACTTGAATGACGATGGGCGCGATGACGTCGTGGTGGGCCTCACGGCTGCGCCCGGCGGAGTTCGCGCGCTGCGCGCCTTCTCGGGGATCGACGGCATGGCGCTGTGGGAGGCGGATGCAATCGGCATTGGCGATCTCTGCGCCGCCGGAGACCTCGACGGCGACCTTGTCCCCGACATCGCGTACACATCGCGCGACTGGCGCAACTCGCAGTTTCAGGTCGTCGCCGTCAGCGGTGCGACCGGCGCAGAGCTCTTCCGCCGGGACGTTCCCAGTTCGGTGCTGCGCATTCGCAGCCTCGGCGATGCCGACGGGGACTCCATTCCCGATCTGGTCGTGGGATTCACGGCGAGTCAGGGAGGGTGCTGTTTCTCGGCCGTCATGGCCGTTTCCGGAGCGGACGGCGCCCCCATCTGGTACGTTCCCGTCAATGGAACGTCGAGCGTCGGCTTTGCCATTGCCACGGGAGTCGATCTCTCCGGTGATGGCGTGTGGGACATCGCCACCATGTACCAGACGAGTTCAAACGGAGTCATTCTCGATGGCGCTACGGGCCGGGTTCTTCGTCACTTCGACGCGACTACGCCGGGCGATCTCTGGGGAA
This sequence comes from uncultured Planctomycetota bacterium, assembly GCA_900696685.1. Classification (GTDB taxonomy): domain Bacteria; phylum Planctomycetota; class Phycisphaerae; order Phycisphaerales; family UBA5793; genus UBA5793. Next base: position 38,874 of record CAADHA010000089.1, read on the forward strand.
TGCGGCTTGACTTTGCCCGCACCCACGATCCCGATCGCGTGGACCTCGTGGCCCAGCACTGGCGGAACTCGCGCCTCGGCGTCGATGTCGTTGACCAGGAGAACAACGAAATTCACTGGGTGACGGGCGCTGTCAGTGCGCCGCCTCTCGGCTTTTTCCGCGGTCATGAGACCGCCGTGGCTGATCTGAACGGCGACGGACTCGACGACTTCATCATCGGTTCGTTCGGGGAAGGCGTGCGCACGTTCGGTGGGAGTCCCCTGTTGCTCAACTTCACCGAACATCGCGATGGCTACGACATCGTCCCGGGCCACGTCTACGACTTCACCGTCCGCGGCGCGCGACCCGGCCGCACGATCCACCTCCTCGGCTCATTGCGCGGCAACGGCTGCACCTTCATTCCGCGCCTGGGCATCTGCATCGATCTCGACCAGCGCATTCACCGCCTCGGCAGCGCCGTCGCAGAACCCGACCGCGCGGCCCGCTTCACGCTCGAAGCACCGATCAACCTGCCGCGCGGCCCGCTGTGGCTCCAGGCGATCGACCCCGCCGACCCCAGCCGCGGCGCGATCACGAGCAATGTGATGCGACTGGAGGTCGTGGATTAGTTTCATCGCACGCAGACACCGCCGTTGGAGCCAGGCTCCGGCAGGAACTGGGGCCAGCCGGGGGCCACACGGGTCGAATCAGGCACGCCGGTCGCCCGGGACGCTCTCGGAAATCAGGGAATCCGCCCCGAAAGTGGAAGGTTTCATTCCGCGGCCCTGAATTCTTCGGTACAATGGGCCGGTTGAAGGCGGTCGCTGCGGGCATCCTCTGCCCGATGGACCTCCGGGACCGGATACGCACAGTCCGGCCGGCCTGACATTCTTGCCTTGCCTCATCACGGCCCTGATGCGATGGCTCGCCCAGAGTCGTGCGCCCCGCCTTGTGTCGGGGGACATGCGGTAAACAGCCAATCTGCCTCAGGAGGTTTGTCATGCATGCGAGCCGAGGATTATCGTCGATCGCTGCGTGGCTTGCCATTGGTCTGATGGTCGTCGGGCTGCTGCCGACGTCGGTGTTGGCGCAGCGAGGCTTGCCGCACCTCATCGAGCCGCCGGAGGGGTCGGTGCAGTTCGGCCGGTCGGTGGCGAGCGGAGGCGATGCCAACGGCGACGGCGTCGATGACCTCTTCATCAGCGACCCCGGCTTCGAGGTGGAGGGCGTGCGCGTCGGCCGCTGGTTCGTCTACGACGGAGCGACGCGGGAGGAGATGTGGCGCGCGGTGGGCGACGCGCCGCTGGGAATTGATGAGTTGAGATGGAGCCACCTGATCGCGGCTGCGTTCATCGGCGACATCGACGGCGACGGGGGAGATGACCTCATCGTCGGGATCCCAACCACATTCCAGCAGCATGGAACAGCGATCGTGTACTCCGCGCGCACGGGCGATGTGCTGCACCGCTACGACGGCGGTGAGCATCACTACCTCGGCATCGACGTCAGCGGCGTCGGGGATTTGAACAGAGACGGCACGCCCGACTTCGCCTTCGCCGGGCGCTACTACGCCGCCGATGGACACGTCTCGTTTCGATCAGGGAGAGACGGAAGTGAACTGCATCGAATCGAGATTCCCTATCCACGGCGCATTCGAGGCATCGGCGACATCGACGGCGACGGACACGATGACGCCGCGGTCAGTTCCTGGCGCCAATACATCGAAAATGCGCGGGTCTCCATTCTGTCGGGCCGGACGGGCGAAACGACGATCCTGAGCGCGCCGGGCGGATCCCGCGAGGACCGCTTCGCCTACACGATGGCCGGCGGTGCAGATGTCACCGGCGATGGCGTACCTGATCTTGCGGTGCGAGGCGGTCGTGAGAACAGTGATGGCGTCATCTACATCTACTCAGGCGCCACGCTCGAAATCGTCAGCACCATCACGGATTTGACTGAGCGCTTTGGCCTTCGGGCGACGCGGATCGAGTTCGTCGACGTCAACGGAGACGGCCTGTTCGAAGTCTTCGCCGACTGGGGCGGGAGGGTGAGCATCTACGAGCCGCTGTCGGGTCGAATGATCCGGCACCATCCGACCTCGCTGATCCAAAACAGCCAGGGCGTCATCTACGGCAGCGAATCCGCCGCAGGCCACTTCAATGGCGACGTCTTCGCTGACGTAGCCAATCTGGTCTACACCAGCAGCGCGGAGATGCGTCGGGTCGGTCTCTTTGCCGGCGCGCCCCTGCTTCTGAGCACCTCGGAGACCAGCTCTGGCAGCAGGCTTCGGCGCGGTCAGAAGTACGTCTTCATTGTCCACGGCGCGCAGAGCGGCCGGCGCGTCTACTTCCTCGCCTCGCCCACGGGCCACGGCTGCACCTTCATCCCGCGCCTCGGAGTCTGCATCGACCTCGACCCGCGCATCCACCGCCTGGGCGACGCTCTTACCAACAGCGAAGGCTTCGCCCAACTCTCGCTCGAAATCGGTACCAACGTCCCCCTCGGCCCGGCCTGGCTCCAGGCGATCGACCCCGCCGACCCCAGTCGCGGCGCGATCACGAGCAATGTCCTGCAGGTGGAGATCGTCCAGTAGACCGATGCTTCCAACCGCGCCGACCCGGAGCAAGGCATTCGCGCGGGAAGGAGTATCAGCCGGTCCTGCAACCAGGGGATCACAGGGCGGTGCCGGCGCCATGATCCTGCTCTCGGCGCGCCTGCGTCGGGCGTTGCCGGTGCACAACGGTCTGCCGGCCCGGACTGAAGCGTGGCCGAAGAACCGCTTCCTGGGTTGGCGCATCGCACGCGGCGGCGACGCGGAGGGAGAGCTCTGTCCACTCGACCCCGGTTGCCTCCTCTCTACGATCTCCGCTTTAGCGCACCGCGCGCTCGCGCGGAGGAGTCGAGGACATGGCCAGGACAGTGTGTCTGCTGCGCGGCGACGGGATCGGGCCTGAAGTGACGGAGGCGGCGCGGCGCGTCATCGACGCCGCCGGCGCGGGCCTCGAGTGGCTCGAACTCGACGCCGGCGCGGGAGCGCTGGAGCGCACGGGCGATGTCCTTCCGCCCGCGACCATCGCCGCGATCGAGAGGCACCGCATCGCCCTCAAGGGGCCGCTCACGACGCCCATCGGCAAGGGCTTCGCCAGCGTCAACGTCCAACTGCGCAAGCGATTCGATCTCTACGCCGCGGTGCGGCCGGTGCGCTCGATGCCGGGCATCCGCACGCGCTTCGAGAACGTCGAGATCGTCGTCATCCGCGAGAACACCGAGGGGCTGTACTCGGGAATCGAGCACGAAGTGGTGCCCGGCGTCGTCGAGAGCCTCAAGGTCGCCACGCGGGCGGGCTGCGAGCGCATCGCGCGCTTCGCGTTCAACTATGCGCGCGAGCGCGGCCGCAGGAAAGTGACCGTCTTTCACAAGGCGAACATCATGAAGATGTCCGACGGCCTGTTCATCGAATGCGCCCGCAGGATGCACAAGGAGTGCGGGGAGGGGATTGAGTACCAGGAACTCATCATCGACAACGGGTGCATGCAACTGGTCCAGAACCCGGCGCAGTTCGACATCCTGCTGCTGGAGAATCTCTACGGCGACGTGATCAGCGACCTCTGCGCGGGGCTGGTGGGCGGCCTGGGCGTCGTGCCGGGGGCGAACATCGGGAAGGACTGCGCCATCTTCGAGGCGGTGCACGGCAGCGCGCCGACCATCGCGGGCCAGAACATCGCCAACCCCCTGGCCGTCATCATGAGCGGCGTGATGATGCTGCGGCACCTCGGCCTGCACGAACCGGCCGGGCGCATCAGGAGCGCCTACAACGCCGTGCTCACCGAGGGCCGGGCTGAGGAACTCACCCGCGACATCGGTGGAACCGCAGGCACGAACGAGTTCGCCCAAGCCGTCATTCGCAGGCTGTGAGCAGAGGTTGAGTCGGGGACGGGGCATCGAGTCGTCACACCCCCCGAAAATAGACCCGTCCCTATTTTCGGGAGGGGGCGTCGAGGGGTCGGCGGGAACCAGCGGCGCCCGCGGACGAATCATCGGCTGCTTCCGAAGGCTATCGGGGCTTGAGGATGCGGAAGAAAACCGCCCGCGGAAGCGGTTTTGTCCTGTACCCGACGCCATCATGTGGTATGTTCTATGATGTGCCCGGCCCAGCCGGAGGAGTGACCGCATGTCGCTGAAGACGGAAACGGAGATCGAAGCCCTCGCCCCGCTCTTCGAGTACCTCGAGTCGCTCACCGGCCGGGCGTCCATCGACGATCTCGACCGCGCCTTGCGCGCGATCGACGTGACGGTCGAGGACGTGGCCGGGCACATCCGCTATTGCGATGAGCACTACAAGCGCAACCTGGTCCGCGAGGGGCGGTGGTACCAGGCCTACGCGCTGTGCTGGAAGAGCGGGCAGCGCAGCCCGATCCACGATCACAGCAGCACGACCTGCGGCGTGCGGGTCCTGCAAGGCAGAGGCGTCGAGACGATCTACGAGCCTTCGCCGTGCGGTCAGATGATGGCGGTGCGCTCGCGGCCGCTGTGCGTCGGCGACATCTGCGCCAGCCAGGACAGCGACACGCACCAGATTTCCAACCTCCAGCCCGCGGGCCAGAACCTCGTGACGCTGCACATCTACTCGCCGCCGCTGCGCGAGTTCCACACTTACAGCGCCACGGACGGCACGGTGAACCGCGTCCGCGACATCGGCAACGGCTGCTGCGAGGTCGTCGCCACGATGGACATCGCGGAGTTCAGAGGTCGATGAGCGGCGCGTTTACGATTGATGATCACCGGTGTTGCGACGAGGCGTAGTGCGAGCCGAGTTTTTCTGCGCTGCGCACCAGAGTGATGAACTCGGCGCGGTGGCCTGTTTCGTCGAGGCCGCGGGCGCTCTCGGCGAGTTCGAGCGCCATGCGAAAGTCCGCGTCGCCGCGCGCGATCGAGTCGCGGAGCGTCAGGCCCATGGCCGCGACTGCCGCCGCCCAGCGGAAGTCCGTCGAGGCCTCGCGCCAGTCGGCGCCTTCATCGGACACGGGAATCTCCATGTACCGGCTCGACGCCCCGTCCGGCTGCTTGTAGCGGCACTTGACGGCGAAGAGTTCGCCGCTGCGCTCGCCGCGCGAGGACGGAACGTATTCCGGCTCGCGCGCAGGACGCTGGTAGCGCAGGGGATCGATCCCCCACGGCACCGCCCGCCCCGCCGGAACAATCTCGTACAGGGCCGTCACGCTGTGGCCCGCACCCACGTCGCCCGCGTCGCGGCGGTCATCATTGAAATCCCTCGCCGCCAGCATCCGGTTCTCGTAGCCGATGAGGCGATACCCCTCGACGGTCGCGGGATTGAACTCGACCTGAATCTTGACGTCTTTGGCGACGGTCTGGAGCGTGCCGGTCGCCTGCTCGCCGAGAATGCGCCGCGCTTCGTGGAAGGAATCGATGTAGGCGTAGACGCCGTTGCCCCGGTCGGCGAGTCGCTCCATCATCGCTTCGTTGAGGTTGCCGCGACCGACGCCGAGGACCGTGAGAAAGACCTTGCTGCGGGCCTTGCGTTCGATGAGGTCGAGCAGGGCGTAGTCGCTGGTCATGCCGACGTTGAAGTCGCCATCGGTGGCGAGGATGATGCGGTTGACCCCGCCGGGGATGAAGTTGTGCTCGGCCACGTCGTAGGCAAGTTGAATGCCGGCGCCGCCGTTGGTGTTGCCGCCCGCGCGGAGGCCGTCAATGGTGTCCAGGATCGAGCCTCGGTGCGCCACCGCGGTCGAGGGCAGCGCCACGCCGCTGCGGCCCGAGTACGTCACGATCGCCACGCGGTCGTCATCGCGCAGTTCGCTCACGAGCACGCGCATCGCCCGCTGAATGAGCGGCAGGCGGTCCTCGGGCGACATCGATCCGGACACGTCGAGGAGAAAGACGAGGTTCGCCGGCGGGCGATCCGCCATCTCGACCTCGCGGGCGCGGAGGTGAATCCGCGCCAGGCGATGATCCGGCGTCCAGGGGCAGGAGGCGACCTCGACATGGACCGCGAAGGGATCGCTGCCGTCCGGCGGCGCATCGTCGTAGGCGAAGTAGTTGATCATCTCCTCGATGCGCACTGCCTGAGGCGGCGGAAGTTGCCCATCGCTGATGAATCGCCTCACGTTGCTGTATGATCCCGTGTCCACGTCCACGGCAAACGTTGAAAGCGGCTGCTCCGAGACGCGGCTGAAGGGCTGCTCGCGGTCGTACTGGTAGCGGTCGCCGCCACGATAGACCGGGCGCGACGACGGGGAGCCGCCGTCGGACGGGAAATGGTGGTAGATGTACGACTCGGGCACGATCGTCGTGGAGTGCAGCCCCGGCGCGTAGGAATCGAGCGAGGTGCCGTATCCGGCTGATCCGCTGTACGACTTCGAGTTGCACCCCGACGGCGATCCTGCGGCAATGAGAACGAGAAGGAGAATCGCCCAGTGGCCCGCTGTGGTCGTCCGGTGTGTCACGGCTGGTCTCCTCGTGATGGGAAAAACGAGCATTGCCGCACCGGCGCGAAGCGCGCCCGGCGCCTATCAGAGAGAGTGATGCGCCATGCGATGCGCCTATTCCACGCAATTCCGTTTGCGGGGCGGTCCTCCCGTGCAGAGGACCGAACGAAGAGAACATGCGGCGACGAAACGCCAACTCGACACAGGCCGGGCGACAGCAGACAATACCCCCGGCCGGCAGGTGCAGGGAATTGAGCCATGCGTCGTCAGACCTCCAGGCTGACAATTCTGATACCAACGATCGTCTTCTTGACGGTCGCCGGGATGTTCGCCGTTCTCTGGCGGGCCGTACTGGACCGGGCCGTGGGCGAGATTGACCTGCGCACGGACCTGACGGCTGAGCAGATCGCCTCTCGACTCGCCGAGCACTTCAAGTTCCGCATCGACCTTCTGCGGCGCATCGCGCACGATTGGGAGACGGGCTACATCAACTCCGCGGAGGATTTCGATCGGTCCGTCCGCTCGGCTCTCTTCGACTCGCCGGAGTTGTCGTCAGTGGCGTGGCTGGACGAGGCGGGACAGATGCGCTGGGTCGTCTCGTTCGATCCGGAGACCGGGGCAGCGGGGCACAACCTCACGCCCAACGGCCTGGCGCACGCCGCGTTCCGCAAGGCCGTTGAGACCGGCCGCTGGACCCTCACTCCCCTGCTCGACCTGCGCCCCGGTGAGAACGGCGTGGTTGCATACCTCCCCCTGAGCGACGAACAGCAGAGCCACGGCGCTTTGAGTACGACGATTCACGCCGGCATGCTCATTGAAGCCTGTCTCGCGTCCTCTGTCAGAGACAATTTCACCTGCTCCGTGTGGGACGGCGGTGAGTTGATCTATGGTGAAGGGCCTGCCGCGCCGGCGCCCTCCCGATACACGCAAACCCGCCCTGCGATCCTCGGTCAGCGATCCTGGGACGTGTCGCTTACGCCCAACGCGGCCATGCTCGGGGACACGCTCACGGGAGGAATCCCGTTGATCATGGTGCTCGGGTTGCTCGCTGCGGGCGGTCTGGCGTTCGTCTCCGCCCGCCTGCTCACCAGCCAGGCGCGCCTGCGCGAGAACGAAGAGCGCCTTCGCGCGGTGGCCGAACACATCCCCGGAGTCATCTACTCATACGAATCCACGCCGGGCCGGCCTCGGTCGCTCATCTACCTCGGGCCGGGGCTTGCGTCGATCATCGGCCCGGTCTCCGCTGCAGCCGTGGCGAAGAACTTCGATCTGCTCTTCGACCGCATTCACCCCGAGGATCGACCGCGGGTTGCTGAGGCCGCGCGGCGCGGCGAAGCAGGCGACGGGACCGTCGATTGCGAGGCTCGCCTGCAAACCGACGACGGGTCGTATCGCTGGATCCGTTCCCTCAGCCGGCCCCTTCCGATCGATCGCGACGTCACGCGCTGGCACATCGTCCTCATTGACATCACCGAGCATCGTAAGATCGTCGATGCACTGCGCGAGAGCGAAGAGCGCTACCGCCTGCTCATCGAGTCCAGTCCGGTGGGCGTGATGATCCACCGCGACGGCATGTACCAGTTCGTCAATCCCGCCGCGCTGCGCCTGCTGGGCTACGAACGCTCCGAGGACCTCGTGGGGCGGAGCGTCTTCGACATCGTCCCGCCTGAGCGCCACGAGGCAATCCGCGCCCGGATCGCTGCCCTGGGCGCTCAAACTCATTCGGTACGCTTCGAGGATGAGCGGCTGCTGCGGCGCGATGGAAGCATTCTCAACGTGGAGGTCATTGTCAGCACGATCAACTTCGCAGGCGGTCCGGCGAGACAGGTGCTCATTCTGGACGTCACCGAGCAGCGCCAGGCCGAGCGGCGCCAGCACCTTCTGATGCGCGAACTCGACCACCGCGTCAAGAACAACCTCGCATCGGTTCTCGCGCTCCTCGATCAGACGGCGGCGAGCACGCGCGACATCGACGAGTTCCGCCGCAAGTTCGCCGATCGCATCAAGGCCATGGCGCGGACCCACGAGATGCTGGCGCGGACGAAGTGGAGCGGCGTGGACCTCGCGGAGATCGTTCGCCTCTGCATTGCGCCGTACGTCGTCGAACAGGGGCATCGCGTCCGACTCGACGGCCTGCCGATCGTCATCCCGCCACGACCCGCTCTTCCCATTGGCCTGGCGCTGCACGAACTCGCCACCAACGCGATCAAGCACGGGTCGCTCTCGACTCCGCAGGGGCGCATCCGCATTTCGTGGGAACGGCACGACGGGCACATCCAACTTCATTGGGTCGAGGCGGATGGACCGCCGGCCGCCACGCCGCGCGACCACGGCACCGGTTTGCGCCTCGTGCGCGGCCTGGTCGAGTTTGAACTCGGCGGCACGGTGGACTTTCAGTTCAATCCCGAAGGCCTGGAGTGCATGCTCTCGATCGACGCCGCAGCCTTCACGGACGAGACCCGCTGACGGCGCGCCAAACACGCCCGGTCCGGGGAGTGTGTCGTCCAGGATCGTGGCATGGATGGTGGTCGACACGAGTGCCGGGTCAGAACCGTGAGACATCACTGAACTCAGACCTCGCCGCATCCCAACCGCCCCGGAAAACAAACGGGACAGGTACATTTTATGTCGTTGATTATCAAGCAGTTAGGCAGCGTTTCCGGGCAGAAATAAATGTACCTGTCCCGTTTGTTTCTCGGACACTCAGGCGGCGTACTCCGGGTACCACATCATCGACGCCACCGCATCTTCGATCGACTCGTCGCGGAGCAGGCGGCCGAGGTCGAGGCGCTTGGCTTCTCGCACGACGGCGACGGCGATGCGCCGGGACACCTCGCGCAGGTCGCTTTGATCGGGATACAGCGCCCCTGCGGCAAGGCGATCGGCGGAGATGCACTCCGCCAGCGTGCGGGCGGCGACGAGGAACATCGAGTCCGTTACCTGGCGCGCCTCGGAGACGATGCACCCCAGCCCGACGCCGGGAAAGACGAAAACGTTGTTGCCCTGCCCGATGACGTGGCGCCGTCCTTCGTATTCGACAGGCGCGAAGGGGCTGCCCGTCGCGACCAGCGCCCGTCCGTCCGTCCAGCGGATCACCTCTTCCGGTGTACACTCGGCCTTGGACGTCGGGTTGGAGAAGGGCATGACAATCGGCCGCGGCGCGTGGCGCGCCATCTCGCGGATGATTTCCTCCCGGAACACGCCCGGCTCGGCCGTCGTCCCGATAAGGATGGTCGGCCTGATGTTCGCCACTACGGCGTCAAGATCGAACGGTCCTTCGCCGCGCAGGCCGCACCTTTCCATGTCTTCCCGCGTCCAGGCAAAGGCCCGCTTGTGCGCGTCGCGGATCATGCGATCAGTGAAGATCAGTCCGCGGCTGTCGAGGAACGCCTGGGCACGGCGGATCGTCGTCTCATCGGCGCCTTCTTCGCGCATCGCGTCGCGCACGAGCCGCCCGATGCCGATCCCCGCCGCGCCTGCGCCGAGGTAGACGATGCGCTGATCGCTGAGCCGCTCGCCCGTCGTGCGCAGGGCCGCGAGGATGCCGGCCAGCGCCACCGCCGACGTGCCCTGTATGTCATCATTGAAACTCGTCACGCGCAGCCGGTAACGGTCGAGCACCTGGAATGCAATGTTCTTGTGGAAGTCCTCCCACTGAAGCAGCGCCCTCGGGAACACGGCGGCGACGGCCTCCACGAATCGCTCGATGAACTCCTCGTAGGGCTGGCCGCGAAGTCGCCTGTGCCGCCATCCACGGTAATAGGGGTCGTTGAGCAGTTCGGCGTTGTCTGTGCCCACGTCGAGGCTGATGGGCAGGCACAGCGAAGGATGAATGCCCGCCGCCGCCGTGTAGAGCGAGAGTTTCCCGACGGGAATCCCCATGCCGCCTGCGCCCTGGTCGCCCAGGCCGAGAATCCGCTCGTTGTCCGTCGCCACAATCAGGCGGATGTTCTCATCCGGCGCGTTGCGAAGGAGGTCGGGGATGCGGTCAATGTCCTCGGGCGTGATCCACAGGCCGCGCGGCTGGCGCATGATGTGGCTGTAACGCTGACACGCGAGCCCCACCACCGGCGTGTATACGATCGGCATCAGCTCCGGAAGATTCTCAATGAGCACCCGGTAGAAGAGCGTCTCATTCCGTTCGCGCAGCGCATCGAGGCCGATGAACTTCTCGAGGTCATCGCGCTTGTCGCGGAGATGTTCGAGTTCAAGGCTGACCTGCTCCTCGATGCTCTGGACGGCGCTTGGCAGCAGGCCGCGCAGCCTGTACGCATCGCGCTCCTCTGGCGTGAACGCGCAGTCCTTGTTGCGGCGCGGGTCGCGGAGCAGGTTCTTGCCTGTGAGGTCTGAATCGACGGATCGTGGACGTCGGGCCGGAGTCTGCAGGAGCGCCATGGCGGGTTCCTTCCGGTCAAGGCAGGCGCCGGCTTTGGATTGCCGAAACGGCGCGCGTGACCAGTCCATTGTTCGCCCGGCTGCTGAGAAGGCGAACAGGAAAGCCGCCCTGATTCGACTCGCGCTGTTGATCCGCCTCGGCCGGGCGGGCGCCCAGCCGCCCACTGGACTGAAGCGCCTGCAATCGGGCCGGTACGGACAATACCCCTTCATTGAGCACGAGGCGCCGCGCGTTGGCCTTGCGCTCCGGCGGGCGTTACCCTTGAACATGAGCGACGCGCTTGAGAGGCCTTCGTGCCTCTCGATCATCATCTCCGACGCCGTCTACCGCGACGAGATCACCAAGAAACTCATCATCGTCGGAACGTTCAACACGATCCACGCGCAGAAGTTCCCCCACCGGCACGATCACATGAACGTCCTCTTCTCGCTCACCAGCGGGCGGCGGACCTACGACGTGGCTCTCGCCATCGAGCACGGCGCGTCGGGAACCTCGATCACGGAGATTCACGGCCCGATGCGTCTCGACAATCCGCTGCACATCACCGACGTCAACGTCGAGTTGCGCAACCTCGAGTATCCTGAGCCGGGCAAGTACTGGGTCACGCTCAAGGTGGACGGCGAGATCATCTGCCAGCGGCCGTTCATGGTGGCCGGGCCGGGCGCGACGCCCGCCGCACCGCCTCAGCAACTCGGTGAGGACGAACCCGCGCCCGGCGACGCATGAGGCCCGCGGGGTGGACGAAAGGTGAATCGCGGCCCGCGCCCCGGCGATCTATGATCCGCTCATGCCGCAACGCAGCGGCCACCGGCGAGAACCATGCCTGCGACACGAATGATTGCGTTCATGAACCAGAAGGGCGGCGTGGGAAAGACGACCACGGCCGTCAACCTCGCCGCCGCCCTCGCGCAAAGCGGCCGCAGCGTCGGCGTCATCGACCTTGATCCGCAGGCCCATCTCACGCTCCACTTCGGGGCCGAAGTCGCGCCCGGCTCGCCGAGCGTCTATGACGTGCTCGTTGACGAAGGCACGCCCGTTGACGAGGCCGTAATGCGCGTAACCGAGCGGCTGCTCCTTCTGCCCGCGGAGACGGACCTCGCCGGCGCCGAAGTTGAACTGGCCGGCCTGCCCGACCGTACGCTGCGCCTGGCGCGGAAGTGCGCAGAGTCCTCGATGCTGCGCGGCCTGGACTTTCTGCTCATCGACTGTCCGCCGAGCCTTGGGCTGCTCACGCTCAATGCGCTCGTCCTCGCACGCGAGGTCATGGTGCCGATGCAGGCCCACTTCCTCGCGCTCCAGGGCCTGAGCAAACTCCTCGAGACGGTCTCGCTCGTAAGCCGCGGCGTCAATCCGGACCTGCGCGTCACAGGCATCCTGCTGTGCATGTACGAGGGGCAGACGCGGCTGGCGGCGGAGGTCGTCGGCGACCTCGAGACGTACCTGGAGAGTCATCGCGGAGAGGCTGTGCCGTGGCGCGACTGCCGAGTGCTGCGCCCGGCCATCCGGCGCAACATCAAGCTCGCTGAGTGCCCCAGTTTCGGGCGCTCCATCTTCGATTACGACGCCCACTGCCCCGGCGCGGAGGATTACCTCGCCCTGGCGCAGAATCTCACCGTTGAAGCGGAGCCTTCGGTGAACGGGGAGACGGCGGAGCGAGCCGCAGGCATCGAAACCGCGCACGACATCGAGCCGCCTGTGGTTGTGACTTCGGTGCAGGGCGCCGCCGCTGCCGCACCCGCACCACAGGGGTCGGGTCACGCGGCCGAGGCGCCATGATCCGCGCCCTGGTCGAGCAGATGGAGCGCGTGAGCCGCAGCGCCTGGCGCCGCATCACGCTCATCTACTGGCTGGCGCTGACGGCGGGGACACACTGGCCGAAACTTCGCATCGGCGCGCCCGGCCCGATCCCGGTTGACAAGATTCTCCATGCGCTGGCCTTCGCGGGTCTCGCCGGCCTGCTCATGCTCACGCGCCTTCTCGACCGGCAGACTCCGCGCGCGTTCGCCGCGCGCAACATCAACCGGGCCGCCGCCGCCGCGCTGGCCCTGGCCGCCATTGACGAGTTGACGCAATACTGGCCCGCGCTCGACCGCTTCGCGCGATTCGACGACTTCGTCGCCGACGTCATCGGCATCGCGGCGGCGTGGTGCGTGGCGATGCTCGTCTTCCGCCGTGCCGGGGGCGACCATGATCCTGCGGGAAGCCGAACGCATGGGTAGGCAGCGGATCCGGCAGCGGAGCTCGCTCTAAGACACCTGCTGCCACACCTTGTCCAGCCGCTGCGGGGAGATTCGTTCGGCGGTGCCGAGGTCCTGGGCGAAGAGTGAGATGCGCAGTTCCTCGATGAGCCAGCGGTACTCCACGAGTCGGGGATCGACCGGTTGATTCGGATCGCGCGCGGAGAGCGCCTGTGCGAGGCGGGCGAGGTGGAGTTCAATCGTCTGCCGATGCTGGGCGTCGCGCGGCAGGCCGGCGCCACTGAGACGATCGAGGCGGCGCAGCATTCCCGCCAGGTAGCGTGGCACATGGCGCAGACGCTCAAGCGGCGTGGTGCGCAGAAAATCCGCCGGCAGCAGGTCAGTAAGTTGCATCCTGAGGTCGTCGAGAATCGGCTTCCACGTCGGCGGGGCCGGCTTGCCCAGGCGCAGTTCAACCTCGTGCCGGGCCGCGAGGATCGGCTCGATGAGCGAGCAGATGCTGAACATCGCCTCGCCGACGCGATTCCAGCCATCGTTGAGCCGTGCATCGAACGCTTCGCGCTTTCGCGGGATCGATCCGTCGCCGAGAAATGCCTCCTGCGCTGCAATCTCGATGATCTGTTCGTGCAGCAGGCTCGCCGGGCCGAGCGAGGCAAAGAGGAGTTTGAGCCGATTGAGTTGCGGCATCGACCTGAGTTGATGCCGCAACTCTTCCTGCGAGGCGATGACGTAGAGCCTTCGCACGCCGAGCCGGCTCGCCGCAAGCGCCGCGGCCGCCGAGTCGAGAATGGTCAGGCGCACCGATGATCCCTCATCGATCAGCGCCGGGTAGGCCGTTACGCTCATCCCGCCGCGCTTGAGTTCGACAGTCTCGCTCAGTTCGCCGAAGTCCCACGACGTGATTCCCGATCGCGAGTAGCGTTCATCGGAGAGGGACTGGAGTTGCGAGCGGACCTTGCCGGCGAGATCGCGTCGGAGTTGTTCGAGGTCGCGCCCTTCGCCGATGACATGGGCGCGGCGATCGACGATTCGGAAGTTCATCTGAAGGTGGCGGTCGAGCCTTTCGGCCTGAAAGTCGCCGGGCCGCACCGGCACGCCGCGCAGGGCAAGCAGTTGCGCCGCCAGCGCCTCCTCGAATCTGCGGCCGTCGGGCGTCATCGCCTCGGCGCAGGCTCTCGCGTAGTCGGCGGCGGGCAGAAAGGCCGTGCGCGTACTCTTGGGCAGCGACTTGATCAGCGCGGTGATCTTCTCGAGGCGCATGCCCGGCACGAGCCAGGTGAAGGGAGCCGCGTCAATCTCGTGAAGCGCTTCAACGGGGACGATCGCCGTCACGCCGTCGTCCGCCGCGCCGGGTTCGTGGACGTAGCGCAGCGCCAGCGTGTGCCCGCCGACGGTCATGCGGTCGGGGAAGTCGGCAGCGCTGCGCTCGACCTGCACGAGGTCTTCGCGCTTCATGTGGAGGAGTCGCGGCGTGCGGCTCTGGGCCTCCTTCCACCACTTCTCAAAGGTCGCGCCGCTGTAGACATCCGCGGGCAGACGCTGATCGTAAAACGCGAATCGCTGCTGCACGTCGACGAGCACATCGCGCTTGCGGACCTTGCTCTCGACCTTCTCGACCTCGGCGACGAGTTGGCGATTGTGTTCGAGGAAAGGCGCCTTGGTGCGCCACTCGCCTTCGACGAGGGCGTGATGGATGAAGAGTTCGCGCGAGCCCCCGGGCTCGATCGGGCCGTAGTGAACGCGGCGGCCGGAGGCGATGTCCAGGCCGTAGAGCGAGACCCGCTCCGACGCCGTAACCTGGGCATTACTCTCGTTCCACGCGGGCTCGGAATAGTGCCGCTTGACGAGGTGGCCGGCGAGGGACTCGATCCACTGCGGCTGAATCTTCGCCACGCAGCGGGCGTAGAGGCGCGTCGTTTCGACGATCTCCGCGGCCATGATCCACGCCGGACTCTTTCTGAACTGGCCTGAGCCGGGGAAGATGAAGAACTTCGTGCCGTGAGCTCCGGTGTATTCGTGTCCGTCGGTGCGCAGGCCGATGTTGCTCAGCAGGCCGCTGAGCACGGCGCGGTGGACGGCGTCGTAGGCGGCCGGTTCGGTGTTGAGGCGCAGCCTGGACTCGATCGCCACTTCGCGCAGTTGCGTGTGGATGTCGTGCCACTCGCGCATGCGCATGAAGTTGACGTGGTTCTGGCGGCACCAGTGCCGGGCCTTGCTGTGGGAGAGTCGCCGCGCCTCGTCGTGGTAGGCCTGCCAGAGATTGACGAACATGAGAAAGTCGGAGTCCTCATGCGCAAAGCGCGCGTGCGCCGCGTCGGCTTTCTCCTGCTGATCGTGCGGCCTCTCTCGCGGATCAGGAATGGAAAGTGCGGCGGCGATGACGAGCACCTCCGCCATGCAGTGCTCGCGGTCGGCTTCGATGATCATCCGGCCGAGGCGCGGATCGATGGGCAGACGCGCCAGGTCGCGGCCGAGGTCGGTCAACTCGTTGTGGGCGTCGACGGCGCCGAGTTCGTGCAGGGTCTGATACCCGTCTCGAATCATGCGCGCCGTCGGCCGCTCAATGAATGGAAAGCGCTCCACGTCGCCCAGGCGCAGCGCCTTCATCTGCAGAATCACCGCGGCAAGATTGGTGCGGAGAATCTCCGGCTCGGTGAACTCCGGGCGCGCGTTGAAGTCGCGCTCCGAGTAGAGCCGCACGCACACGCCCGGCTCGATGCGTCCGCAGCGCCCCTTGCGCTGCTCGGCGCTGGCGCGTGAGATCGCCTCGATGGGCAGGCGCTGCACCTTGGTGCGCGAGGAGTAGCGGCTGATGCGGGCGCTGCCGGGATCGACGACGCAGCGGATGCCCGGCACCGTCACCGACGTCTCCGCCACGTTGGTCGCGAGGACGATGCGCCGCTGCTGGTGCGGCTGGAAGATGCGGCTCTGCTCAGCGCTGCTGAGGCGCGAGTAGAGCGGCAGAACGTCGATGCCGCGCCCGCTCAGGTGGCGCAAGGCCTTCGCCGCCTCGCGGATCTCGCGCTCGCCGCTGAGGAAGACCAGAATGTCGCCGCGCTCGCTCAGCACGAGTTCATCGACGGTGCTCACGACCGCGTCGATCAGGTCCGGGGCCTCGTCGTCCCCCGCCTCCGCCACCATCGGCCGGTAGCGCACCTCGACAGGATACGTGCGGCCGGAGACTTCGATGATCGGCGCATCATTGAAGTGCTCGCTGAAGCGCTGCGGGTCGATCGTCGCGGAGGTGATGATGATCTTGAGGTCGGGACGTCGCGGCAGGAGTTGCCTGATGTAGCCGAGAAGGAAGTCGATGTTGAGGCTGCGTTCATGGGCTTCGTCGATGATGATCGTGTCGTAGGCGTCGAGGAAGCGGTCGCTTTGCGTTTCAGCCAGCAGGATGCCGTCCGTCATGATCTTGATGAGCGTGGCATCGCTGGTCTGGTCGCTGAAGCGGATCTTGCAGCCGACCTGTTTGCCGACCGGGACGCGAAGTTCCTCGGCGATTCGTGCGGCCACGGTGCGCGCGGCGACTCGGCGCGGCTGGGTGTGGCCGATCATGCCCGTCACGCCGCGTCCGAGTTCGAGGCAGATCTTGGGCAGTTGGGTCGTCTTGCCCGAGCCGGTCTCGCCGCAGAGGACGATGACGGGGTGGGCGGCGATGGCGGCGGCGATTTCCTCGCGCCTCTGAACAACCGGAAGTTCCGCGGGATAGATCACGCGCGGTACGGCATTCCGCCGCGCGGCGGCGCGCTCGATCGACTTGCGGATGTCGGCATTGAGGGAGTCGATCGTGTCGGCTCCCCGCACCGGCCGGCGCCCCGGTTGCCGTGCCGATCTCGCCTCCGCCCCGCCCGACAAGGCGCGCAGCCGCTGCACAAAGCGATGCCGGTCGCATCGCATGCACTCTTGAATCATCTGGTCGAGGCTCGTCGCCGGTTGAGGCATGGAAGCCTTCCGAAAAGTGGCCGCAGATTGTAAGGGGATGGAAGTGCGCGCGTGACGGGATGGCATGACGTCGCGGCCGCGGCGAACCCGAAGCGTGAGCGAGGAGCCTCGGTGCGCAGCGACGGCTAGACACCGTCCTCGCCGGCGCGTCGGCCTAGGCCCTGTCTGAAAGCAGTACTTTGAGATATCGCTTGATGATGGCGAGGTTGACCATGGCGTGGAAGTTGATGTTGAGCTTCTCGAATCGCGTGCCGATGCGGCGGTTCTCCTTGAGCCAGCCCACGCACTGCTCGACCACG
>CAADHA010000090.1 GCA_900696685.1 uncultured Planctomycetota bacterium
CGGCTCTCGCACTCCAGAGCTCGCTGGCCGCTTCAGCCCTCGCTCAGACACCACCCAACCTGATCTTCATCATGACCGACGACCAGGGGATCGACGCCATCGACTGGCCGCTTCACCTCATTGCGACTGCCTTCACTGGATCGCCGCCGCACCACCTTCGCGTCCTGCCGATGCCGTCGGGCACGCCGATCAGTTGAGGGCACAGTTCGGCGCTGCTCACCGTGGTGCAGGGCTGGCACAATCAGAGCATGGCGATCTACGGCGTTCTGCTCAAGGCCCGCCGCCTCGAACTGAGCGCCGGTTGCGACCTGCTCATCGGCGACCAGCACCTGCACTTCGCCCGCGACGCCGTGCTGCGCCTGACCTTCGACCGGTGCGAGTGAAGGCAGGCGCCCTCGCTGCGTCTCTAAGCCGCGCGGCTCGGGCGGTCGGTCGTCACGACATGAAAGCCGGGCGGGATGAGGCAGAGGTCGCTCTTGCTCCACGTCCGGCCGCACTCGGGGCAGCGGACGCGCTGTTCGGCGTCAGCAGGATCGAGGTGGCCGATCAACTGGTAGCCGCAGTGCCGGCAGCGCGTTGTCGGTTCGAGAACAGTGACTTCGTAGTTGAGGATGACGGTGACGCCGGCCCAGCAGCCTTCGATCGCGGCGAGCGTCTGGAGGTCATGCAGTCCGCCATACCATGCTGCGCCGCCGATCACGGCCAGGCCGAAGATCAGCGACCACCAGAATCCGAAGTCCGCCAGGAGGCGCCGCACCCGGCGAGGGGCGCGGTTGATTTCCATCGTCCGCAGGTGGCGGTAGTGATCGGCGAAGCGGCGGGCAGTGGCGGTGAGGTGAAGCCAGAGGCTCGCGGTGTAGCCCGCAATCATGAAAGTGGCGACGGTCAGTTCGATGCTGCCCTGCCAGAGGTACATCGCACCGGCCGCGACAAATCCGGAGACCAGTCCGATCAGCCCCGCCGATGAGGAGCCGCCCATCTCGTGCATGGAAGGCGCGTGTCGCACGCCGTAGATATCGGCCAGACGCGAGCCGCCCTGTGGCGGCAGAGGACGAATCAGGAGGGGTGCAGCGCGGCTGGACCTCCTGCGGCCGGCAGTTGGATCACAAAGTCGGTTCCCCGACCCGGTTCGGTGTGGACATCCAGAGACCCGCGGTGCTCCTCGATGATGCGGCGTGCGGTGGCCAGGCCGAGGCCCGTGCCGCCTTTCTTCGTGGAGAAGTAGGGTTGGAAGATGCGGCCGAGGTGCTCCGGCGCGATGCCCGGACCTGTGTCGGTGACGTGGATGCTGTGCATGCCGGCCAGGGATGCGCCGGTCGCAGAAGAGTCGCCTCTCGCGTCTTGTGCGTGGCGGCGTCTGGACGGCGCCACGGCACGAGCCGGCTCAAGTCGGATCATCAATTCACGGGCTCGGCCGGAGTCCTGCGGCATTGTCTCCAGCGCCTGCACCGCGTTGAGCAGAAGGTTGAGCAACGCCTGCTTGAAGAGCGCGGAATCCACCTGCGCCACGCAGACCCGTCCCGGCAGGGCCGTGCGCAACTGCACGCCCGCAGCCAGAGCCTGCGGAAGGAAGAAATCCACGAGTTCGTCGATGAGGACGTTGAGGTCGCGCGGCTCGGGATCGAGGCGGATGCGCCCGGCGAACTGGAGGAAGTCGGTCAGGATGCCCTTGAGGCGGTCGGCTTCGCGCCTCAGCGACTCCGTCCGCCGAATGATCCTCCGGCGCTGTTCATCGGGGAGCTGGACGTCGGCGACCTCCTCGGCGAGGAGCTGGGCGTTGAGGCTCAGAGTCGAGAGTGGATTCTTGATCTCATGCGCCAGACCGCTCGTCATGGTGCCGAGTTCGGCCAGACGCTCGGCATCATCCATGCGTCGGCGGGCGATCCGCACGCGACGATCCTGATCCCTGCGCATGAAAAGCAGCAGGGGAAGGATCAGGATCCCGCAGACCAACATGCCGCCGAGGAAAGTAAAGACGAACTGGAGCATGGAGCCGGCTCCCACACCGACACGGACGGCGGAGGAAGGGGTCGCCCATCGTAGGCTTCGCCGTGGACGAGCCTTCACCGCCGGATCGGGGGAGGCGGCATCCGTGTCGACTCACGCGGCAGGGTGTCTGCTTCGGCGCGGATGTCGAGCGCGACGCGCGCACATGCAGCCGGGAGAAGGGCAAGGGAAGCACTGCGGTTTGGCCAATCTGCCAAGCGAGGCGGAACACCTCTGGGCGGCTCTGCGTACCGTATCGCACCGGGGGCCGTTGAGTCGGTCCGCCTCTCCGTCCATCGCCTGGCGGGTGGAATCGCTCTGGCAGGCTGTTAGAATCTGTCGGATCCGCAGCGGTTTCACAGCGCCCCGTGTTGCGTTCAGCACAGGCGCTCGTCGGGGTGTGGGGCGCGGCTGGGTTCCGATTGACTGCAAACGCGGTCTCCAAAGGCAAATCTGTACTGGTCCGACGGAGCGGGCCTTGCGGGCTTGCAAGTTTTCCAGCGGCCCTAGCGGCGGAAGAGAGTCTGCCGTGATGAAGGGGAGAGCGTTCCGGGTTCCGTGTCGCCTTCGAGGCGACCATCCCACAAGAAAGGTCAGTTCCATGCTTAGCCACGTCCGTCAACGCATTGCCGACCGCGGCTCAAAGAGGGGCTTCACCCTCATCGAGTTGCTCGTGGTCATCTCCGTCATCGCCCTTCTCATCGGGCTTCTGCTTCCGGCGCTGAGCCGGGCGCGCGCCGCGGCCCGCGCCACGCGCTGCC
>CAADHA010000091.1 GCA_900696685.1 uncultured Planctomycetota bacterium
AACTCCTCGGACTGGGCTCGAACCAGTGACCTAGCGGTTAACAGCCGCTCGCTCTACCAACTGAGCTACCGAGGAATGGGGTTGATGCGGTTCTGGGCCGAGCGACGGCCGGGCACAGAGGCGCTGTTGGAGCATAGGCCATTCATCGGCTTCGTCAAGGGTCGGCCGCAGCTCTGGCGAGCGAATCGGGGCGTCGGCGCGCTTTTCCAGAGGGGCTTCGAGGTCTGACGATCGCGCCATCTGCGCAGCGAAGGAAGGGGTGCAACTCGGCGGAAGAAACGTCAGGCACCCAGAGGGTCCGCCAGCGCCTCTTGCCGATGCCCCGCTTGCATGCTGGGTTACCCTTCCTGCCGAAGAAGTAGTGGCAGCCCTCGGGGGAAGGAGTGTCCGGAAGTTGCCGGGCAGCCGCTCCCCGCTATGATTGCCGTCTCGACCGGCCCGGCGAGCGGGCCTTCCGAGACATACTGAATCATGTGCCGGCGTCGCGGACCGGCCGCGGCGACGGAGAGAGAGGCCAACGACCATGAAACAAGAGATTCACCCCAAGTGGTACCCCGACTGCAAAGTGGTCTTCGACGGCAAGGTCGTCATGACCGTCGGCGCGACCGTCCCTGAACTGCGCGTAGACGTCTGGTCCGGCTCCCACCCCTTTTACACCGGCAAGAGCTCGTTCGTGGACATCACCGGACGCGTGGACAAGTTCCAGAAGCGGTTCGACTCCGGCACGGACTACTTCAAGAACAAGAAAAAGGCGAAGTAGTCCGAGCGATCGCCGCATGTGGCGGCTCGCCTGTGTCCTGGCCGGAATCACCGATGATCTGAAATCAAACGACCCCGAACGCACAAGCGTTCGGGGTCGAAATCTTTGCGCATGGGCCGGTGAAGAGGAAGGGGTTCCGCCCAAGCGAAAGGGAAAGCACGCCGCACCGATCAGGGAATCTGATCGGTGTTGCTGGTTCGGCAGGTATCGAGGTCGAGGAGCTGGAGATGCCCGCGACAGGCGCCGCTGTTGGTATTGCCGTTGACGGTGTTGATGCCGTTCGGCCCCGCACCGAGCGTCTGCACGAGTGGGATGTTCTGCGGTCCAAGGCCCAGGCGCGTACCGGCGCATGGGTTGCCTTGAGGGATGATGACGTTGCCGAGACTCGATGAGAAGATGAGTGCCACCTGCCGCCCGGGCGTGGCGCCGGACCAGACCAGGACGACGGCGCCCGGGCATCGGCCGGTGACTTCGAATCCGAAGACCGAGCCGTCGCCGGCAGCGTATCGGCCGCCGGTGCTGTTGAAGAAGACCGCGGGTGCGGGGGTGACGCGGTAGTCAATGTCGTTGCTGCGGCTCAAGTCGCCCGACAGTCCCTTGAAGTGAAGGGCCGCAGTTGACGTGGAAGGAAGCGGACCTGCAAAGGGTGGGCCGAACTCGCCGTCCAGGTCGTTGTCGAAGCCTCCGGTCGTCGGGCCCGTGTAATTTGAACCGCCGTACGCAAGGGACCAGAGGATGCCTCCGAAGGAATCTTCGAAAGTGATTCGGCCGGCGGCGAGGTAGGACGGTGGAATGAGATTGGTCATCAGGAAATCGGGCTGCGCATTGGGTGAAGAGTTCGCGATGAAGGCCGGTGAAGCGACGAGGATGCGCGCGCCCTGCTGCGAGTTGCTGATGTTGCTCGGGAACGTGATAAGCGTGACGGGGTTGAGGCCGGCCGCGTCGTAGGCGATGATCTTCGTGCCCTGAATGAAATTCTGAAAGCCGGCCCGGGTGCGAAGTTGTACGGCCTGGGCGGTGACATCGCCGTTGACGCCGCCGATCGCCTGCTCAACTTGCATGAGGTGGAACGAAAAGGCCGCCTCGGACCGCGCCTCGGCGGGCGAGGGCGCGCCGAGCGCAATCAGGCCGGCGACAATGGCGGCGGCAATGCAGGCAGTCGATGTCCGAGGCGCGGCCGCGACGGCCGGCCGCATGGGGTTGAACGCAATCATGTTTGTGTCCTCTCCGGGTGGTGGGTATGAATCCGGGCGCAGGCCGCCGGCCCATTGCCGCGCGGCCTCCGTTGCCCGACTGAGTCATGTCGCGCAGCGAGCCGAATCTTGCGAATGCCCTCGCCCCACGCCGCAAACAGGGGATCTGAATACGCCCCTCGCTCCAGCGGTGAAACCGGCTCGTGCACACCTACGCTTGTGCGGAAACGGACATCCGGATCAGGCAGGGCGTGAGCATGTTCAGGAATCGTTCGGACGCGGGTCGGCGGCTCGCGGCCGCGTTGCAGCGCTTCGCGCCGCAGCGGCCGATCGTCCTCGCCCTTCCCCGCGGCGGTGTGCCTGTCGCATTCGAGATCGCCGTCGCCCTGGCCGCGCCGCTCGAAGTTATCGGCGTCCGGAAGATCGGCGCTCCCTGGCAGCCCGAACTGGGCGTAGGAGCGATCGTGGATGGCGACCGGCCGCACCTCCTTCTTGACGAATCCGCCCTGGCATCACTCGGATTGACGCAGGAAGACCTGTGCGGCACGATCGCGCGCGAGACGGAGGAGTTGGCGCGGCGCGACGCGGCGTACCGGCGCGGCCGCCC
Source organism: uncultured Planctomycetota bacterium (assembly GCA_900696685.1). Classification (GTDB taxonomy): domain Bacteria; phylum Planctomycetota; class Phycisphaerae; order Phycisphaerales; family UBA5793; genus UBA5793. The sequence goes on from CAADHA010000091.1 coordinate 2,561, forward strand.
GCCCGTGAAGGTTCTGGGGCGCCTCGTGATCGTCGTCGATGACGGGATCGCAACCGGCTCAACGGCCCGGGCCGTCGTCCACGCCCTGCGCGAGCGCGGAGCATCCCGGGTCGTGATCGCGGCGCCCGTCGCCTCGCCCGAGGCGATCCGCATGTTGCAGAATGTCGCAGACGAGGTGGTGTGCCTCGAGGCGCCGGCACGATTCAGAGCCGTGGGCCAGTTCTACGACAACTTCTCCCCTACAACGGATGAAGAAGTAGTGCGCCTGCTTGAGAGTTGCTAAGGCGCTGCCCAGGGATCCGCTGTTCAGGGTCGAACGGCCAGCGCTC
>CAADHA010000092.1 GCA_900696685.1 uncultured Planctomycetota bacterium
CGCTGCTCACCGTGGTGCAGGGCTGGCACAATCAGAGCATGGCGAACTACGGCGTTCTGCTCAAGGCCCGCCGCCTCGAACCGTGCGCCGGCAGCGACCTGCTCATCGGCGACCAGCACCTGCACTTCGCCCGCGACGCCGTGCTGCGCCTGACGCTCGACCGGCGGGAGTAAGGCGTTTACGAGTTGGGTGACGGGAATTGGGCGCGTCGGTGCGTCCGCTCCAGGCCTTCCGGTCGAGGTATGATCCTGTTGATGGGTCGCGGTGAACAATTTCTCGTGCGCTGCGTGAGTCTTGTCGCACTGGTTCTGCTTTGCGGTCGGCCGGCGGTCGGCGCCTTCGGCTCGGGATCTGACGTGGACCTGTGGTACCTCGTCACCCTCCAGGGCCAGCACGCCGGATGGATGCACGTAAAGACGACGCGACAGGCGGACGAGGCCGGGCCCGACCGCGAGCGCATCACCACGGAGATGGAGTGGTCGCTCACCGTCTCGCGCGCGGGCACGACGGTCGCCTCGCGCAAGAAGGGGCGATTCGTCGAGACTGCCGCCGGCCGGCCGATCTCCATGTGGTCCATGCAGGATCTCGGCAAGTCACCCAGCGAGTCGGACTACGAGTTCGGCTCCAAGGGGATCACGGTTCGCACGACCGAGTCAGGCAGCACGACGACCATGACGCGTCCACTTCCGGGCGGCGAGTGGAAAACGCCTCACCAGGCGGCCGAGTTTCTCACGACCCGGGTGCGCAGCGGGGCCGAGTCCATCGTGCTGACCGCGATCGACGTGCTCGGCGACGCGACGCCCGTCACCATCACGCGCGAACTGCTCGAACGCGATCAGACGATCGAAGTGCGCGGCAAGAAGGTCCGCACGACGCGCTGGAAGGTTGTGCAATCGAGACTCCCGACTCTCGCTGCGACGGAGTTTTTCGACCCGCAGGGCATTCTCGTTCGAAGCGAGGTCGATCTCGGCGGTATGGTGATCGTAACGCTGCTGGCCGACGAGGCGGCGGCGAAGCGAGTGGGAGTCGGGCCGGAGATGATGCTAAGCACTTTCGTCGAGCCGAGCCGCCCCATCGCGCGACCGAGCCGGCTGCGTCGCGCCGTCTTCGACCTCTCCGTGGCTGACGGCGAGATGCCCCGCCTCCCGTCCACGGGCGCGCAAAGCGTCGAAGCGATCGACGCAGGGGTAGGGCAGCGACTCACCGTCGATGTCGCGCTGCGGCAGACGGAACAGGCGGCGGATGCGCAGAAATGCCTCGGCGCCTCAGACCTCATCAATACAACGGATGCGCGAGTCGTGGAATTGTCGGGCCGGGCCGTGCGCGGCGTGCGCGACGATCCGTTGAAACGTGCCGAGGCGATCCGCCTCTTTGTCCATCGCTACATCCGGCGCAAGAGCCTCGGCGTCGGCCTGGCGTCCGCTGCTGAGGTGGCGCGCTCGCCCGAGGGCGACTGCACAGAGCACGCCGTGCTCACGGCCGCCATGCTCCGCGCCCAGGGCCTTCCGGCTCGCGTCGCCACGGGGCTTGTTCTCGTCGACGAGATTGCCGGCCGCAGGTCGATCTTCGGATATCACATGTGGACGCAGGCGCTCATCGACGGCTGTTGGGTGGACTTCGACGCCACGCAGCCGCACCGCTTTGACGCCACGCACATCGCGCTGAGCGTCTCTGCGCTTGATGACGGCGCACTGCTCGGCGAGATCACGTCGATTCTGCCGCTCATGGGGCGACTTCGCATTGAGGTGGTCGAACTTGAGTATTAGCGCCCTTGGCGAGCCGCTATACTTGCCGCCGCATGCCGATCGATCTGACCGATCTTCCGCCGCTGCCGCCGCGACCGGCCGATTCGCACAAGGGCGACTTCGGCACGGTGCTGGTCATCGGCGGGTGCGACGACGGCGTACACACCATGATCGGGGCGCCGGCGCTGGCCGCGCTCGCAGCCCTTCGCACCGGCTGCGGCCTGGCGAAACTCGCCCTGCCCGCTTCCATCGTCTCGCAGGCGATCGCCATCGCGCCGAGCGCGACGGGCATCGCCTTGCCGGTCGACGAGGGAATGCGCCTGCTCTCGAGCGACGCCGCAGCCCTGCTGGCGCCCGAGATTGAGCGTGCCTCGTGCCTCGCCGTCGGACCGGGCTGGGGCGTTGGCTTCGACCGCCAGCAACTGCTCATGTGGCTCGTGTCGCAGGATGATGTGCCGATCGTGCTCGACGCCGACGGGCTTAACAATCTGGCGACCGTGCGCGAGTTCTCCGCAGATTTGCGAGCCCCGCTGATCCTCACGCCGCATCCGGGCGAGTTTGCGCGCCTGGAGGCGGCGCTGGGCATGTCGGGCGCGGAGCGCGATTGCGGCGCGGCGGCGAACGAGATGGCCCAGCGCCTCGGTTGTGTCGTCGTCCTCAAAGGGGCGGCGACGATCGTCACCGACGGGCAGCGCGCGTGGACGGCCGCGTTTCACAACCCGGCGCTGGCGACGGCCGGCACCGGAGACGTGCTCACCGGCGCCATCGCCTCGGCCGTCGCCCAGTGGTGGAGGCCGCACATGGGCCGCGTCAATCCAACTCAACTCGGCGGCCTCGATCTCTACGACGCCGCACGCTGGGGCGTCGCGCTGCACGGGCTTGCAGGCGGGCGCTGGGCCGCAGCGCACGGCTCGGCCGGCCTGCTCGCCGCTGAACTCGCTGATGCGATCCCCGAGGTCCTCAGCGAAATCCGTTCCGCATGAAAGCCAACCACTGAGGCACAATGGGCGCACAGAGGAAAGGCAAGGACAATGGCCGCAAGAATGCTCAGAACGCACAGGAGAGGTCAAGGGCTGGATTGCAGATCCGCGGCCCCCTGCTGTGCGAGACCTTATTTGTTCAAGTGCATGCCATGAATCCTCATCTTGCGTCTCGTGTGCCTCCCTGGGGCCATTGAATTCTGAATCATCTCCGTGCGCCCTCGGTGTTCCCTGCGCCTCAGCGGTTGGATCTGACTCCGCATGCAGCATCAACTTGCCACATCCTTCGACCTCCCGTCGCGCGACAAGCCCGGTCTGTTCGTCACGGCGACCGACACCGGCGTCGGCAAGACCGTCATCACCTGCGCCATTGCCGACATCCTCGTCCGCCTCGGCCTGCGCGTCGGGGTGTGCAAGCCCTTCGCCACCGGCGCGCGGTCTGAGCGCGAGGGGCTGGTGAGTGATGATGCGCAGGCGTTGGCGTATTTCTCACAATTCGACCCGGCGATCGGCGGCCTGCCGCTCGTCTCGCCGATCCTGGAGCGATTGCCCGTGGCGCCGGCTGTGGCGATGGAGCGCAACCGGCGTTCGCTTGATGTCGCGCCGATCCGCCGCAGCCTTGCCGCCATCGACGCGGGCTGTGACATCGTCCTGATGGAGGGCGTAGGCGGCGTGATGGTGCCCATCGATCCCAACGATGCGCAGCGCACCGTTCTCGATCTCATCGCCGAGGCGGATTACCCGGTGCTCATCGTCTGCCGCGCCGATCTCGGCACGCTCAATCACACCGCGCTCACGGTCGAAGCGCTGCGGCGCAGCGGCTGCCGCATCGCGGGGCTGATCGTCAACTTCTACGAGCCGGATGATCCCGATCCCGCGATGCAGACCAACCGCGACTGGCTCGGGCGGATGAACCGGCTGCCGATCCTCGCGACGGTGCCGCGCGTGAGCGAGCGTGAACTCAACGTGGCCGAGGGTGTGCTGCATGACGAGGTTCGCGCGGCCGTGGCGCTGACGGACTGGCGGCCGTACGCAAAGCCCCCGCGCCGCCGCGAGGATCGTTCACACCGCCAGCCCCATTGACCGCAGGCGGTCGAGGTGGCTCTGGCCGATCCTGAGGCGCAGCCGCACGCCGCCTTCCTCAAAATCGCGGCGGACTACCTCGCCGCGCGATTCGGCGTAGGCAATCGCTTTCGCGGCCGCGTAGGGCGCTGTGAACTCGACTTCGACGATCTCGCCCATGAGCCGCTCCTGCACGGCGCGGCGCAGGTCGTCAAGCCCCCGGCCGGACATGGCGCTGATCGCCATTGCCGAGGGATCTCGCTGATGCCACACCGCCAGTTCGGACTCATCTTCGAGGCGATCGACCTTGTTGAGCACGAGTATGTGCCGCGGCAGATCGGGATCGATTGCCGGGGGAGGGGAATCGTCCTCATCCTCCGCCCACTCGCCATTCTCTGATTGATCCGCCACGCGCGAGGCGCGGCGGCGCGGGTCCGGCTTGAGCAGGTCGGCGAGCGTCTCGCGGACGATCTCATACTGCACCGCGGCCATCGGGTCGGCCACGTCGATGACGATGAGCAGCAGGTCAGCGTGGATCGCTTCTTCAAGCGTGGCGCGGAAGGATGCGATCAGGTGATGCGGCAGATCACGAACGAATCCGACCGTGTCGGAGAGCAACGCCTCCTGTCCGCCGCCCAGAGGCCAGCGGCGCGTGCGCGTCGTCAGCGTTGCGAACAAGCGGTCGTCGGCATAGGCCCCTCCCCCACCGGACGGACCCGTAAGAGCATTGAAGAGCGTCGATTTGCCGGCATTGGTGTAGCCGACGAGGCACACGGTGCGATGCTCGGAGCGCCGATGCGCGACCTCGCGCACCCGCCGCGCGAGCACCTCGGCGAGGCGCGCCTTGAGCACGCTCTTGCGGCGCTGCACGAGTCGGCGGTCGGTCTCGATCTGCGTTTCGCCCGGCCCGCGCGTGCCGATGCCCAGGGGCGCGCCGCCCGTGATCTGCCCGAGGTGCGACCACATCGCCCGCAGGCGCGGATAGGTGTACTCAAGTTGCGCCAGTTCAACCTGCAGACGCGCCGCGGCCGTCGTCGCACGGCCAGCGAAGATGTCGAGGATCAGTTCGCTGCGATCGATGATCTTAACGCCGATGATCTTCTCGATGTTGCGGATCTGCGATGGACTGAGGTCGTTGTCGAAGATGACCAGCGACGCCTGAAGTTCGCCGACGAGTCGCCTGAGTTCCTCGAGCTTGCCTGTGCCGATGTAGGTGCCCGCCTCGGGCGCGCGGCGCGATTGCATCGCTTCGCCGACGACCGTCGCCCCGGCCGTCTCGGCGAGGAGGCGCAGTTCGCCCAGCGGATCGCGCGGATCGTGCCGCGAGCCGGGCAGGTGGCATGCCACGAGAATCGCCCGCTCGGAGAGCGTGCGCGACTGCAGTTGTTCCTGTGAGAGAGAGGTCATCGGTTCATGCGCCTTGGAAGACCGCGCCGAACCATCAGGCAGCGGCGCGGAGATTACCCGACTGATTGGAAAAGGAAGCAGCAGCAAATGCGCTGCCGCGGCCGGCCCTCCCGGTCGAAGGCGCCGTGCCGGACCGGGCGGCGTGCATCGTCTTCTGTGCATCACAGGCGCATGGCGCAGGAGGATATGCCCCGCCCGACGCGGCCGCCACCTGCTTGCTCAGCGAAACCTCACAGCGCACACGGCCTGATGCTCACCATGCGATCCTCGCTCACGACCACGAGGTGGTTCACCGGCACCTCCGTCCAGCCGGGATCATCGCTGAGCGGCTCGGAACTGATGATCACCGTCGGCCCGTGGCCGTCGGCCGGCTCGATCATCCGGCACACGCCTCCCTCGCAGACGTACCGCCGCCCCGTGTGAACGTAGAGGCTGTCTGCCCGGCCGCGCGGATCGGTCGTGCAGCGCGACGCGGTCGCGTGCCGCCCGTCCGACACCGCCACGTTCAGAAACGACGGCTCATCGGAGCCGATCGCCTGACCGTGTGCGGCGATGCGCCGCAGAGTGCGCTCCAGCGCAGCCGCAAGCGAATCGCCCGTCGAGGAGCCTGCCGCGACGGCTGCGTGCTCATCCAGGAACATGCCGAAGAGATGCTCTGAATCGGTCGTTCCCTGCACAACGTGGAAGGCGCTCTCGGAGAGTTCGCCGATGATCTTCCGGCGCATGAGATGAAACGAACCCACGTCGCCGTTGTGCATCATCGCGAAGCGCTCGTGCGTGAACGGGTGGCAGTTCGTCTCCGTGACCGGTATGCCGCGCGTCGCCGCCCGCACATGCGCCAGCAGGCAGTGCGACTTCGTCACGCGGCACAGTTCAAGGAGGTTGCGGTTGCTCCACGCCGGCGAGATCGAGCGGAACACCGCAGGCCGCTCGCTCATGCCCGGCACATACCACGCCAGGCCGAACCCGTCGCCGTTGAGAGGCTCCTCCCGCTCGCGGCTCTCGAAACTCTGGTGAATCAGCGAATGGGCCGGCTCAGTGATGAGCGAACTGAGCGCGATCGGCGGGCCGAGATAAAGCGTGAAACGGCACACGTAGGAACTCCCGAAAGGTCAGCAGATGAGGCCGTCGGCACGTCGCCTCGACGCACCCGGCTCGTCGGCCCGAGCCTCCGAGGCTCACGCCTCTACCATCGGCCGATTGCGCTTCGAAGCCGCATTCCAGCATCGATGGCGGGCCGGATTGTTGACGATCCGGCCCGCCGAGCCTAACCTCCCTTTCCACAAGTCAGAGCCCAACGGCCTGACTTGAGGCGCGCCGCAAGGCGCATGGATTGCGGGGTAGAGCAGTCTGGTAGCTCGTCGGGCTCATAACCCGGAGGTCGCAGGTTCAAATCCTGCCCCCGCTATTC
>CAADHA010000093.1 GCA_900696685.1 uncultured Planctomycetota bacterium
CGCGCCATCTACGACAACTACGGCTACGACACGCAGATCCTCGCCGCATCAATCCGCCACAGCAAGCACCTCGTTGACGTGGCGCTGGCCGGCGCGGACGTGGCGACCGTCCCCTTCAGCGTGATCAAACAGATGATGAGCCACCCGCTTACGGACGTGGGTCTCGAAAAGTTCCTGAGCGACTGGAAGAAGTCGAACGGATAAGGCAGCCGACGCCCACGATGAGCGAGTCTTCGAGCGAATCGTGGGATGCGATCCGAACGCGACCGGCCCCGAGAAGGGAGACCACCATGTTGAGTCAATTTCGATCGTTGACCGCCGCGGGGCTTCTTACGGCGGCCGCTCTTCTGACAAGCCCGGCGGCGCTGGGCCAGGATCAAGCACCGGCCGCCGCTGAGGCCGCGCTCATCGAAGCAATGGAAGCGGCGCGTCAGAAACTCATTGACGCTACGCCCTACGGCGGAAACGCTCCCGCGGAGTTGCTCGCCGCCTTCGCTGATGCATGCGAGGCGTACCTTTCGCAGTTTCCGAGGGGCGACCGTGCGGCACAGGCTCGCTCAACTGTCCTGTCATGCCTGGCGCGGCTCGAGAGTCCTCAGCGCATCATCGAAACAGTGGACCGCTGGTTCGCCGGCGATGCGATCACCCCTGCCGAGTTTGACCGGGCGCTGAAGATGCGCTTCGCGGCGGTGGAGCGATTGCGCGGCCCCGAGTCGGCCCTGAGCGAAGTCGACGCCGCGATCCGCGCCGCACAGGAGAAGCACGTGCGGCTGCTGCTCGCCAAGTCGGCAGTTACGGGCCTCAGCGCCGATCAGCGCCTGGCCGTCATCGACGAGGCGATCCGCGCGTCGAGCCAGGTTGCCGGCCTGCGCGCCGAGTCGCTCGCCAGCAAGGCCCTGATCCTCATTGAGCAGGGCGGCGAGGCGCGAACGGCCGAGGCGCGCCGACTCCTTGAAGAAGCGCAGGGCCTTGATGCACGGGCCTTCGCCGTCACCCGCGCCCAGATGCAGCTGCGCAACCGCGCCGAGGCATTGGCGGGCGCCGGCGACATCGCGCCCGGAAAGGTCGCACCCGTCTTCGCGCTCAACAACATCCGCACAAACGAGGTTGTGAAACTCGACGGCCTGCGCGGCAAGGTGGTGCTGCTGGACTTCTGGGCGACGTGGTGCGGCCCGTGCCTGAGCCTCATGGACTCATTCCTTGCCGACCTGCACCGCGACTACGCTGACAAGGGTCTTGTCATCATGGGCGTGGGAACCAACTGGCGCGGCGAGACGGCCGCGAAGCAACTTGAGTGGACTCAGGCCAGGGACCAGCCGATCATCCGCGGCTCGCAGCGCACGCGCGGCGAGTGCGGCTGGATCAAGGTTCACGATCCGGCCAACGAAGTCGCTCAAACCTATGGCGTGCAGGGTATCCCCTTCTGCGTCCTCATCGACAAGGAAGGCAAGATCGTCTATGCCGGCAGCGGCCACGCGCTCAAGGCCGACATTCTCAAATACGTGCAGGAGCAGTGCGGCCAGGCACGGAACTGAGTCGCGCCTGATCGAAGGCTCTCGAGAGTCGCGGCGGAGCGTCATGCTCCTTGATGCGCGCGATGTTGCTCGTGTTGCACGTCGTGAAGTTGATGAGTTGCATGAAACCGCCGGCTTCTTCGTGTAGCGCGGACGTGCTGAGCATCCGGCTGCCCTCGCCGTATCCATTTCCAGTCAGGCGATCGGAAGTTGACTGCGGCCGTTCTTCGACCCGGCACCCGAAAATTGCGCCGAAGGGCGTGCGCACAGGCTGAACTGCGGTCAGGCAGGCCGTGGCCCCGGCTCTGCGCGCCAGAAACATCCAAGAGAAGATGTAATGTAACTCCTGAATCCCCATTGAGTTAGGTAATTCGCCCTGGAAATCTCAACGAAACCGTCGTTCGGTCTGTTGACACGCCTGCCTGCGACCAGTCACAATGAACGCGAGTCCTGGTGACGGCAAGTCTCATGTGACCGGCATTCACGCCGGCGAGTGAGAGTTGTTTGATGCGAATGTCCTCGTCGAAGGCGTCTCTACACGCGGCACGACCAAATCGCTTCCGATTGCGTGCCTTGAGCGGCCCGCTCCGTGGCGCTGCCGGCAGGCGGTTGCCGCTTCGACTCCAAGCACGTTGCCGCGCTGCCTGCGCCCAGCAGGCGTCCGATCGCCTCGAGGCTTGCACTCTGCGGTCGTGTGCAACTTTGCACCTTGGCTGTCCACCAACAGGCAGTCGGTCTGCCTGATCGTCACTTTCTCGAAGGGGGTCATCATGGTCAGTCCGAAGTCAGTTCGCATGTTGGTCGCGCTCATTGCCGCGTCGATGATTCCCGCTCCGTTGCTCTGCGCCCAGCCCGTGTGGCAGGAGCAAGGCGACGCCGCGGAGGTCATCCCGGGTCAGGAAACCCACGGCGACGGGCCTCTGCACATGATCCAGGGGCAGATCGAGTCTCCCAACGACGGAGACCTCTTCCGAATCTGGATCATTGATCCAGCCGTGTTCCGCGCCAGCACGGTGGGCTTCGCTTCACTCGACACGCAACTGTTCCTGTTTGACGCGCACGGCAACGGCGTCACGCACAACGACGATGAGGAGGCGGGTCAATCCACCCAGTCCACGATCACGGGGCAGTTCGTGCCCAGGGCCGGAATCTACTACGTCGGCGTCACCGGCTACAACAAGGATCCACTGAACCCGCAGGCCGCGCTGATCTGGAACAACACGCCCTTCAGGTCTGAGCGGCGTCCCGACGGCCCCGGCGCTCCGGGTCCGCTGTCCCACTGGATGGGCACCGGTGCGACCGGAACCTACGGCATCGAGTTGCGCGGCGTTGCGAGCAGCAATGGCTTGTGGGGTCAGCCGCAACTCGACGTGCTGATGGACACATGTCCGGGGATTGCCGCCGTCCGTTGGAGCAACGCGCCGCCGAACCGGCAAATGGGACTGGTATTTGGAAACCGCATCGGCACCACCCCCATCTCCACAGGCCCTTGCGGCGGAACTACGCTTGGAATTGCGGGAAGCGTGCAACTCGTTCGCACCTTCAGCAGCGGTCCCAGCGGCCTGGGCGAGATCAGCGGCCCGGTCTCCGCGGGCGCGTGCGGCCGCTATCTGCAACTGGTCATCGTGGACGGTGATCCGCAGCGGGTCATCCCGTGCAGCACCAGCAATCCCATCATCATCCAGGATCGGGGGCGTTGGCTTGAAGTCTGCCAGTACCAGGTCGTCTGCCTGACCGACGACTTTATCTTCCGCGGCACCGACTGCTCCGAAGCACGCCGCAACGAACTGTGCGCAAGCGCGATGGCGCTCGTGGGCGAGTTCGTCCGCATCGCCTTCGGCTGCATCCGTGTGGAGGACTGCCCGGAAGGCAATGTGCGCGGCGAAAAGGAGTTCTCCATTCGCAATGAACGGGGCGAGCGCATCTGCTGCCTGGCAGCCCGGTACCGGTTGCGACGCCTCATCTGCGGCGCCACCGAGGGACATCCGCACATGCCGTATCAGCAGGTCGCGCCGTCCGGCTGCACCGGCGTCTGTCCTTGACCGGGCCTCGAGATAGAACAGGCCCTACCGATTCTCAAAGTACAGCGCCCGATCGAACCACAGGTCGGCCTTGGAGATCATCTGGCGAGTGAGGGCCTGGCGGCGCGAGGCGGCGCGCTGGGCGTGCCACCACAGAAAGGCGTCCAGGCGCAGGCGCCGCGCCGCGAACGAGCGGCGCAGGAGGCGCGCCAGCGGCCGGATGCCGCACTGGCGGATCAGCGCATCATCGAGCGAGCGGAAGGTCTCGGCCTGCCCCGGGTCGCCCTGGCGTCCTGCACGGCCGAAGAGTTGCCGGTCGATGCGGCGTGAGTCGTGCCGCTCGGTGGCGATGACGACGAGGCCGCCGAGATCCGCCACGCCGGGGCCGAGGATGATGTCCGTGCCGCGTCCGGCCATGTTGGTCGCGACGGTGACGGCGCCGGGTTTGCCTGCGGCCGCCACGATCACGGCCTCTTCCTCGTGCCGCACCGCGTTGAGAACACGATGCGCGATCGCGCGCTCATCGAGAAGGCGCGACATCGCCTCGCTCGCCTCGACGCTGCGCGTGCCGATGAGCACGGGCCGGCCGGTCCGGTTCAGTTGAGCCACGCGGTCGGCGACCGCCCTGAACTTCGACTCCCGGTCGAGGAACATGCGGTCGGGAAGATGGCGGCGGATCATCGGCTTGTGGGTGGGAATCCGCACGACGGGCAGGCGGTAGATGCTCCACATCTCCTTGCGGACCTCCCAGGCCGTGCCCGTCATGCCGCTGCGGCGCCGATAGAGTTGGAAGAAGCGCTGGTAACTGATGCGGGCCATGGTCTCGCGCGCGGCGGTGACCTTCAGCCCTTCCTTGGCCTGGACGGCCTGGTGCAGTCCGAGTTGCCACTGCCGCCCTTCAAGGACGCGGCCCGTCTGCGGATCGACGATGTGCACGTCGCCGTCGCGGACGATGTAGTGATCTTCGAGGTGGTAGAGTTCGCGGGCGACGAGGGCCTGGGTGACGAGTTCGGCCCGGCGGCGCGGGCCCGACCAGAAGGGCGGGAGGGCGTCGGCGATCTCCGCGAGTCGCTCGCGCCCGGCGTCGGTGAGGTCCACGCGGTGCTGCTGGAGGTCGACGGCGTAGTGCTCGCCGCGTCGGAGTTTGAGGGCGAGTTCGGCAGCGGTGTAGTAATACTGTGCCGACTTGTCCTCGCCACCCTCGGCGCCGATGATCGCGGGCGTGGTCGCCTGGTCGATGAGCACGCTGTCGGCCTCGTCGATGATGGCGGAGTAGAGGCCGCGCTGCACGATGCGGTTGGTCCACAACTCGCGCGGCCCGCTCATCGCCGTGTCCGTCACCTCGTCGAGCAGGAGCGACGAGACGCGCGGCTGGAGAGGCGCGTGCAGTTTGTCGCGCAGGTAGTCGAAGATGAGCTGCTGGTCGGTGATATAGGTGATGTCGCGCGCATAGGCCTCGAGGCGCTCGCCCGGCCGGCTCTGGTCCTGCACGACGCCGACGCTCAGGCCGAGGCGCTTGTACACCGGTCCATTGAGTTCGGCGTCGCGGCGGGCGAGGTAGTCGTTGACGGTAACAACGTGCGCGCCGTAGCCCATCCATCCCTGGACGGCTGCGGTGAGGCAGGCCGTAACAGTCTTGCCTTCGCCGGTCGCCATTTCCGCAAGACAGCCGTCCTCCATCACCCACGCGCCCATGACCTGCTCGACGAAGAGGCGCAGGCCGATGGTGCGGCGGACGGCCTCGCGCACGACAGCGAAGGCGTGTGTGCGGGCTTCGTGGTCGCGCCGGCCGCGGCGTGCAGCCTCACGGGCGGTCTCGATCTCTTCGTCCAGCGCCGCCTCGGAGAGTCGCATGAACGAGTCGCTCAGGTGCACGACTCGATCGGCCGCGGCGCGGAGTCGGCGGCGCGACCACATGGCCCGGCGTGCAGCGCCGATGAGCGTCTCGTTGTAGCGGTCGAGTTCCTTGACCTCGTGCGGGCGAGGAGGGCGGTAGGAGAAGGGCCGCCAGAGGCGCTGCGTGCTCGCGGCGGTCGTCGGCGCGGGTGCCGCGACGCCGACCGGCCCGTCGCCGCCGTCATTCTGTGTTCGCGCGCGCAGGGCCATCAGATGTCGAACCTCTCGCTCAGCGCCTGGCGCACGCGGCGGAGCCACTGCCTTGCCAGCGGCTCGGGCGGCCGCGTAAGGCGGATGCGCACGCGCGTGCCGGGCAGCGTCGGCAGCGCGGAGTCGTTCGCCGATCCGTTCATGCCGCGTTCGGCAAGGGGGACTCGCGGCCGCAGCGTGACCAGCCACTGCGGGCTGAGGGTGCGCTGCCCGCGCCCGTCGGAAGGATCGACCGCGATGCCGCCGCCGCGCACATTCAGTCCCAGTGACTGGTGGGCAAGCGTGCGGGTGCCGGCCATTCCGGACCGCTGGAGATCGATGTCAAAGTCGATGACCTCGTCGAGGTGATCGTAGAGGCGGCCCTGCGCGCGGACGCGGGATGCGTCCTGCGCATCGAGGCCGTTGGGAAAGAGCCAGGCGAAGTCGCGGTCGTCCACATAGGCGCGGATGACCATGTCGTTGAGCGTGGCGAGCAGGAGCAGCGCCTCGCCGCGCTGCACGAATGAGCCGAGGCGCGCATGGAGGTCGGGCGCGACGACAAAGCCGGCGAAGGGCGCCTCGACGGACAACTCGTCCACGATTGCCTGCATGGTCCTGAGGCGTTCGATCGCGTCGGCAAGGAGCGTATCGGACATCATCCCTTCGGCGGTGCTCTCCACCATCGCCGCGTCGCGCCGGGCCCGCTCGAGTTGCACGCCCGCGAGCGCCCGCTCGTACTGGTGCGCGATGTCGGGGCTGGCGATGGCAAGAAGGGGCTGGCTGCTGCTGACCTGCTCCCCGTTCGCGACGTAGACGCCGTCGAGGAAGCCGTCGTGTGCGGCCCGGAAGGTGATCCGCTCGAGGGGCTCGACCACTCCCGGCGCATGCACGCGGGCGGGCATGGGCACAAATCCGATGAATCCGAGGGCTGCGATGATCAGGCCGAAGCAGACGGTGACCGCGCGGACGCGCACCAGCTGCAGCGTCGGTTCAGACAGGACGTAACTCAGCCCCTTGACGATCGGGACGATCAGCCACATCACGGCGCCGAACAGCCCGAGCAGAAGGCCGAAGATGAAGTACTGCTGCGCCACGAACAGGACGATGGTGAGCATGACCAGCAGACGGTAGGGAAAGGCGAGGACGGCGTGGGCGACCATGACGGCGCCTTCGCCCCGGTCGTGCAGGGGGGGGCAAGGCTCGCCCTTGAGGCCGAAGAGAAACCGCCTCGTCAGCCACTTCATCAGTTCGTGCGAGCGCGTCGAGAGATTGGGAATCTCCGTGAGGTCGGCGAGGACGTAGTAGCCGTCGTAGCGCAGGAGGGGGTTGATGTTGAAGAGAATCGTGGCGACCGAGGCCGCAAACATCACGTTGTACGCCAGCGTGTGAACGAGGCCTGCGTCGGTGCGGGCCCAGACGATCGCGGCGACGCAGGCGACGGCGAGTTCGCACAGGACGCCCGCGCTGCTCACGAGAATGCGGTGCCACTTGTTGGGAAACGCCCAACTGGCCGTCGCATCGCAGTAGGGGATCGGCAGGACGATCATGAACATGATGCCGATCTCCGTGACCCGCCCGCCGAAGGCCTTGCAGGCGAATCCGTGTGCGAGTTCGTGCAGGGCCTTGAGCCCGAGGAACGCGAGCGTCAGCAACGGCAGGTTCTCGACGGCGATGATGCTGTTGACCGATCCGGCCATCTCCTCCCACCGGGGGATCACTGCGCGCAGCGCCAGAATGATGAGCGCCGCCAGCGCGAACAGGCCCCACCGGCTGAACACGGCCCGGCCCAGGTTCGCGTACTTCGCGAGAAATCGCTCGGGGTTGAAGATCGGGATCGTCCAGAAGACATAGTTGCCGCTGAACTCGCGGAACCGCTGCTCACGGATCTGTTCGATGCGCTCGCGGAGACGCTGGATGTCGATGGGCAGGTCGTTGCGGAGCAGGCCGTAGAGTTGCAGTTGGGCGAGGAGGTCGAGGCAGTCGCGCTGGGTTGGGGCTTCGTCGCCGAGTTGGGCGTTGCAGATGTCCCACGCCTCCTGCACGGTACGCTGGCCGTCGAGCAGGCCGAGGAATCGGTAAGCGGCTGCGTTGAAGCGGTAGAACTTGCTGCTGGTCGGGTCGCCGAGAATGAACCACACGTTCCGCCGATAGATGTGCCGCCTGACCACCAGGTGCGTGCTGAGGCGCGGCTTGAAATCCGCGACGCGGTACCAGAGTTCACTGAATGTCCGGCTGATCTCGGGCATGTGCGTTCAGTCGTTACCGATCATCCCACGATTCGCAAAGCCTCATCGTGGGCGTGAGGCGCCCGCCCTGTCACCACCAGAAACGCAGGCGGACGGCGTCGAAGAGCGGGCGCGTGTAGATGGTGAAGAGGTTGGTCCTCCGGCCCCACACCTTGGCCTGCCCCTCCATGCCGGGCCTGAGCCACGGCGGCGGATCGATCAACTCCACTTCCACCCGGTACACGTTCTTCTGTTCGAGCACTTCGGAGGCGGGAGTGATGCGCGTGACGGTGAAGCCGATCTTCTCGGCGGGACGGGCCGTGACGACCATGGTGCCGTGCTGCCCGATCTGCACGCGCGCGATCCCGGCCTCGGGGATGAGAGCGATGGCGGTGATGGTGTCGAGGCGCGCGACTTCCAGGAGAGGGCGCGCGGGCTGCACGACCTCGCCGAGGCGGTCATCAAGCAGACCCTGCGTCACCACGCCCGAGATCGGCGCGCGGACCGTCGCGAGGTCGATGCGCTCCTGGAGGCGCCTGGCATCGGCTTCGGCGGCGCGGAGGCGCGCCTCGAACTGCGCCGCCTCGCCTGTCTTGCCCTGAAAGCGGGCGGCGTCGGCCTGGAGGCGCAGGCGCTGCGTCTCGCCGACGGCCGCCTGCCATTCGAGGCGGTCCTCGCGCGTGTCGAGGGCGAACAGTGGCGTCACGCCCGCCTCGACCGTGTCGCCGGGTTTGACGAATACCTCGTCGAGTCGACCGGCAAAGGGCGGCGACACCTCGCGCCGCTGATCGGCGATGATTCGTCCGGTGCCGACCGCCCGGTCCCGCACCGGCACGAGCACCGAGACCGCGGCCAGCACCAGCGCGGCGAGGAGGAACATCTTGATGCCCGTCTTCTGCGGCCCGACGAGCGTCTCAGAGAGATCGACGACGCGGTCGCGGCTGACCGCGAGCACGCCTCGATCCGCCATGCGCCGCGTCCACACCATCGGGCCGATGTACTCGGCGATCAGGCGCAGCAGGCGCAGGGTGGAATCGTTGAAGGGATCGGCGGCGTCGCGCTCCATGACGACCACGCCGATCAGTCCCTCCTCGATGCGCAACGGGAAACTCGCGATGGCACATGGGCCAAACCGTTCGCTGAGCGATGCATGCGCGCGGACGACGCGGCGCTCGGAGGGATCGGCCTCGGCGGGCTGGGGGTAGCGGATCTCGGTGTCCTGGTCGGCGCACTCCTCCATGACGGCTTCGAGGGCCTCGGCGAACTCGCTGCGGCGGTCGAGGTGCTCGGCCCCGCCGATCGCGACGACGCGCACGCTGTGGCCGTGGATGAGTCCGATGGAGACGCGCGTGCAACCGAAGCGGCGCTGAAGTTCGTTGCAGAACATCGCCGCCATTTCGCCCGTGTCATGCCCCTGATTGGACTTGTCGATGAGGTCAAGCGCTTCGCGCAGCTGGATCTTGGACTCGGCCTCGACGAAGGCCTGCTGCCGCCAGAGAAAGGCCTCGAAGGCGAGCGTGCTGAGTTCGAGGCGCTTGAGACCCTCATCAAGTTCGTCATCGGGCCGATCGGGGACGATGCAGACTGAGGCGCCGTGCGGCCGGCCGGCGAGCATGAGCGGGGCGGCGAGGACGCGGAACTCCGGCTCGGCGGAGAGCAGGCCGGTGGTTGCCGCGATCTGGTCGATCACCGGCTTGCTCTCGCGCACGGCACGGGCGGCGATCTCAGTGAGTCGCCTGTATTGCTTTGGCGTGATGGCGTAGCGGGCGTCAATCTCGTGCCGGATTGTCGCGCCGGCCGGCTGCTCGCGCGTCGGGCGGAGAAGGACAACCCCGGCGACGGCCTGTATGAGGGCGCATTGCCGTTTGAGCAGGTCGCCAAGGAACGCATCGACTCCGCCGCCGGCGCGCAGCGCCCCCGACCCTTCCACTTCGGTGGAGGTCGATGCGGAGATCGAAACGACCTGCTCGTCCATGCGCGTGCCCTTGTCTCACGCCTTCCGCGGCCGATTGCTCCGGCGGTTGCTCAGCCGGGCTGTCCAACCTGCGCCGCCTGGCTCTGCTTGATGTCGATCTCGCCGAAACGCTCCTCGTGCTGGCGCACGATGTTGGCGAGGGTGAGCGCGAGGCGCTTGGTGTTGCGCCAGTTGAGGATCACCTGGTTGCGCACCTTGAAGAGCATCTCGTTCTGCTTGCCGGGGATCATCCGGTTCATGCCGAAGTCGAGGATCACTTCCTCGACAGAGCCGTCCGCCCGGAAGGTGTTGCAGTAGGCGGAGGCCATGTCGGTCTCGTCGATGCGGAGGGTCATTTCGCGCCGCTGGCCCTCGGCGCCGGACTCGGGATTGGTCAGTTGCGGTCTGGTCTCAGCCACTGGTGGTCCTTTCGGTTGCAAAGTTCATCATGGTTGGTGGTTGAATCGTCGTTCAATGCGGTCCGGGAGGCGTTTCGCGGCCTGCGGCGCCTCATCTGCGGCGGCTCGCCGCCGCCTGGGCGCGCGGCCGGTTCGTTCTCGGATGGTAGGTGAGCCTCATGGCGCGGTTCGTCTCAGCGCCTCGTCCGCCTCGGGGAACTGCACCAGTGCGTGCAGGCCCGCAGGAAGACGCTCCGGGTTGTCCACTTCCAGGCGCACGATCAGCGTGCTCGACGAAGCGTCGGCGACCGCGGAGACCCAGATCGCTCTGCCTTCGGTCGGCACGCCGCCCGGCACGTCTCGCCAGCGGATCACCGCGACGCTCCCCGGCTCGACGAGCATGCCCAGGCGCACGGGCACGGCCACGTCCATCCAGAGCGGGTCAATGGAAACGATGTGAGCGACGGGCTGGAGGGCTTCGATCGTTTCGCCCGCCTCGACGGTCAGGCGAGCCACGATTCCGTGAATGGGGCTGCGCAGCGTCATCTGACCCAGCGACACGGCCTCGCGATCGTGGATGAGGCGGGCCTGCTCGTGCTCGCGAGAGGCGGCGCGAACCTCGATGTCGCGCAAGGCGGCCTCGGCCTCGGCGCGGCTCAGTTCGCGCGGGGCGGCCGCGTCCTGCGCCGCCAATTCCTTCACGTTCTCGAGGTCGAGGTGCGCCAGGTCCGCACGCTTGCGCGCCGCCTCGACGGCCGAGGTATCCTCCGCCGAAAGACGCTGCGCCTGCACAGTCATCCTCTGCACGCGGTCGTCGAGTTGGGCAATCATGTCGCCGGGCGCCACCGTCTGACTCTCGACAACCGGCACACGATCAACCGTGCCCGAATGGACAAAAGCCATGGTGATGGTCTTGCTCGGTGTTGAGATGGCGGGGTAGCCCTCTGAGCGGTATCCGTCGAAGAGCGGAGGCGCGTTCCGGCCGGGCCCGGTCTGCGATCTCGAGGCTGCCAGACCGGATGCCGCGGCCAATGATGTGAGCAGAAGCAGAAGTGCCCCACGGGTCGAGGCGAATCTCAATCGGGCGGCGGGTGCATCGGACGTGGCGCTCGCCGGTCCTGCTTCCCGGACCGGCCAGGGCGCGGCAGGGAGACGGCGATGACTGATCGATTCCACTGTGCAACTCCTTGATTCAGTACACTGGCACTCTGGCCGGCCGCATCCCTTGGCGGGGAGTTCTCAACTCGTGATGCGACCCGGTTCCGCCGCGCAATGCGGGCGACCTCTTGATGCCCTACGCATCAGCGGCTCGAAGGGTTGCCCGCTCGGGCGCCTGGCGGCCTCCCGGTCTCGCCGGACAACACCTCCTATGAATATAGCCCGCAGGCGCACGATTTCGACACTGACTCAACCCGAATCATCGCGTTGCGCCCCAGTGTACCACCAACCCGCATTATCGGAACACGCAATGGCCAAGGTCAGGTCTTCTTCCGACACCCGGCAGCCCATCGCCGGCCAGGTCTACTGTGCCGGCGACATGGTTTCTTCGGATGACATTCTCGGTCCGGAGTACCTCTCCTTCGATCTCGACGATCCGCAGGAGAGGCAATGGCTGGGCGCGTACGCGTTTGCGCACCTTGCGCAGCGGGCGGGTATGTTCGTGCCAGTCGGGCAGTTCCGCTCGCCCTATTCGATCGTCGTGGCCGGTCGCCGGTTCGGACGCGGCAGCGCCCGAGTTCACTCGGCCGTCGCCATGGCAGAGGCGGGGATTCGAGCCGTCGTCGCGGACTCAATCGCGGTCGAGTTCATGCGTGTGGCGACAAACGCCGGACTCATCCTGTGCCTGACCTTCGTCGAGCCGGGCGCGTGGAAAGTGCTCTGCACGGGCGATCATTGTGTGCTTGATCTCGATGAGCCGGCACTGCGCGCAGGCGACAGGACTTTGGCGCTTCAGCCCCCGGGTGCTGTGCGTGAGATCGTGGAGAGCGGGGGCCTGGCTGCATACCTGAGCGCCGACGGCGGGAAGCGGCGTACCCCGCGGGACCGCTAGGATCACGCACCGGAATGCAGAACATCGAGTTTAAAGCCGAGCTCCGCGACCTCGATCTCGCCCGCGCCCGCTGCCAGTCGCTTGAGGCGACCTTCGTGCGCATCGGCGAACAGAAGGACACGTACTATCGGCTCCTGGACGGGCGGCTCAAACGGCGCGAGTCGCCCGGCGACGCGGTCGAGTGGATTTTCTATCACCGGACCGACCGGCCCGCGGCCCGCATCTGCCACTACATGCTCTATTCCGACGAACAGGCTCGCGCGAGGTGGGGCGTCCTTCCCCTCCGCGAGCGGATCGTCGTGCAGAAGGTCCGTGAACTCTGGCTCCTGGGCAACGTCCGCATCCACCTCGATCAGGTTACGGAACTCGGAACGTATATCGAGTTTGAGGCACAGGTCAGCCGTCGGCACGACGTGAAGACCTGCCATCGGCAGATCGCGTCGCTTCGCGAATCGTTCGGGCCGATTCTCGGTGAGGCGATCGCGGGCAGTTATGCTGACTTGCTCGAGCGGCTCAGACATGAACCCGCCGATGAATAATGGCGTATGATGTACTGTTCGCGCCGACGGGCGCGGACCAGCCCCGAGGCGGCGCCTCGCAGGAAGGGTGAGATGAATTACCGCGCAACCTTGCCTCGAAGAAGGCCGCCCGGAAAGGGTCGCCGGGCGATCAGCGTTGTCCGGTCGGGCATCCGGCGCTATCCGCGCGAGATATGGCAGTCAATGCGTTTCGGTAAGGCCAAGCCCGCGGCGCCATCTCCCTGGCTGCTCCCGGAGAGTTTCCACGCCCAGCCGCTCGCCGCCGCGTGGCTCGGACACGCGACCGTCCTCCTGCGCGTGGGCGGCTGCACGATTCTCACCGACCCGGTTCTTTCGCACCGCATCGGACCGAGCGTGGGGCGATTCAAGATCGGTATCAGCCGCCTCGCGGAGTTGCCTGCGCAGCCCGAGCACCTGCCCCCCATCGACATCATCGCAGTTTCCCACGCCCACTTCGACCACCTCGACAAGCACACGCTCGCGCGGCTTGCGCACGATCGAACCACGGTGGTGACGGCGCATCATACGAAGCGTCTGATTCCGCGAGGTTTCCGCCGGGTCATCGAGTTGGACTGGGGACAGGAAGTGAGCATCGGGGGCGTGCGCCTTGGCGCGATAAGGCCGCGGCACTGGGGGGCGCGCATCGCGTTGGACCGTCACCGGGGCTACAACAGTTACCTCATCGAGGCCGGAGATCATCGCGTGCTCTACGCGGGCGACACGGCCGTCACCGCGGCATTCAACCACCTGCGCGGCATCGACCTCGCGATCTTCGGCATCGGGGCGTATGACCCCTGGGAAGCAGCCCACGCCACGCCCGAACAGGTCTGGTCGATGTTCAATGCCTGCGGAGGCACGAGACTGCTTCCGGTGCACCACTCGACATTCCGCCTCAGCGACGAACACCGCGATGAGCCGCTCGACCGGCTCCTGAGCGCGGCCGGTCCGCAGGGTCTGTCGAGGATCATCCGCTGCAGGCCGGGGCAGTCCTGGTGGAGCGAGGCATGCGACTCGCTCTGCGCCGCCGGTTGAGCGCCATTACAGAAGCGGGCTGAACAACTGCGCCACGTTGTCGGCGAATTGCCGGAGGACGCTGCGGCGCAGCCACTTCTCGCGGCTGATCTGCACGGAGTTGTTCAGGTAGCCGCGCTGCATGAAGCGCACGAGGCTGGAGAAGTCGTCGTCGTAGATGAACAGCGTGATCTCGAAGTTCAGCCAGAATGAGCGCATGTCCACGTTGGCCGAGCCGATGATCGCGAGTCGGCGGTCGGCGGTCATGGTCTTGGAGTGCAGCAGCCCGCCGCGGTAGTGGAAGATGCGAATGCCGGCGTCAAGCAGGTCGAGGTAGTGGGATCGCGCGGCGGCGGCGACGATCGGCGCATCGAGGATCTCGGGAACGACGATCGTGACTTCAACGCCGCGCATCGCCGCCGTGCACAGCGCCGCTTTGCTCGCCTCGTCGGGCACGAAGTAGGGCGTCGTGATAAGCAGTTCCTCGGTCGCGGCGTAGATCGTGGCGAGAAAGGTCTGGTGGACGGCGTCAAGCGGCGCGCCGGGCCCGGACGGGATCACGTGGAGGACGCTTGGACCCTCGCCCGCGAGGACTTCCTCAGGGAAGAAACGGCCCAGAGGGTTGAGATTCTCTTCGCTGTCGGCCAGCCAGTCGCGCAGGAAAACGACCTGCAGGGCGTGAACGGCCGGACCTTCAAGACGCAGGGTGGCGTCGATCCACGGCCCGATGCCGCGACGGGGATCGAAGTTGAATGTGTCGTCGTTGATGTTCTGGCTTCCCGCATAGCCGATCCGCCCGTCGATCACCGCGATCTTGCGGTGGTTGCGCAGGTCGATGCGCGCCAGGAGCATGCGCAATGGATTGACCGGCAGGGCCGCCGTGACCTTCACGCCGGAGTCCCGCATCTGATGGGCCGCGGCCGAGCGAAGAAAGTGCTTGCTGCCGACGGCATCGACGATGACGCGGCACTCGACGCCGCGCTTCGCGGCACGGATCATCGCATTCGCCACGTCAACGCCCCGCCCGCCGTTCATCCAGATGTAATACAGCAGATGGCAATGTTGCCGCGCGGCGTCGATGTCCGCGATCAGCCGATCGAGCATTCCCGAGGTTTCGGAGATGAGTTCGAGCGTGTTGCCGGTGAGGGGAGGCAGGCCGGAGACGGCCGTGCCCATCTTCGCCGCGTGCCGGTAGAAGTCCTCCTGCGGCAGCCAGTCGAGGTGGTGCCGGCGCCACAGTGCGACCGCCTCGGTGTCGATGCCCGCGGTCAGTTCGTTGAAACGCCGCACGCGCCGGCGGCCCAGGCGGTTCTCCCCGACCAGCAGGTACACCACGAAGCCCACGAAGGGCATGAAGAGAACAATCAGCAGCCAGGCCAGCGACACGGGCACCGATGCGCGCCGCATGATGATCCGCACCGCCAGGCCGATCCGGATGATCCAGTCTGCCGCAAGAACGCTGATGGTGATCCAACTGATGGAATCCATCGGGAGAGTGTATCAGGCGGCCGGTTCCGGGTTGTGCCGCCCGCGGCTTCGCGGGCGGCCCCTAGTCCGCCAGGAGCCGTCCGAGATCGATCCGCGATCCCGCCGGCGCCGTCCCACGCCCGCCTCCGCGATGCGCCCTCAGAAGTGCGATGAGGCGACGAAGGTCTGGCGGAAGTGGCGCGATGAACTCCATCGGCCGACCTTCCGAGGGATGCCGCACGCTCAGGGTCGTGGCGTGAAGCGCCTGCCGCGAGATCACCACTTCTTCGTCTCCGAGTGCGCCCGAAATGTCTGACGCGCGCATGGCCCGCCCGCCGTAGGCCTCGTCGCCAACGATCGGCCAGCCGAGGTGCGAAAGGTGCACGCGAATCTGGTGCGTGCGCCCGGTGTGCAACTCGAGTTCCACAAGCGCAAATCCGCTGTACTGCTCTCGCACGCGGTAGATGGTGCGCGATTCCTTGGCGCCCGGGTCGTAGCGGACGGCCATGAGTTCGCGGTGGACGGGATGCTTGCCGATGGGCAGGTCAATCACGTCGGCGACAGGCTCGACATGGCCTTGCACGACCGCGAGGTAGCGCTTGTCCGTGGTGCGGTTCTCGAACTGGCGGGCCAGTCGCCAGTGGGCGGTGTCAGTCTTGGCGATGATGAGCACGCCCGTGGTGCTGCGGTCGAGGCGGTGGACCACGCCCGGCCGCGCCTCCTCGCGCCCGACGTTCGAGAGTGCGCCGCACGAGTGGCGTGCGAAGTGCCAGGCGAGGGCGTTGATGAGCGTGCCCGACTTGTTGCCCCTGGCCGGGTGGACGATCAGGTCCGCCTGCTTGTTCACGACGATCAGATCATTGTCCTCGTAGAGCACGTCGAGAGGGATGTCTTCGCCCACGATCTCCGTGGCGGGCGGAGGCGGGAGTATGACCTGCACGACGTCGCCGAAGCGCAGGTTCGTCGAGGCCTTGGGCGGTCGATCGTTGACAGTCACCGCCTGTTCGGCGATGAGGCGCTGGAGTTGCGTGCGGCTCATGAATGGAATGCGGTCCTGCAGGTACTTGTCGAGCCGCTTGCAGAGATCGCGCGTCAGTTTGAAGGTCACGGTGAGGGGGCGGTCGGATTCATCGTCATCGCCGGCCGCGGCCGCGCGCAGAAGATCGGGATCGACCTTGCCGCCGCTGGTGAGCCGGGAGACGTCTGGAGAGAGAGCACCCGGCGCATTCGACGCGGCCGATCGTTCAGGCCGCGCGCCGGTTGCGCGTGCATCTGGTTCTCGTTCAGGCATTTCGCCGGTCACGTCGTCATCAGCCGCCGGACGCGGGCGGTCGGTCGGGCTGGTCCGGCTTGTCCGGCGTTTCGGAGTTGTCCGGCTTCTTCGCCGGGTCGTTCTCCGGCGGCCCGTCGCCCTCAGGCGGGCCGGGCGGAGACTTCGTCGCGTCCTGCGGCTGGGTTCCGGTCGCGGGATCGGAGGCAGGCGCTTCGCCTTGAAACCCCACCCGCCCCGCCGTGCCCATCTGGACGATCGGCTCGCGCATCGCTTCAGCCACTTCGGCCTGGTCGAAGAAGTCGATGGGCCGGCGCGAGGAAGTGTCGGCGCGCCACGCGGCCGCAACCGCCGCCAGTTTCGGGAAGCGGGCGGCGGCATCGGTCTCGATGCGTCTGAACCACTCGTCGGCCTCGTCGAAGTTGCCGCGCATCTCCGCAACGGCCGCCAGGCCGAACAACGCTTCGAGCGCGAGACCCTGCTTCCAGTTGATACCCTTGCCCGAGCCGGTGGTCGTCTCGAGCACCCGACGGTAGAGGCGCTCCATGCGGTCGAGCGTCTGGCGACGTTCGCTCTCGGTCATGCGCGGCGCAGGCTTGTCCTTGGGATCTGCGGGCTTGGCGTCTGATTCAGGGTCGCTGAGCGTCGGCGCTTCAGGCACGAGGTCGAGGGTCTCATCGCGGAGAATGTCGCGGTGATAGGCCTGCGCCGCGCGCAGAAGTGCGAGTTCGGCGACGGAATCAGTCCCCTTCACCCGGTCTGCGAGGCTCTCGAGCGAGGCCGGCAGATCGGTGCTGTTCAAGTCCGCCCATGCCTGGTCGCGAAGGCGTTCGCGCCGCTCGCCCCACCACAAGTAGCCTCGGAAGAGGATGACGACGATGAGTACGACGAGGAGGTAGTTGACGCCGCTGGTCTTGAGCCATTCGATGAGTTCGACGTTGACCCTCGACTCGGCGTCGTCGCTGCTGCGGATTTCCTCGAGGCGTCTGTCCGCCATATGACACGTTCCTTGAGCAATTGCAGGGTCCGCCGCATCCCCGCGGCGGAGCATGGATGGTAGGTCGGACACAAGGGGCGTGCGAATCCGGCGCCGGCGCCGCCAAGGGCGGACCAGCGTTCGGGGGCCGGCGATGAAAGTCGGGTCACCCCATTCGTTTCGCGGGCCCGGCCGATCAGGCCTCTGCGTCGAGAATCCGGTCATCGAAGAGCCACGGGCCGGCATGCCGCCTCGCTTCTTGCGGCACAAGCCGCTCCATCACCGCACCCGCAAGGGCCTCAAGCCCCGCGCCCGTGGCGGCGCTCACGCGCAGATCCCCGCTCGGGCCGCCTCTCTGACCGCCTGGTATCGGCAGGTCGGCCTTGAGGTCGATGTGCAGGTCGGCGCTTCGGTCGAGGTCAGGCCAATCGATTCCCGGCGCCGCGGCGGCAATGACCAGATCCGCTCGCGCCACGAGGCTCGACGCGAGGTCGATTGCCTCCGCTTCGATCGGATCGTCCGTTTCGTGC
Source organism: uncultured Planctomycetota bacterium (assembly GCA_900696685.1). Taxonomy (GTDB): domain Bacteria; phylum Planctomycetota; class Phycisphaerae; order Phycisphaerales; family UBA5793; genus UBA5793. The sequence continues at coordinate 18,041 of CAADHA010000093.1, forward strand.
CGGCCGGGTGTATCGCACCAGTTCACGACCAGTCCCCGGAGGTCAAGGCGGGAGATGAGGTAGTCGCGCGTCGTGCCCGCCTGGTCCGAAGTGATCGAACCTTCCCGGCCGAGCAGGGCGTTGGCGAGAGTGCTCTTTCCCGCGTTGGGTCGCCCTGCAATGACCACCAGCGGCGGCGTCACAAGGCGATTGAGCAGTGCGGACCGAGCGCGGATCGCATCGAGACCTTCGCGCGACGCCGGCGGCGCGGCGAAGTATGCTTCCCATCGGTGAGGCTGATCGAGAAGGAGATCGACCGCGAGCGGGCTGGCGGCCCGGGCCGTCGCGGCCAGCGCCAGTGCCTCGACGTGCGATGATGCTTCGGGAAAGGCCGCAACGGGGTCGATCTCGAAGAGCGGTTGCACGCCGCCGGCCGCGAGGCGCTGCGCGAGTTGCTGGACCACCCTTGGCCCGCCGTGGGGCATGATCCACGCATGTTCGTCGGCGACACGGGCGACGACGCCTTCGTCCACATTATCGAGGTTCCGTAAGACGATGGTCCCGGCACGCGGCGCGGGTCGTCCCGTCAGGCGAGCAAGAGCCTGCTCGACCTCGCCCACGAGTTCGATGATGGCCACGGCGCCCGGAGCGGATGGAGTGGCGATGCGGAGGTGTGCAGCAGCGGTCATGGCGGCTGGGCCGATCTGCACTGCGCTTCACAACGCGGCATCGTCGGCGACATCGTCGCCGCCGGCGCGCAGGGCCGCGAGCATTCCGTGGAGCGTCAGGTCATCGACGATGTGCTCCACCAGTTCGTCCGTGTCGAAGAGGTGATGGGCATCGCCACCGGTGGCGATGACGGCAGGGTAGGCGCGATAGGCCTCGGCGTAGCGCTCCGTAATGTGCCGCACCATGCCGCGGATGCCGTGAAACACTCCCTGCAGCATTGCCTGGGTCGTATTGGGACCGAACGGCTCCGGATCGGGCGCCGCGAAGGCGAGCGCCGGCAACGCATCGGTCCACTGGTGAAGTGCGTCAAGTTGCATCTGCGCGCCTGGGGCGATGGCCCCTCCGTGGAATGTCCCTTCGCCGTCGACGAAGTCGATGGTGACGGCTGTGCCCGCGTCAATGACCACGCACGCCTGGCGGAAGCGGTCAAAGGCGGCGGCGGCGTTGAGCAGACGATCCTGCCCCGGCCGCGCATCGGCGTCAATGCACGTGCCGACCGGGATGGGCAGATCATCGCCGATGCGAAGAACCCGCGCGTGAAGATCGCGGTCCAGTCGCGCCATCAGCGGATCGGAGACTCGACGATTCACCGTCGCCACGAGAATGAGCGGCGGCCCGGCATCCGCAGTGCCGTTGAGGCAGTCGCGCATCGAGTCGATGACCGGCCCCGGGTCGCCGTTGCGGAGCCGGTTGACGCGGTCGAGGCGATTGCGCGATGCAAGCGCCACCGCCGTCCGCGTGTTGCCGACGCTTGCCAGGAGGATGGACGACTCTCGGACCATGAGATAAGGGTAGGCGGTCGGCGCGGGTCGGCGTCCATGCTTGATTCAGAGTCGGGTGTCGCCTTGCGCAATCATCTCGACACCGCTTGCACTTTCGTTTCACTTCGGGCCATGGTGCGATAAAGCCGGGCGGGCGTTTAACCGATGTGTTGAGCCGGTGGGGAGAGCCGCGATGCGGGGCAGATCAGGCCGGCCGTGTGAGGCCGTCTGCGTCACCACGTTTTCCTCCTTGCAGAGGTGCGCGATGCGGATCGAATCGAGGTCCGGAACGCATTACGTCCCTTCCGTCGGTTCCGCGCAGGAGAGCCGCCCGTGAACTCACCCTCGACCAGGCCGGCGGGGTTCATCGTTCTTGCCTTCGGATGTGCGTTGGCGCTGTCCGTAGCGGCGATCGTGCTGGCCGGGTATGCGTTTGGCCTGAAGATTCTGACGCAGTGGATTCCCGGTGCTGATCCCATGCCCTGGCTGCTCGCGTGCGCCGGTGCTCTCGGTGCGGCCGGGATCCTCGCGGCGTCGAACGGTCGGGCGCGCGCCTCTCTGGCCATCGGCGCCGTGCTGGCACTTTTCGGCGCATTCGTTTTCCTGGCACGATCCGGCCCCCTTCTGGACGTCTACCTGGCGCTGACGAATCTGCCTCTTCGCTTTCATCCGCTGCCCTACGTGGCGCGGCCGTCGATAGTCTCAGGCGCGTGCCTGACGCTCTTGGCCGTTGGCCTTCTCCTGCATGGCGATGACAGGCTGCGCGCTGTCCGGCCGGGGCTGTCGGCCGTCCTGGGTGCGATTACGCTGGGACTGGTCGTGTTGCCGATGGGCACTCGCGTTGTCTCGTTGCGCCCGGGCGTCGGATGGGAGCATCTGGCCGAGATTTCCGTGGGATCGATCATCACCTTCGGATGCCTGGGAACCAGCCTCATCGCCCTGGCGTGGACGCAGTCCGGCGCGGGCCAGGTCCGGCTTCCGCGATGGGCGTCATCCGTGGTCGGCGTGGCGCTCGTGGCCAGCACGATCATGGCATGGCAGGCCGCGCAGTCGGGCGAGGACCGGCACATCCGGCAGATTGTGGCGACGCAGTCGGCGCGGATCGAGGGCGTGCTCGGCAGCGAGATGGATCACTGCGTGACTTTGCTTCTCTACCTCGTGGACCGCCTCCCGCCGGACTGCACCGATCCGCCCGCCGGATGGATCGAGGAGGCTCGCGCGCTGGTGCGCCGGCAGCCACAGGTCAGGGGTGTGGAGTGGATGGACGAGGTGGCGGATGTGCTGCGGCACATCGGCGCCGTCCCTGCCGAGGATGAAATCTCCCGGGCGTCGTCGCGTCGGCCGTCCGGCCGCTCCACGGCCTCGACGAGCCGCGGCGCGCCGCGCCGGGGCGTGCTCCCGACACGGTCGATCTTCGTCGTGGTGCTGGGCGATGAGATAATCGCCGTGGTCTCCGCGCCAGGCGCCGGGGGCTCGCGGCGCGTCTCGCTCGTGCTGGACTTCGACGGCCAGATGAGGCATGTTCTCGGCGCGGCCCGTGTTGAGCGGGATTACTGCCTTACCGTGCATGTCGGCGATCGTCCGTTCCGCTCGGCCATGTCGCGCGACCAGATCGACCAGCGCTACGCGGTGCGCGCATCCTTCACCGCGCACCAGTTTGACTGGGATTACACGCTTGCGCCGACGCGCGCCACCGTGGCGTCGCTGCGCTCGTCGATGCCGGCGGCGACGCTGGGCATCGGTCTGCTCTTCTCCGCGCTCGTCCCGCTCGCGCTGCACCTGTGGCAGACCGCCAACGAGCGGGCCGCCTTCCTCGCCCGAAGTGATCAGCGCTACGACCTGGTCGTGCGCGGCTCAGACAGCGGCGTCTGGGACTGGGACGCCCGATGCGACGAGATCGCGGTTTCCAGCCGCTTCGACGAACTGCTGGGCACGCGATTCGGCGAGGCACGTCATCCCTTCGACTCTTTCATTGAACTCATCCACGCTGACGACCGCGCACAGGTGCTCGATGCGATCGACCGCCACCTGCTGACGCGGCAGCCCTTCTCGGCCGAGTGCCGCATGACGCGTCCAGGCGGCACGACGCGCTGGTTCCAGTTGCGCGGCCAGGCCGTGTGGGACGAATCGGGCGAGCCGATCCGCATGGCCGGCTCGCTCACGGACATCCACGAGCGACGCATCGCGGAAGAGAACCTTGCCCGCACCCTTGTCGATCTCATTACGTCCAAGGAGCAGATCGAGGAGCACAGCGCCGAACTGGCGCGCAAGACGCAAGAACTGGAGGCCGCCCGCGCCGACGCCGAGGCCGCCAACCGCGCCAAGAGCGAGTTCCTCGCCAACATGAGCCACGAAATCCGAACGCCCATGACGGCGATCCTCGGCTATTCCGACCTCCTCATCGATGAGGAGCAGTCGCCGGTGGACAGGCTCGAGTGCATCCAGACCATTCGGCGAAACGGCGCCCACCTCCTCGCTCTCATCAACGACATCCTCGACATCTCCAAGATTGAGGCGAACCGGATGACCATCGAGCGCCTCGCATTTCCGCCCTGCGAAGTGATCGCCGACGTCGAGATGCTGATGCGGATGCGTGCGGCCGCCAAGGGCCTCTCCTTCGAAGTCGAGTACGCCACGCCGATGCCTGAAACGATCCAGTCCGATCCGACCAGGTTCCGCCAGATCCTGCTCAACCTCGCAGGCAATGCGCTCAAGTTCACGGAAGCGGGCGGCGTGCGGATGATCGCGCGCCTCATCCGCGGCGCCGAGGATGAAGAAGCAACGCTGAGCGTTGAAGTCGTGGACACGGGCATCGGCATCCAGCCGGAGCGGATGGACCACCTCTTCGCGTCGTTCTCACAGGCTGATTCGTCGATGGCGCGACGCTTCGGCGGGACGGGGCTGGGCCTGGCGATCTCGCGCCGACTGGCGCGGATGCTCGGCGGGGACATCACCGTCCGCTCGACTCCCGGCGAGGGCAGCGCCTTCACCGTTCTCATCTCCGCGGGCCGGATGAGCGGCGTAAAGATGGTTCCGAGCGGAGCGAGGCAAGGCGCGATCATCGCGCTCGATCCCGCGCGCGACACCGATATTCCTCGCCTCGACGGGGTTCGCCTCCTTCTGGCCGAGGACGGGCCGGACAACCAGCGCCTCATCGCCTTTCACCTGCGCAAGGCGGGCGCGACGGTCGTCATCGCCGACAACGGCCGCGCCGCCGTCGAGCACGCCTTCGCCTCGCTCAGCGGGCAGGGATTCGACGTCATCCTCATGGACATGCAGATGCCCGAACTGGACGGCTACAGCGCCACGCGCTACCTCCGCGCCCACGGCTACGAACGGCCCATCGTCGCGCTGACGGCCCACGCGATGGCGGGCGACCGGGAGCGCTGCCTCGCCGCCGGCTGCGATGACTACACCACCAAGCCCATCGACTGCGCCGCCCTGCTCCGCATCGTCCGCGCCCACAGCGATCGCGCGCGCGCCGCACAAGCCGCGCCATCCTGATCCACGCCGCGTTCGGCCTCTCGACTCTCACCTTTCGATCGCGGTGTGGATCGCCTCCACGAACCGGGCCAGCACCGACCGCACGACCGGACCGACTCTGCCATCGCCGACGGGTTCGCCTTCAAGACGCGTCACCGCCGCCAGGAGCGTGCGCGTCCCCGCGAGAATGACCTCATCCGCCGCGAGCAGTTCCTCAACGCGCACGGGCTGCTCGACGAGATCAACGCCCGGCAGTCGGGCGACGACCCGCCGCGTCACGCCGTGCAGGATGCTCAGGTCGGGATCGTCGATGGGGGGCGTGAACACGCGCCCGCCGCGCACGATCAGCACGGTCGTCGAGCCGCCCTCGCTGAGAAAGCCGTTGCGATGGAAGATGACTTCCGACGCGCCGCGCTCGGCGGCGGCGATCTTGCCGAGGATGTTGGGCAGCAGGTTGGTGGACTTGATGTCGCAGCGGCTCCAGCGCCAGTCCTCGTGCAGCGCGGCCGAGACCTCCGGCGGCTCAGCACAATCGCTCAGCGGCGGCGTGCGATCGACACAGCCGAAAACCGTGGCGTGCATGTCCGTCGGCGGCAGGTGCGAACGCCCCGGGCCGCAGCCGCGCGTAATCTGCCAGTAAATGCACGCGTTGTTCAGGTCGTTGCGTGAGAGCAACTCGTCTCCCAGCGAGACGATGTCCCGCGCCCTGAAGTGCGCGAAGCGAACTTCGCGCAGCGTCCGCTCAAGGCGCTCAAGATGCAGGTCCATGGCGAAGGGAACGCCGTCGAAGTAGCGGATCACCTCGTACACCGCGTCGCCGAAGAGAAACCCGCGGTCGAAGACGCTCACGCGCGCCTCGCTTGCCGGAAGAAAGTCGCCGTCGAGGTAGATGGTCGATGATGACGGTGCGTGCGCGGCCACGGAGCGTGATCCTAATCCGCCGGCGCTTCTGCTTCCTGCTCGTTCACGCATCCGCTATCATGTCGGCGAAGATGACCGGATCGGGCGCACAAATCATCGACGGCCGGGCCCTGGCCGACCGCTTCCGCGCCGAGATCGGGCGCGACGTCAATGAACTTCGCTTGCGCGGCGTGCAGGTTTCGCTCGACGCCGTGCTGGTGGACGGCCCGCCCGGCCCGTACGGCCGCAACTCCGCCCGCACCTACGCCGAGAGCCAGAAGGCCGGCTGCGCCGAACTCGGTATCGACTACCGCCTCCACGTTCTTCCGCACAGCGCCAGCTACGAAGACATCGCCGGCCGAGTTCTGCTCCTCAACGCCGACGAGCGCATCACTGCAATCATGGTTCACCTGCCTCTGCCCGATGGGCTGGACCCGTATCGCATTCAGTCGCTTATCGATCCCGCCAAGGATGTCGAAGGCGTCAACCCCGCCAACATCGGCAACGTCGTTTACGACCGCTGCTCCCTCGTGCCCTGCACCGCTCTGGCGGTGATGAAGATGGTCGATTCGACGGGCTTCGAGTTGCGCGGCAGCGAGGTCGTCTGCGTCGGCGCGAGCAACATCGTCGGCAAGCCCGTGGCCATCCTCATGATGCAGCGCGAGGCGACCGTCCACAGTTGCAACAAGTACACGCGCGGCCTCGCGTCCATGACGCGCCGGGCCGATGTCCTCATCGTCGCCGCGGGCCAGGCCGGACTCATCACCGCCGACATGGTCAAGCCCGGCTCCGTCGTCATTGACGTGGGCATCAACCGCGTCACCGACCCGGCGACGGGCAAGAAACGCATCGTCGGCGACGTGGACTTCGAGGCGGTCAAAAAGGTCGCAGGCTGGATCTCCCCCGTCCCCGGCGGCGTCGGCCCCGTCACCGTCGCCATGCTCCTGCGCAACACCGTCGACGCGGCGCGCTCCTGATCCACAACCCCCCGTGATTGACCGGGGGCTATGTGGGGAATTACTCAATCACACTCTCAACCACCTCCGTCTTGCGGCCAACCTCGGCGGCCTGGAGCCAGAGGGTGCGGCCGGAGGCGCCCGGCGGGATCGCCCGGCCGAGGCTCGCCTCGCCCGACGGGTCGGCGATCGAGTGGCCGATCAAGTGCGGCCGATCGAGATCGATCGAGATGCCCAGAGGCGGGATGAAGACAGAGCCGAGCCCGCGCGTGCTGTAAATGAAGTTGACGCGCTCTCCCGGCGTCGAGCAGGAAGTTGCGAACACCGCCCGCTCCCCCGCGCGCAGAGGCGTATGCGAGAGCGCCATGTGCGGTGGCGACCAGCGGACGATGTGGTTGATCCAACCTCCACCTTCGCCGGCGATGATTCGAAAGTCCCCGCCCAGATAAAGAGCGGGACCGAAACCATCATTGAATGAACAGAGTGTGTAAATCCAGTCGCGCGGGTAAGTCGAAGGCGCAGCGAAGGAGCGGCCATCCCACCGGTAGATTGAAGACATCCGACCGAGGTCGTTGATCCAGACCTCTCCACCGCCGATCCAGAGTGCCGGGCCGCTGCCATCGTCGTGGACGCACATGCCGTCGCCGTGGAAGTACTGACCTGATGCAACGCCGCCGCCGAGAGTGGTCCACTCGCGTCCGTCCCACCGAAGGAGATACTCGCCTGTTCCCTCAAGTGCAAACTGACCTGCAAGGAAGAGCGCGGGACCATTGCCATCGTCATGCACGAGGAGTTGATCAATGTGCGAGCCTGTGCCTCGGGATGTGAGGTTCGCACCTGGAACCGGCGACCAGTTGTGACCATCCCAGCGAGCGAGATAGCGGGGCGGCACCACTTGGAGTTCCGGGCCTTCAATCCTATTGATTTCCCCGCCGGCATAGAGCATCGGCCTGCCTCCATCATCGAAGACGGCCATTGTGCATACGCCCAGATTCGACCCGCCCCACAGACCCCGACCCAGCGCCTCCCAATGCGAGCCGTCCCACCGGGCGACGCGCGGCGTGTTGAGACCTCCGGCGTACTGGAAGGTGCCGCCGACGTACAAGGCGTCGCCACGACCGTCGTCGAAGTTGCAGAAGGAGAACACAGCGGACGAGACCCCCGCGCCGAGCGCTTCCCAGTTCCGCCCGTCCCAGCGCGCCACGTTACTGGCGATGGTGTTCCCGGCGTGAGTGAAGTTGCCCCCGACGTAAAGCGCCGGACCGCGGCCGTCGTCCCACACGAAGAGCGAAAAGGCTCCACCTTGCCTCGAGATCTGCCGGAGACCGCCGCCGACTTCACTCCAGTCGCGCCCGTCCCACTTCGCAATTCCCCAGGCGCGCTTCCCCTGCATCTCATTGAACCCACCGGCCGCGTACAGCGCCGGCCCCGTGCCATCGTCGAAGACTTCAAAATCCCGGACGCGGAACTCGGCGCCAGGGTTCCCGAACTCGATATCCCACCGAGGCGCGCAAGGCTGCGCGAACGACGGCGCGAGGGGAACGCCGAGCGCGATCAGCGCCGCGAGAGAACGGCTGGTCCGTGTGCAAAGAGAAGTCATGGCAACCTCCTCAGGTACAGAGTGGTCCAGGAGGGCGCAGTCACGTTGGCCCGCAGCGGGCTGTGCGACCCGACCAGGAGACGGCCGACTGCTCTCAGTCTACCAACTGTCTGGCGCTCCGCAACAGGGTAAGGGGAAAGTGCGAACACAAGTCCGCACACGCCGCTCCCCCATCCGGGGGATACGGTCGGCTTGAGGGCCGTTGGTGCGGCGAATCGACGGAAAGAAAAGGATTCGGCAGCCGGCCGCGCGAGGCGAGCCGGCCACGGGCGTCTCACCGCTGCGGATTCACCGGCGCTGACGGCTTCTCCGCCGGGGTTGCCGGGGCCGGGGAAATCCACTTTGGCGCCTGGCCGGGTGTTCGCGGCGGGGCGGGGATGAGTTCAGCCGTCGTGATGTAGGGCATGTCGATGGGCCTGTCCTGCGCGCCGACACGCACAGCCCCGATCTTCTTCACCACGTCGATGCCTTCAATCGTCTGCCCGAAGGTCGTGTACTGCACGTCGAGGCGGGCGGTCGCCTCGCGCGAAAGGCAGAGGAAGAACTGGCTGCCCGCGGTGTGGACATCGTTGCCCTCGCGCGCCATGCTGATCACCCCGAGGTCGTGCGGCAGCGTGCTCGGTTCGAGATCGATGCGGTAGCCTGGCCCGCCCGAGCCTGTGCCCGTCGGGTCGCCGGCCTGGATGACGAAGCCCGGCCCGCCGCTGGACGTGCCAACCACGCGGTGGAAGGGAATGTGCGTGTAGAAGCCGCCCTCGACGAGGTGCAGGAAGTTCCACACCGTGTTGGGCGCGTGGTCGGGGCGCATCACGAGGCGGATGTCACCCATCGTCGTGTGCAGCACAACCTCGCGCTCCATCGACACGCGGAAGCCCGACATGTTCTTGTCACGCTCGGACGGGCTGATCCAGTTCTCCACCTGCGGCCCGCGCTCTGTGAGTCGCAGCACCGGCTGGCGCACGCGCACGAGCGGTTCGAGGACAAGGGCAGGGCCTGTCGGCGCGCCGTCGTCGATCAGTTGCAGGTAGTGGACCGTGGTGAAGGAATAGAGGCTGGGGATGAGGGCGGCGGCGTCGACCTCTGTTGCGCCGTTGGGGACGGCGGCGCGGGCGACCTCCCTGTTGTCCGGCGCGAGAAGGACCAGTTCCCGCCCTTCACCCGCCGCGACGGTCAACGGCATGGGGCGGTTGACCTGGTAGTAGAGGCGCTGGGGGGCGAGGGGGGCGGCGGAAACCAGAATCGCGGCGGCGAAGGCTTGAAACATCTTGAATCTCCTGAACCCGGGTGAGGGCAGAATCCTAGCGCGTTGTCGGAAGGCCTATCGCTTGCGCAGGATCATCGCATGGAATGGCCGGCCTTCGCGGCGGTACTTGCGCTCGAAGTTGGTCCCGACGATCTCGTCCGAGGGGCCGCCGCGCTCGAAAGGCTCGCGGGTGAAGGAATCGGCCGCGCGGCCGGCGTGCTCCTCGATCCACTGCCAGTACTCGTCGTGATCGGTTACGATGCGCACTTCGCCGCCGTTCCCGAGGATGCGGTGAAAGTCGCGCAGCGACTGGTCCTGTACGCAGCGGCGCTTGTGGTGGCGCTTCTTGGGCCAGGGGTCTGGGAAGTAGAGGTGGATGACCGTGCAGATTGCGTCGGGGCAGCGAAAGCGGATGAACTCGACCGCGTCGGCGCGGAGCAGTCTCACATTCGTGATCGCGTTGCGGCGCACGCGGTCGGCGGCATAGCGGAAGAACTCGCCCGCCCACTCGATGCCGAGGAAGTTGACCTGCGGCTGGTGCGGCGCTTGCTGCACGAGAAATGTCCCCTTGCCCGAGCCGATCTCGATTTCGAGGGGCAGAGAACCGCGATCGCCGAACCAGGCGCGCGGGTCGATGATCGGCTCGCGGTCGAAGTCCGGCAGGTCGGCGGACTCGATGCCGATGCCGGTGATGTCGAGTTGTCTGCCGCGCGCGAGGCCGAAACTCATGCAATGAATCGTAGACGGTTGTTGTGAAGGCGAAGATGCAGGCCGCGATGCTCACGTCTCGCGCACGTGGATCATCAGGGCGCAGCGGACGCGTTCGGTCCACTCGAGAACCTGCTTCATGGTGGGATAGCGTCCGGCGCCGAGGGCATCGACGAGGCGGGCATACTCGGGTCGGCGCTGGAGCCAGGGAACACGGAGGTAGGCGCACATGGTGGCCTGGAGGGCGGGCGCGCCGCAGCCGGGCAGGAGGAGCCACCATGCGCCGTTGGCGATGGCGGCGGTATTGGTGGTCCACATGACAAATCCGGGCGCGAGGTCGGCGATCTCCAGTTCGCGCTGCGCGGCCTCGGCTTCGTCGGCCGCGGTGCGCCAGGTCGCCTCGTCGCCGCAGAGCGTGCGCAACTCGGCCATGCCCTTGCGCAGGAGTTCGCGCTGCCGATGCGTGAGGCGCAGTGCGGGTGTAGGGGACGTGTCGTGGCTGACGGCCTCGCTGCGGCCGAAGCGGCGGGCAAAGACGCGATGCGCGACGCTTCGCACCGGATCGCGCATGTCGTCGACCTGATCGCCCGCAGGCACGCTCACGTCCATGGGCGCTCCTCGGCCGCCCCGGGAGAGACGTGGACCGGCCAGTCAAGCATACCCGGCTCGGGCGTCGATCGTGCGGAATACTCCGCGGCGGGGCGCCTCATTTCTACGGACCCGGCACGAGCCGGTCCGGTCGCGAGCGTCCTCTGGCCGATAGATTGGAATCAGGCTGAACCCGGGCGCGCCGGGCGACGAATAGTTATGGGGCTGCCGAGCGTACCCACACCTCGCCTCGCACGGGGCGCTAGCGGCGCTGCGGGGGCGCGATCGGAAGCCCGGCACGCCACGACTTCGGCCTGCGGCCTCCGCGTCGGCGCTCACTGACCTGGGCGCGCGGCGATTCAATCCACGGATGGAGGTGCACTCGTGCCCGAAAGCCAGCCGCTCATCGATCTCATCAACGCGCGTGTGGACCAGCAGCGATTCCAGCACCTGCACTGGGAGGGCACTTTCTGGCAGTACCTGGACATCGTGGCGGAGCGACCCGCCGTTGCGCGCAACGCCTACCAGCGCGTCTACGACATGATCCTGTCCTTCGGGTCGGAGCGATACCGCGCCTTCAAGCGCGACCTGATCCGTTATCACTTCTTCTCCGATCCCATCGGCGGGCACCGGGATGCGGTGTACGGCCTGGATCGGCAACTCATGCAACTCGTGGATGTTCTGCGGTCGGCGGCGGAGGGCTACGGAACAGATCGGCGCATTTTTCTTCTGCATGGGCCGGTGGGTTCGAGCAAGTCGACGATCGCGCGCCTGCTCAAGAAGGGCCTGGAGCATTACACGAGGCAGGACGCCGGGGCGCTCTATTCGTTCTCGTGGAAACTGGATGCCGCCGCGTCGCCCCAGGGCGAGCCGGACCACATCTACCCCTGCCCGATGCACGAGGAGCCGCTCATGCTCGTGCCGCGCGAGGCCCGGGCCGACCTGCTCGATCAACTCAGTCAGAAGTACCGGGCCGCGGGCGGAACGGGAACGCTGCAGCTCGAGGGCGAGCTCTGCCCCTTCTGCCGCAAGGTTTCCGGGGATCTCATGCAGCACTACGGCGGGGACTGGCGCAAGATGCTCGAGCACGTCGTCGTACGCCGCATCATGCTCAGCGAGAAGGACCGCATCGGCATCGGAACGTTCCAGCCCAAGGACGAGAAGAACCAGGACTCGACCGAACTCACCGGCGACATCAACTACCGCAAGATCGCGCTCTACGGCTCGGACTCCGATCCGCGGGCCTTCAACTTTGACGGCGAGTTCAACGTCGCCAACCGGGGCGTGATCGAGTTCATCGAGGTGCTCAAACTCGACGTGGCGTTCCTCTACGACCTGCTCGGCGCCTCGCAGGAGCACCTCATCAAGCCCAAGAAGTTCGCGCAGACCTACATCGACGAGGTCATCCTCGGCCACACCAACGAGCCGGAGTACAAGAAACTCCAGAACAACGAGTTGATGGAGGCGTTCCGCGACCGGACGATCAAGGTGGATATTCCTTACAACATCCGGCTCGACGACGAGATCAAGATCTACCAGAAGGACTTCGGCCCGCACCGCATCAAGCACATCCACATCGCGCCGCACACGATCGAGGTCGCGGCGATGTGGGCGGTGCTCACGCGCCTCGAAACGCCCAGGAAGGCCGGCCTCACGCCGATGCAGAAGATGAAACTCTACAACGGCAAGGCCATCCCCGGATACACCGAGGACAGCGTCCATGAACTGATGGAGGAGGCCAACCGCGAGGGCATGGTCGGCATCAGCCCTCGCTACATCCAGGACAAGATTTCCAATACGCTCGTCTGCCAGCAGGCGCTGCACGAGAAGACCATCAACCCGTTCATGGTGATGAACGCCCTCGAATCGGGCCTGGACAACCATTCGCTCATCACCGACGAGGAGACCAAGAAGAAGTTCCGCGAACTCCTCGCCGTCGTCAAGGATGAGTATGAGGACATCATCAAGAGCGAGGTGCAGCGGGCGATCTCCGCCGACGAAGAGGCGATCAAGCGCCTCTGCGCCAACTACCTCGAAAACGTCCGCGCCTACACCCAGCGCGAGCGCGTCAAGAACAAGTACACCGGCCGCGACGAGGAGCCGGACGAGCGTCTCATGCGGTCGATCGAGGAGAAAATCGAGATTCCCGAGAGCCGCAAGGACGACTTCCGCCAGGAGATCATGAACTACATCGGCGCCCTGTCGCTGGACAACAAGAAGTTCGAGTACAACACGAACGCCCGGCTGTACAAGGCGCTCGAACTCAAACTCTTTGAGGACCAGCGCGACACCATCAAACTCAAGAACCTCGTATCGAGCGTGGTGGATGACGAGACTCAGGCGAAGATCGATGTCGTGAAGCAGCGGATGATCAAGAACTTCGGGTACAACGAGCAGTCGGCGACGGATGTGCTCAACTACGTGGCGAGCATTTTCGCCCGCGGCGACACGAAGGGCTGATGGCCGTCAGCGGCGGCGGGCGCCGTGCGCGGGGGCATTTCCCGCATGCGCCTTCGGTGCGGCGCATCCGGTCTCGAAGTGGAGGGCGCGCCGGGCGCGGAACTTGCTCGGCCGCTCGCGCCGCGTTACGCTTGCCGTTCGGGGCGACGCCTGCCTGCGCACATCGCGCCGCGGCCGAGGTGCCGCCCTCGGCCGGCCCGGCCCCATGGCGGCAAGGCGAGACTATGACGGGAGAAGCCGCATGAACTCGACGGATTCCCCACGATCAAGGCCCCCGAGGAGGCGGCTGAGCATTCTGGCGGCTGCGGCGGCCGTGCTGCTCGCAGTCCCTTCCTTGCAGGGCCAGGAGGGGCAGGAGCCTGCTCCCGTCCGCGCCGAAGACCCGCCCATTGCCTCCGGGCCGGGGCAGTCCATGCTCATCACGACCGACGGCCGGCGCTTCCGCGGACGCATAAAGGACCGCGACCGCTTCGAGATCGTGCTCGAGATCGCCGGCATCGACACGCGCTTCAAGATCAAGGATGTCCTCGAGATCATCCCCCTGCGGACCTTCGAGGAGCACTACGACGAGTTGAAGCGCGGCATCGACCCGCTTGACTGGGCGAAGCGGCTCCAGTTGTGCGAATGGATACACAGACGCAAGCGGCTGGAACTGGCCGCCCGCGAACTCGAGGAACTCCTCGACGACAATCCGCGCATCGACGAGGCCCGCGAACTGCTTCGCATCGTCAACGCCGAGATCGAACTTCAGATGAAGCAGGAGGAGGCGGCCCTCGAGCGGCAGACCGCCCCGCCCGTCGAGCAGGGCGAAGGCAGGTCGGGCCGGCCCACCCCCACGACGCTCCTGACCGATGAGCAGGTCAACCTCATTCGCGTTTACGAGATCGACCTCAAGAACCCGCCTCGCCTGCTGGTGCGGCGGTCGACCATCGAGCGCCTGCTCAGCGAGTTCGCCACGAGCGAACTGCTGCCTTCGACGCCGGAGGGACGCAAGGCCTACTACCGGCGCGACCCCGTGGACATTCTCGCAGACATCTTCGCACTCCAGGCCCGCGACCTCTACGGCGAGGTGCAGGTCCAGAGCGAGCCGCTCTCGCTCAACAAGTTCCGGCTCAATGTACACCCGGTCTGGCTCATGAACTCGTGCGCGACGAGCCAGTGCCACGGCGGGACGGAGGCGGGCCGTTTCTTCCTCTTCAACAGGCGCGCCAACACAGCCAACACCGTCTACACCAACCTGCTCATCCTCGAACGCTCGAAGTACCGCGGCGAGCCGATGCTCAACTACGAGCGGCCCGAGCGGTCGCCTCTGCTCCAGCTGGGACTTCCCGCGGACTGCTCCTTCTTTCCCCACCCTGACGTCGCAGGGTGGAGACCCGCTTTCCGTGACCAGGCAGACATCAAGTTCACACGCACCGTCGAGTGGATGCGGTCGATGTACATGCCTCGACCCGAGTACCCGATCCGCTTTGAGCCGCCCGAAATCCGATTTGACCTTGACGGCGAGGCGGTGGTCCGCCAGCCCGAGGGCGAGGTGCCCGGCGGGGGCGCGGAGCCTGCTGACGGAGACGGCGGCAAGAGACGGTAGCGGAAACAGTCCCGCGATTACGACGGCTGACCCGAAGACCGAGCGCGGGATCACCTGGCCGCTCGCGACCCCCCGCGAGCGCTGGTCAGAACTGCACCCGCGACGCGGAGGGGGCTACACTACCTTTCCGGGCCAAGCGTGCGGTCCCGGGTGTCCATCGACCCGACCGGAACGTTCGGCTCCCAGACGATGCCCACTGGCCTCACCTCGATGAAAGGCTTGGCAATGAAGGGTTCCACGAGATCAGCACTTCGCGCGCTCGGCGCCCCGCTCGCGGCGCTGCCCCTGGCTCTGACCGCCTGCGACAGCAGCGAGGGAGTGGCCCGCAACGCCGCGGAGGAGAGGCTCAACGAGGCTGCACGTGAAATCCACAACTATGCGCTCGGCAGCGCCTATCCGACGCCGATGACCGACGAGCAGTCCGATGCGCTGAGCAGCCTCGCGTCCAGCGTGGCCTCATCCGGTCCACCCGAGGGGATGAGCACGGCTCAGGCGCAGAGCCTGTCGCGTCTGAGCGGCAAGCACCGCCCCATCGAGACGCAGCAGGCGAACCTTCAGAAGATACAGGGCGGCCTGTCGGGGGCAGGCGGAGGACTCTCAGATCAGCAGGCGGCGCAGGCGGTCCTTCGCGCCGAAGCCAACCTCGGCCTGGCGCGCCTGCGACTCGAGGAGGCGGACCGCAGTGATTCGCGATTGAGCCAGGAAATCGTCCTCGCCACGGCTCACATCGACGCCATTCTCGACCTCCAGGCGATCATCGCTTC
Source organism: uncultured Planctomycetota bacterium (assembly GCA_900696685.1). Classification (GTDB taxonomy): domain Bacteria; phylum Planctomycetota; class Phycisphaerae; order Phycisphaerales; family UBA5793; genus UBA5793. Next base: position 33,800 of record CAADHA010000093.1, read on the forward strand.
CAATGCCGCGTACGACCCTGCTGCGCCGTTGCGCCACATCGAAAGCCAGGCGCAGGATGCGCGGACGCGCCTGGCGCGCTACCAGTCGGAGTCCCGCGATCTTCAGAAGCGCATCAACGACCTGAAGGCCCGCATCGACGCCGAAGTTCGCGAGACGAACCGTCTCGGCGAGGAGGCGGCGCGGAAGCGCGAGGCGGCGCGGACAGCCCCGCTGGATCAGCGTATCGCCCTCGCCGAGGGCGCCGCGGCCGTGTCCCGCCAGTCCGACTCGCACCAGGTTGCCGCGTCGCGCCTCGATGCGGAGGTCGGCGTGCTTCAGCCCGAACTCGTCCGCGCGCAGACGCGTGTCCTCGAAGCCGAAGGGGAGTTGAAGGATCTCGACGGGGCTCGCGCACGGATCAAAGCCCGCCAGGACGAAGTTGCGAAGGAAGCGCGTCAACTTGAGGCCGATCTGCGTCAGGCAGTCGAGGCGTTCAACGCCGTCTATGCGCCTTTGGCGCAGCGCTTCGACGGCGAGTTGATGGCCCGCTACGAGGCGGCGCGCGAGGCGGCCGAAGCCGCCGTTCGCGATGCGCGCAGCGCCGGCGCCGCGGGCGCGGGCAGCACCGCCGGCGCGCAGCAGACGCTCGGGCAGATTCTCTGGCGCCAGTCGATGAGCATCGAACAGTTCGCGCAACTCGTCCGGCGCGTGGCCGCTCACGGGAAGGCGCTGGGGCGCAGCGGGCAGGACGCCGCTGCCGCCGACGCTCTTGACGCCCGCGCCAAAGCGGCCCGCGACGCCGCCGCCGAAGTTCTCCGCGAAGCGCTCGGCTCCGTCGAAGGAAGCGGGCGCAGCGCGGATGAGCGCCAGCGCAATGCCCAGCTCGCCACGCTCATCCGCGACAGCATCGAATACATCACCGGCCAGGCCGTCGCCGAGGTGCGCGACTTCTCCGATCTCGGCGCGATCACGCCGATGATCGAGGACACCGGTCCCATCGGCGCCGGAGAAAGCCCGGTTGCGCTGCTCCGCAACGCCAGATCCATCCTGGAGGGCGGCCGCCTTGCGGACATACCCGGCCTCTTCAGTGCGAAGACGCCGGCACAGCAGGCCTGGCTCAACATGCTTGGGCGCACGGCCGGCGCGATGGCGAAACTGGAAACGGCGTCGCGCAACCGCTTCGGCGTGGGTTTTATCGAGATCACCAGAGACCCCCGGTTCGCCGAGCAGGTCAATCGAATGACCGGGGGCATGGGCGGAGGCATCAATCCCGGTGAGAACCCGCTCGACGCCGCGGGCCTTGCGGAGATCGGCGACCTCAGCAACATCGATCTCGACTCCGTCGAGTTCACATATGACAACTCGCGCACGACGGCGTGGACGGATGACGAGCCTGCGCTCGAGGGCCAGAACTTCGTTCTCGTGGACGGACAGTGGTACTTCGAGGCGCAGGAGTTGCCCGAGGAAATGGGCGCCTTCGTGGACATGTTCCTCAACCCGATGATCACCGCGTTTGAGAACACCGCCGATCGCACGGCCCGCGGCGAGTTCGTGGACCAGTGGCTCATGGTCAGCGCGCTGCTCGATGAGTTGTCGCGGCTGATGCAGGAAGAGATCCGCAAGATGATGCCTTCGGGCGGCGGCATGTTCGAAGGCTTCGACCCCGCCAAGTTCCGCGACCCGTCGCGCGGCGGCGGCGGCAACTGAGCCTCCGCGCGCCGTCGCCTGCGGCCTTTGTCGTCGTGGCCCTGCGCTCACGGACGGGCGGTCGGACGTTGACTCATGCACGCCCTCTTTGACCAGCGCCGCTACCTCATTCCCTTCCGCGCCAGCCTTCTGCCGCAGATTTTCTGCGACACGCTGATCGTGGGGACGGGAGTGGCGGGCCTGCGGGCCGCGCTTGCGGCTGCGGAGCACGGCGAAGTCATCCTCCTCGCCAAGGCCGACCTCAGGCGATCCAGCACGGCCTGGGCGCAAGGCGGCATCGCGGCCGTGCTCGGCGCATCCGAATCAGCAGTCCGGCTGCACGTCGAGGACACGATCGCGACCGGGGGGGGGCTGTGCAACGCCGCCGTCGTCGAGGCCACCGTCGCCGGCGCGCGGCCTCGCATCGAGGAACTCCGCCGCTGGGGCATGCGCTTTGACGTCAACGAGGAGGGGGAGATTTCCCTGGGGCGCGAGGGGGGGCACCGCGAGTCGCGCATCCTCCACGCCGACGGCGACGCCACAGGCCGCGAACTCGTCCGCTGCCTCGGCGCACAGGTCATGGCCAATCCTGCCATCCGCGTCTTCGAGAACTGCTTCGCGCTTGATCTGCTCACCGTCTCCGAGGCCGACAACAGCCCCGTGGTGGGGGCGATCACGCATCATCCGAAATATGGCCTCCAGATGATCTGGTCGTGGTCGACGATCATTGCCACCGGCGGTGCGGGCGGGGTCTACCGCGAGACGACCAACCCCGCGGGCACGACGGGCGACGGCATCGCCATGGCCTGCCGCGCCGGCGCAGCCGTCGCCGACATGGCCTTCATCCAGTTTCATCCCACGACGCTCTACGTCGCAGGGGCTGAGCGTTCGCTCATCACCGAGGCGGTGCGCGGGGAAGGGGCGCACCTCGTCGATCGGCGCGGGCAGCGGTTCATGCAGGCGGCGCACCCGATGGCCGAATTGGCGCCGCGCGACATCGTCAGCCGCAGCATCATCGACCACCTCGCGCAGACCGGCGACACGCACGTCTTCCTCGATGCGAGGCACTTCAAGCCCGGATTCTTCGCCCAGCGCTTCCCCGGCATCGCCGCCCAACTGGCGCGCTTCGACATCGATCCCGAGCACGACCTCATTCCCGTGCATCCGGGCGCCCATTACACCATCGGCGGTATCTTCGTCGATGCGTGCGGCCGCACCAACCGGCCGGGACTGTACGCCTGCGGCGAGGCGGCGTGCTCGGGCCTCCATGGCGCCAACCGGCTGGCGAGCAACAGCCTCCTCGAAGGCCTGGTTTACGGCGAGATCACCGGCCGCACCTGCGCCGAACAGCGCGAGCCGTCCAACGGCCCGCGCACGCCCAAGCGCATCATCAGCGACATCCCCCTCTCCGAGCACGGCGGACTGGACCTCGCCGACGTGCGATCAAGCCTGCGCAGCGTGATGTGGCGTCACCTGGGCATCGTCCGCGACGGCCGGACGATGGACGACGTGCGAGAGATGATCGACTTCTGGGGCCGCTACACGCTCGATAAGATATTCGACGATCCGCAAGGCTGGGAGACGCAGAACATGCTGCTGGTGTCGTCGCTGATCTGCAACAGCGCAATATGGCGGACCGAGAGCCGTGGAGTGCACAGCCGCCGCGACTTCCCGGAGCCGAACGACGAGTTCCGCTGCCATGACGTCTGGAGGCGCGGGCACAGCGAGCCGGCCCGTGTCGCGGTCGCCCCCTCCGCCGCGGAGGTCGGCGCATGATCGCCTTCCGGCCGAAGGTGCTGCTGCTGGCCGGTGCGCTCGCCGCGGCCGTGCCTGTCGCGTGCCAGGTCGAGATAGGCCGCCTCGACGTGCGTGAAGAGCGTCTCAAGGCCATCGACCGCGCCCAGGCGCAGCAGGCCGCCCAACTCACCGTCGTCCGTGACGACGGGTCGGTCACGCTCAACTCGCCCCGCCCCGAGCACCTCGTCGCCCATCTTCGCCAGCAGATCGTCGAGGGGAACGTCGATCTCATTCACGATCAACTGCTCTCAGACGCGGCGAAAGCGCTCTATTCGCAGCGCGGCCTGGATTCGCATGACGCAGCGCACTGGCTCATCGCCAATCAGCGCGATGTGCTCATTCTGCTCAATCGGATGACGGCCGGGCTGAGCAGCCCGGAAGTGATCTCCGAGGCGGTCGACCAGGGCTATCGCCTGCGCATCGCCCCGCACCTCGAGCGGTCGTTCCGCTTCACCACGCTCGACATCGTGCGCGAGAACGGCCAGTTCCGCCTGCTGCTGATCTCGTAGTTCCGACTTGCGGGCGCCGGGCACGGCGCCGGCGGTCGGGCGATCGCCTATTTCTCTTCCTCGTCTATGTCGAGGGCGAAGAAACTGTCGCTCTCGTCGGGCATGTCGATGCCTTCGGTGCCCGGTCCCGCATCGTCGTTGAGGCGCACGCTGTCGGCCTCGCCCGCACGCGCGGCCGGTGCAGCAGGGGCCGGGCGCCGGGATGGCGGCCTCACCGGCCCCGTCTTCGGCGACGCACCTCCACTTTCCTCGTCGGGCTTGAGGATAGCGAGTGGCTTGAGTTTCTCCGGCTCGCCGTTAATGACCACCTGGAGCGGCACAGGGCCGATGAGGATCACGTCGCCGGGGCACAGCCCCATTGTTGTCACCTGCTCGGAGTTCACGAACGTGCCGTTGCTCGAGCCGAGGTCCTCGACCACGAACTCTTCATCTTCATCGTCGTAGTAGACGGCCGCGTGCTCGCGAGAGACGCTCGTCAGGGGGATGCGCAGATCGCACGTGTCCTTGCGGCCGATGATGTACCGGCGGCCGGTCTTGATCTCGAAATCCCGGCGTTGGCCGTCGGGAGTGAACATGACGAGTGAAGCACGCATGGCTAGCCTCTGACAGACGTTGTCACGAACTGGCGGACGACCCCTTCCCGGCGAACGCGGGAAACAGACCTTTGAGCCGGACCCTCCACCCGACCATCCTGAGCACCATTCGCCCCGGCACTTCCGGGGCGGATGCCGACCTCACTGCCGTTCTTGCCGGGCTGGTCCCACCGGCCCGGCCTCAATCACTCTACGTCCACATCCCCTTCTGCTTCCACAAGTGCCACTACTGCGACTTCTACAGCATCGTAGACAGCGGGCCGAGGCGGGCGGAGTTCGCGCGCCGCCTGATCGGTGAATTATTGTGCCTTCGACCCTGCGCGGCTCCTCCCGCGCGCACGATTTTTGTCGGGGGTGGAACGCCCACCCTCCTCGAACCCGCCCTCTGGTTGCCGCTTCTGGCCGCCATCCGCGACCTCGCCCGGCCGGATTCCCGCACCGAATTCACCGTCGAGGCCAATCCGGAGACGGTGACGGCCGAGTTGCTCGACATTCTCGTGCAGGGCGGGGTCAACCGCCTGAGCATCGGCGCCCAGTCCTTCAACCCGGCTCATCTCAAGTCCCTCGAACGCTGGCACGAGCCGGAAAGCGTCGGCCGCGCCGTCGAAATGGCCCGTGCTGCGGGCCTGGCCAATCTCAATCTCGACCTGATCTTCGGCATCCCGGGCCAGAATCTCAATGACTGGCTCAGCGACCTCGACGCGGCGCTGGCGCTGGCGCCCTCTCACCTGAGTTGCTACGCGCTCACTTACGAGCCGAACACTCCACTCGCCGCGCGCCTGTCGCAGGGGAGCGTCGAGCGTGTGGATGAGGATCTTGAGGCGGAGATGTTCCTGGCGACGAGGCATCGGCTGTCCGAGGCGGGCTTTGAAGCGTATGAAATCAGCAACTTCGCGCGGCCCGGCTTCGCCTGCCGGCACAACCTTGCCTATTGGCGCAGTGAAGACTGGCTCGCGGCCGGGCCCAGCGCCTCGGGCCACGTAGCGGGCCTGCGGTGGAAGAACGCGCCGCACCTGGGCCGCTATCTGGAGTCGACCGGACCGGCGCCGCTGATCGAGTGCGACCGGCCCGCGCCGGCCACGCAACTGGCCGAGCGCTTGCTGATGGGGCTGCGTCTCTCGGAGGGCGTTGAATCGGAGGCGGTGCTCAGCGCTGCGGCCCCGCTCGGCCGGGATGCGGCGCTGGTCGCGTGCATCGACGCTCATGCGCAGCGAGGCATGATCCTGTTCGACGCGGGCCGCTGGCGCATCGCGGAGGATTCGCTACTCATGGCAGACACGATCATCGGCGCGGTGATGCGCGCTGTTGATCCGTGAAACGGCGCGTGGCCCGGAGTCGCAACGAGGTCGCGGCCGGCGCGCTTCGATGCCGGTGCGCCCTGGGCGTAGCCGGGCCTGCCGCGTGCCGCACTCGACCCGCCGCGTGATCGGGTTTACGATGAATCGGCCGCGCGACAATCGTTTCCAGCCTCCCGCGCGCCGCGGAGACAGCCATGAGCACCGATGCGTCCAAGACCGCCGAGCCTGTGGACGATCGGGCTTTCGCCTCGTGCCACGTGCTGATCGTGGATGACAACCGGCAGAATGTCGAGTTGCTCGAAGCGTACCTCTCGGCCCTGCCGTGCGAGATCAGCAGCGCGTTCGACGGCGTGGAGGCGCTGGCCGCCGTTGCCCAGCGGCCGCCCGATCTGATCCTCCTGGACATCATGATGCCTCGCATGTCGGGCTTCGAGGTCTGCCAGAGGCTCAAATCCGACCCCGCGACGCGAGACATTCCCGTCCTCATGGTCACCGCGCTCAATGAGGTCGGCGACGTGGAGCGCGGCGCCGAGGCGGGCACCGACGACTTCCTTTCCAAGCCCTTCAACAGGATCGAGTTGCTCACGCGCGTGCGATCGCTTCTTCGCATGCGACTGCTGAAGCGCGAGTTGGACCGGCAGGCGGGCCGGGCCGAAGCCGACCGGCGAAGCGATCTCGATGAGCAGACCAGCCCGGGGCTGTGAGCGGCGGATGCCTACTCGCGTGTAATCCTGACCCGCGCCGTCAGGCCGCGCTGCGCGATTATCATCTGCCACGTCGTGCCGAACATCCGGGCGTCGATCGGCACGCGCAGGTGGAGCATCGGCCCGTCGTGGGTCTGCTCGACGGCCCACTCGACTTCGCCCGCCGGAACATCCCGCCCGCCCGAAACGAGTGACTCGACCGAAGCGCCCGAAACGACCGTCCAACCCTCGGGCAGCGGCACGACGCGGTGGACTTCCATTTTCAGTTCGGCCAGGAGGTCGGAAGTGCGGACACTGTAGTAATCCATCAGCCGGGCCTGTGGGAGCATTCCGTCTGCGGCGTTCATTGCGCCCTGGAGCATGGGCTTCATGTCGATTGTGCAGCGCAGCGAGTGTTCGTCGATCACTTCCGTGCCGACTGAGAGCAGTTTGGCCGCCTTGCGCGAGAAAGGCGCGAGGGCCGGGTCGCCGTAGTAGATCATGCCCGCTCCGTTGCCGAGGCGGTTGCCGCGCCCTTCGCCCGCGAAGCGGCGCTCGCTCATCGGCTCGTAGTGAACGCGCTCAGGGAGGTAGGCAAGCGCGAGGCGGTCGTACATGCGCTTGGCTGCGCCGCCGAGGCTCAGGCCGTCATCGACCGCGAGAAGGAAGACCTGGTTGGCGAGCGGGCCGTGCCATGGATCGATTCCGGCGAAGTAGCCGGCGACTCCGGCGTCGATGATGGCGAGCGCGACTGAGTCTTCGGCGCGGGTCAGGCCGCGATCGAGGTAGGCGCCGCCGGGCCCGATCTCCCACCAGCGCCCCGGCGCGCCGTTGTAGCACGAGCAGTTGAAGAGGATCGCGCCGCCGAGATCAACGTTCCAATCTCGCAGGTTCGCCGCATCAAAGCACGCGACCATCCGGTCCGGGTAGCCGTGCGAGAAGAACAGGAGCACGTCGCGTCCGGCGAAGTCGGCCATGGCGGCACGCGCCTTCTCGGCGCGGACTTCATCGCTCTCTTTCACGCCGAGGAGGTGGGCGGAGATGTCCAATCCGAGTGCGCGGGCCGCGCCTCCGCTGCCCTTGATCGTGGGCACGACCGGCCCCTCCCACGATCCGAAGAACCCGCACCGCAGCCCGTACTCGCGCTTCCACGCGGCAATGATGCGCTCGACGAACCGCAGCGCCGCCTCGCCGTCGCGGCCCGTGATGAACCCGTACTCGAAATCCACGAAGGGATCATCATCAACCTGCGTCGAGATTTCGAGAATGCGATGTGCCAGTTGCACGTCAATTCGCTGAGGCGGAAGGACGAACGCGACGTAGCGCGGGCTGTGCTCGCGCAGCAGAGTGAGCAGTGCCCCGGAATCGTCGGAGTCGAACTCGACCACCCGGCCGCCGTGCTGAGCGGCGAGAGCGCCGGCGGCCGGGAGATAGGCCCCGTCGCCACCCCGCTCGACGAGGACGAGATAGGCCGGATCGGTCGCGGCAAGCACCGCTTTGAGTACCAGGCACGTGAACATGTCATCTCCCTCAGCGTCTGCGGACTCGCTCCAAGCATATTCCCTGAAGCCCGCGGCGCTTCCGGGGGCAATCACAACTTCGGCGTCATGCCCGCGAAGGCGGGCATCCAGAAACGGTCGAAGCACTGAGGCTGGAAAGCAGGGTGGCGTGTACTTTCTCAGGCCCGGCTCTCCGCGGCAAGCGGTCGGACAGAGGTACGGTTCGGGGCCGCCAGGTTTGGCGAAGGCAACCGCCTCGGTCGACTACCGGCTCGCGCCCGGCAGGCGACCCATCTCGATCACAACTTCCGCCGCGAGGGCGGCGTTGGCGCGGAGGAGCGCCAGGTTGGCGCGCAACGATCGACCCTGTGTGGCCTGCGCGACGGCGTCGAGGAGGAAAGGCGTGAGCGCGGCGCCGCGCACGCCAGCGGATTCGGCCCGCTTGATTGCCGCCGCCACCGCCCGCTCCATCTCCTCGTGCTCCAGCGCTTCGCTTTCGGGCACGGGATTGGCCAGCACGACCCCCGACTCCAGGCGAAGATCGATCCAGTGCACGCGGCACACGCGCGCCGCCTCGGCCGCGCTCTCCACGCGGTGCGGCGCGCGGGGCGCCTCCGAGCCGGCAGACCAGAACTGCGGGAACCGATCCGTGCGATAGCCGAGCACCGGCACGCCGAGCGTGTCGAGATGCTCGAGCGTTGCGGGCACGTCGAGAATCGCCTTGACGCCGCTGCACACGACGCAACACGGCGTGGAAGCGATCGCGCGCAGGTCAGCGGAGACGTCGAACGTCTCTCGCCATCCGCGATGAACGCCGCCGATGCCGCCGGTGGCGAAGACGCGCAGGCCGAGATTGCGGCAGACGTCGAGCGTGCCGGCGACGGTCAGTCCCGCCGAGCCGCCGCGCGCCAGGACCGAGGCGAGATCGCGGCTTGAAGCCTTGATGGACCCCTTGCAGATCGCGAGTTCCTCGAGTTGCGCATCACTGAGGCCGACGATGAGTTGACCGTCGAGGATTCCGATCGTCGCGGGAACAGCGCCGGCAGCGCGCACGGCCTGCTCCATGTCGCGGATCGCGTCAAGATTGATCGGCCGCGGCAGGCCGTGCGTGAGGACCGCGGTTTCAAGCGCGACGACGGGTCGCGCGTGGCGCAGCGCATCGCGGATTTCATCGCGGCCGAAGGTGTGCATGGGGTGATCGTATCGCGAAGCCGCACGCGGCGTTTCAGCGTCCGCGGCGCGACTTCATGCGGCCGCCGAGCCGGCGCTTGGGCGGGCCTGAGGGCGCCACGCCTCCTGGGAACCGCTGGGCATCGACCGTGGCGCTCTCATCCTTCCAGACCGCCTCGGGGCCGGCGGCTCGACCGCGCGGTGAGCCTTGCGCCTTGGGCGCCTTGGGCATCTCCGCGCGCTTGTCCTCCGGCACGGGGCCAGGCACAAAGTCGGGATACTCGAGTTCCCCGATCTCGACATTCGCGAGCATTTCAATGGCGGTGAGCAGTTTTCCCTGGTCGGGCGCGACGAAACTCCACGCGATGCCGGTCTTGCCCGCGCGGGCGGTGCGGCCGATGCGGTGGATGTACACCTCGGGGTCCTCGGGCAGGTCGAAGTTGATGACGTGCGAGATGTCCGAGACGTCCAGGCCGCGGGCCGCGAGGTCCGACGCCACGACCACGCTCAGGTGCCCGCTCCGCAACTTGCGCACGATGGAGTTGCGCTTGCTCTGCGGCATGTCGCCGTGCAGCGAATGGACCTCGATGCCGTGCTTGCCCAGGTGCCGCGCCAGGCGGTCCACCGTGTCTTTCGTGCGGCAGAAGACCAGCGTAAGGTCCGGCTCCTCGTGCTTGAGAAGATGCATGAGCAGCGCCCGCTTGTCCCACGGCTGGACGGCGATGTACTTCTGCTCGACCTGGCGCACCGTCAGGGCGCCTTCGCTGGTTGTGATCTTCACGGGATCGGACATGTACTTGCGCGCCAGCGTCTCGATTTCCTCGGTGATGGTCGCGCTGACGAATGTGAACTGCGCCGGCCTCTTGATCCCGCCGAGGATCTTGCGGATGTCCTCCCGGAATCCGATGTCGAGCATGCGATCGACCTCGTCGAGGACGACGCGCCTGATGTTGGCGTAGGAGAGGACGCGGCGGTCGTGGAGGTCCATGACGCGGCCGGGCGTGCCGACGACGAGATTGGGTTTGCGCTTCTCGAACTCTGCGATCTGGCTGCGCAGGCGCTGTCCGCCGTAGATCGGCTGGGAGCGGATGGGGGTGTAGCGGCCGAGCTTGCCGATCTCGGTGTCCACCTGCATGGCCAGTTCGCGCGTGGGGACGAGGATGAGGGCCTCGGCCTGCACGTTGGGGTCGCCCAGGTGCAGGAGCGGCAGGCCGAACGCCGCCGTCTTGCCTGTTCCCGTCCGCGCCTGGCCGAGGACGTCCTTGCCGGCGAGGATGAGGGGAATGAGGCGGGCCTGGATGTCGGTGGGCTGCTCGAAGCCCGCTTCAGCCACGCCGCGGCAGACGCTGGCGCGCAGCCCGAGGTCCGAGAATGGGGATTGAACGGTCTGGGTCAGTTCAGTCATCTGTGCGTCTTTACTCTCAACGAGGCTCGGGATCCCACGCTCGGCGGCGGGTCGGGCCTGGTCGAGGCGGCAGAGCCGGGCGAACGCCTGCGGCCCTGAGAATGCTTGATGATAGAACACCGCGCTGTACGATACAAGTCAGACCGGCGCCACGCCCCGGCCGAGTCGCCGCCGCCACGAAAGCCCCCTTGTCCGCCACCAGCGAAATCCAGGTCGATCTCCAGCGCCTCGCGCACAACGTCGCCGTCCTCCGCCGCCTGATCGGCCGCGGCGGCGAACTGTGCTGCGTCATCAAGGCCGACGCCTACGGCCTTGGCGCGGCCCGTATCGCTCGATGGATGGACCACCTTCCAGTCGACCTCCTGGCCGTCTACACCCTCGAACAGGCCGAGCAACTCTGGCGCGCCAACATCGCGGTTCCCGTGCTCGTGCTCATGCCGGTGCATGATGCGCCGCGCTCCGGCCCTATCTACCGCGCCATTGTCTCGGGCAAAATGCATGCGGTCGTTCACGACCTGGCTCACCTCAACCACCTCATCCAGCTCGCCGACGGCTTCGGCTGCCGCCTGCCCGTTCACGTCGAAGTGGATACGGGCATGAGCCGGGGCGGGGCGAACGTCGCCGACGTCCGCGAGATTCTCGAACGCATCGCTTCCACGCGCGCCGTCGAACTCTTCGGCTTCTTCACGCACTACGCCAGCGCCGAGACCGACGAACGCGCCACCGACGAGCAACTCGTCGCTTACACGGCGCTGGTCAGCGAGATGGGCCGCCTCATCCCTGAGACCTGCCGCCTTCACACGGCGGGCACGCATGCCGCCCTGCGCGATCCGCGACACCACCTCGACATGGTCCGCATCGGACTCGCGTGGACCGGCTACGGAGCCGAGGCGCTCGCTGAGCAGGTCCATCTCGCGGCCGGAGACGACCTCAAGCCCATCCTCACCTGGACCAGCAGGCTTGTCCACACCAAATGGATCGAGCCGGGCACGACCGTCGGCTACGGCCGCACCTGGCGCGCCCGCCGCCGGACGAGAGTCGGCCTCGTCCCTGTCGGTTACGCGGACGGCTATCCCGTCGCCCTCTCCAACAAGGCCACGGTCCGGGTGCAGACGAGCGCGGGCTGGCAGGCTGCCCCCGTCATCGGCCGCATCAGCATGGACCAGTTCACCATCGACCTCACCGACGTGGCGCCGGTCGATGCCCCGGTGGGGGCGGCCGTCGAACTCATCGGCGCCGATCCCGCCGCGGGCAACCACCTGCCCACGTTGGCGCGCCTGGCGAACGTGCAGCCGTACATGCTTTTGTGCGGCCTGTCGCCTCGCATCGCCCGTGTTTACCGGAACCAGGTTCTGCCTCAGCCGCTGGTTGAGCCGCAGATTCAGCCCGCACAGGCGGCCCGACCCGCGGCCGGGGCGTGATCGCGCGGTTATCTCCGCCCCTTCAATACCCGATTCTGCGCCAGGCGCCTCACGCCCGCGATGAGGCGGATCGAATCGTGGGATGCGCCTCACGCCCGCGATGAGGCGGATCGAATCGCGGGATGCGCCCACGCCCACGATGAGGCTCTGCGAATCGTGGGGTGAGTCGAATCTTCCGCGCGTAGAAAGGCCCCCCGTGTTCAAGCGGATCGGCGAACTGCTGGTTGAGTGCGGCGAACTCAAGCCTGATGACCTCGCGCGCATTCTCGCCGCCCAGCAGCACGCCTACCAGCCCTTCGGCCG